>DASPKW010000031.1:0-20492 GCA_035627895.1 Tepidisphaeraceae bacterium | reverse complement strand
GATCCGCGAGCGGCTGTTGTCGGAGATGAAGCAGGCGCCGCGATCCACGGCGGTGGCGCGGGGCTCGACGGATCTGCCGAAGCCCACCGGCCCCGTCTCGACGCAGGACATCGCCGCGCGCACGCTGGCACGGCTGGAGCGAGGGGCATAAGCACGATTTATGATCTTGACAGGACTATAAGCACGCGCGTATAGTCGTGGTGGCGGCGACTGCCTTAGTGTCGCGACCCCTAGGCATTTCGGGGCCTGCCCCCTCAGAGCAGGGTTTTCGGCCGACTCGGGCCTTACCGAGGACGCGGATCACCTTCGCTTTTGAGACAGGAGCAGGCCGATGGCCATCCCATTCGAACAGCTCGTGGCGGCGACGTACGACGACGTCGTTAACGAGAAAAACAAGGCTGCGGACCAGTGGTCCGACAGTTCCTTCCTGAAGTCGCTGGAGCGCCTCGGGGGCGTCAAGAAGATTTCGGGCGGCGCGACCCTCCAGGTCACGCTCGACTACAAGCAGAACCCCAACGCCGACTTCCTCGCGCTCGACACGACCACGACGAGCACGACCAAGACCGAAGTCCTCACCGCGGCGAGCTATGACCTCGTGCCGCTGGTGGTGCCGGTCAACTGGTCGTTCTTCGACGAGGCGGTGAACTCCGAGAAGAACCAGAAAGTCGATCTCGTGTCGTCCATCGTGGACAACGCGCTGACCTCGCACGACCAGGCGATCGAAGACGCGCTGTTCGCGGCGACGGGCGGGACCGACGGGTTCAACACCCTGGTGGACATCTACACCGAGGACGGCACCGGCACGGTGGGCACCATCGTGAGCGGCACCGAAACCTGGTGGAAGAACAAGTTCAAGGACTGGGGCACCGACACGGGCGCGACGCTGATCGGCGACTACGTCACGCTCTACAACTCCTGCGCCAAGGGCTCTGGCGGGCGCAAGCCGAACGTCATCGTCGGGCACGCCACGATGCACGCCAACTACGAGGCGGCGCTCGTCGCCAATCAGCGGTTCGTCAGCGTCTCGAAGGGCGACGGCGGCTTTACCGAGCTGGCGTTCAAGACGATCCCGTACATCTTCACGTCCGAGTCGAACGACGCCGACGTGGCGTTCATGTTCAACACGGCGGATACCAAGCTCTACGTCGTGATGAGCGCGTGGCGGCAGCGGCGCAAGGTCATGGACCACGTCAACGCGGCCATGTCGAACATGAAAATCTTCTCGGTCTGCCAGCTCGCGACCCGCAATCGGTCGCGCGGCGGCGTGATCTTCAGCTAAGGGGAGGACACAGACATGGTGTTTCTGGGACCGGCCCCGACGCATGTGGACGCCGAGCAGAAGTATCCGAAGGGGGAAATCGGGTACGACAACGCCGGCAACGAGTACATCTACCTTCCCGGCGTGTCGTCATGCGCCGCGAGGGATGCCGTGGTCTTCGATGAGGACTACGCCACCACGCGACTGGCGCCCGACGAAGTCGGCCCCGTCGCGATTGCGACCGCAGCCGTCGATGCGACGACCAAGTTCGGCTGGTTCGGCCGGAAGGGTGTCTTCGCGGTGAACTCCGACACCGTTGCCGCCGACGCGATCCTGTTCATCGATACCGGCGCTGGGCGCGTGGACGACGCGAGCGTGGCGGGCGACACCATCATCGGGCTCTACTCGATGACGACGGACACCTACAGCGGGGCCGCGAACATCACGAAGTGTTACGCGAACTACCCGCAGGTGACCAACAACAACGGGCTCTCGACGTAGTGCGGCACGTCTGCATTCTGGGGCGGAATCGACGAACGGTGCATCGCGCGCCGTTCGCCGATCCGTCCGTCGAAATCTGGACCCACGGTCCGATGCGCGACACGGTGCCGCGGGTCACGCGCTACTTCGAGTTGCACACCCGCGCGCATCTCCAGGCGTGGGCGCAGACCGACGAGCGCGGAGTGGGGTACGAGGACTGGCTGCGGGCGTGCCGGACGCCGGTCTACATGCAGGCGCGGTATCCCGACATTCCGGCGTCGGTGGCGTTTCCCAAGCAGGCGCTGATCAAGCGGTTCGGCGACTGGTTCACGAACTCGATCGCGTGGATGTTGGCGCTGGCGCTCGACGAAGGCGTCGATCGGCTCAGCGTCTACGGCGTGGAACTGAAACACCAGGGCGAATACGAAGAGGAATACCCCTGCGTGGCCTACTTCGTGGGCCTCGCCCGCGGGATGGGCATTCCGGTGGAGATTCCGGCGGTGTCGCTGCTCTGCAAGGCCCCCCAGCTATACGGGTATGACGAGCCGACCGCCCACGCGCATCTCTTCCCCCGGACGCAGATGCGCGGCCTCTCCGGCGAGCCCTCGCAGGCGTTGCTCTCGGATCTCGCGCTGCGGGCCGCGTGGCTGCGATCGCTGAACCTGCAGCCCGGCGACCCGATCCCGGATCTCGTTTCTGCATGAGGAGTTATGGCACGACAGACCGTTGAGCAGGACACCCCCGACACGAACGAACGCATCGCCGCGGTGCTCGAGCAGCTCGCCGCGAATGCCCCGGTGCAGGAAATCGGCTACGGCCATCCCAAGTTTCAGGAGCGGCTGCGCGCCGAGGGGTTCTTCGACGAGTTCGCCAAGCCGGTGTACCAGAACGGCTTGAAGGCGGAAGCGCGGGGCCTGAAGCCGGAGACGATCGAGCGGGCGCCGAAGCTGCGCGCCGGCCGGTATCTCGGCGGGAAGGTGGAAGTGGTCACGGACGCCCGCGGCGGCGTGCATCTGCGCTACGCCAACTCGAAGGTGCAGGACCGGATGCGGTTTCAGCAGCTCGTGCGGGACTTTGACGACCTGATTGACCGCATCTGGAACGAGATGCAGGTCGCCTAACAGCGGCGCTCGACAATCTGACCCATTCACTCCGGGGTGACAGGGGGCCGGCTCGCGGAACATGCGGGCGGCCCCCTCTTTTTTTAGGGCGGCATGGCCGAATCAGTCACGGACGATCGCACACCGCACGGCAGTGACCGCCAGTGGGCACCCTGGCAGGCGCGCATCAGCGCGTCCCGCAAGCGCCGCGACGAGCGCGTGCAGGAGTGGCAGGAGAACGTCGATCTGCGGAAGGGCGCGGTCGGTCGCACCGCGGATGCCTACAACCGCATCACCGTTCGCCCGGAAGGCCGGATCTCGGTCAATCAGGACTGGCCGCTCACCAAAGCCAAGATCGCCCAGCTCTACTCGCAAACGCCCGAAATCCGGCTGACGCCGCGGGATGACCAGTTCCGCCCAGCCGTCCCGATCTTCGGCCGCGAACTGAACGACGTCATCGCTGAGGCGGGCGTCGGCTCCACCATCGAAGAAGTCCTCGCCGACATCGTCAACGCCTCCGGCATCGGGGCGGTGCTGGTGTCCTGCGAGAAGCGGACGTGGCCGGTCGAAGTGACCCTCGTGGACCCCGCGCTCCTGCCGCCGGACCAGCAGGCAGCGCTCGCGGCGGGTGCGCTGGAGCTGCCGACCGAGACCGTCGAGGACACCGCCGACATCCGCTATCTGGTGTCGCGCATCTCCCCGGCGGATCTGCTGATCCCGTCCGACTTCACCGGCAGCAACTACGACCAGGCGCGCTGGCTGGGCGAAGACGGCCGGATGACGTGGGCGCAGGCGCAGATCGAGTTGGGCCTGACCGACGACGTCAAAGACAAGGTCTTGGGCTCGGATAAGCGGACAGGCGGGACCACTAACAGCCTGAACACGGACACCACGAAGTTCCGCGATACCGACGTCGTCAACTACACCCAAATCTTCTACTGGCGGCACTACTACCACGCCGACGAAACCAGCTTCAAGGCGCTGCAGCGGATCGTCTTCGTGGACGGCCTCGACGAGCCGGTCATCAACGAGCCCTACAAGGGGCAGGATCGCACCGAGGACGGGCGGATCGTCGGCGTCACGCGGAACCCGATCCGCGTCTGCACGCTCACCTACATCAGCGACGACAGCCTGCCGCCGTCGGATTCGTCGGTCGGGCGGTTCCAGGTCGATGAACTGGAAGCCTCGCGCGATGCGATGGTGCAGCAGCGGAAGCACTCGATCCCGATCCGCTGGTTCGACAGCAACCGCATCGGCGCCAACACGCGCGCCCAGCTCGAGAAGGGCAATTTTCAGGGCTTCATCCCGACGAACGGCCCAGGCGACCGGGCGATCGGCGAAGTGGCGCGGGCGTCCTTCCCGCAAGAGAAGTTCGAGTTCGACCGGATCATCAAGAACGACCTCACCGAAATCTGGCAGGTCGGCACGAACCAGGCCGGCGCCTTCGCCGCGGGCGAGCGGAGCGCGCGGGAAGCCGGGATCATCGAGCGCAACTTCCAGCGCCGCGTCGGGCAGGAACAGGACAAGGTCAGCAAGTTCCTGCTCGGGATTGCGGAAGTGCTCGCCGGCCATCTGGCGCTCTACGGCACGTTCGATCTGCCCGACGAACTCGGGGAGATGCGGCCGTTGCTGGCGACCGGGTTCAGTTACTCCGTCCGCGTCGATTCCACCGTCCGTCTGGATGCGGAGCAGCGCATCGCGCAGCTCGACGCCTTCACAAACAAGTGGGGCCAGAGCGGCTATCTCAATCCCAAGCCGCTGATTCAGGAGTGGGCGGGCCTGATCGGGGTGGACCCGGAAGCCGTGGTGATCGACCCGCAGCCCAAGCCGCCGGAACCGGTCAAGGTGTCGGTCAGCACAGCGATGGATCTGCACGATCCGCTGATGCTCGCGACCCTGATGCGGACGCAGCAGGCCGGCACACCCGACGACCTCGCCGCGGCGATCAAGGTGCTGCAGTCGCTCGGCCTCGGTCTCGCGCCGATGGCCCAGCCCAGCGCGCCCGATCCGAATGCCCCGCCCGCGGAAGTGGCGACACCGGGCATTCACAACGCCGACTGGCAGGAACAACCCAGGATCAACAAAAGAGACCAGGACGGAGGCGCATGATCTGCGACCGCTGTTACCGACCGATCGATCAGGGCGAGCACGGCGTCTACCTGTGCCCGCTCGAGCCCCGGCGGGATCTGCATTTCGTGCGGCCCGATGAGATCCCAGGCGGGCTGACGATCGAGCACGGCCTCTGCAACGAAGACGGCACCCCGCGCACCTACTACTCGCACTCTGAGATCAAGCGGGCCTGCGAGGACAAGGGGTGGATGCGCTGGACGGACGTCTACAGCGAGGACAAGACGAAAGACGCACGGGTGCGGATGGATTGGTATCAGTCGTCGGAAGCCAAGCGGGCGAAGCGGTGGCGCGATGAGGCGCGGGCGGAGAAGCGGCTGCAGCGGGAGCGCGCCGCGGCGGAACGGCGATGACGTTCGCGCAGATTCTCACGCGCATCAAGTCGTACTCGTTGCTGTCCAGCAGCGACGCGGATACCCGTCTCGGCATTGCGATCAACGCGCACTATCGCCGCATCACGTCGCAAGTGGGGCTTGACGCCTCGCGCTTCGTCACGCGATCGGCCTCGACCTCCAACGGCGTCCAGACCGTCACGTTTACCGAGATCGAGAAGATCGACCGCATCATCGACGCGACCGACTCCAACGCGATTCGCCTGCTGACCGAAACGTCGATCCACGAGATCCGCGGCAACCAGCCGGGCACGGGCGATCCGACGCGCTGGGCAACGAAGAACACCGACGCGGACTCCGTCACGGTGTTGCTGGATACGCTGCCGCAGACCACCTATACGCTGCAGGCGGATGGCTGGACGACGCTCTCGGATCTGAGCGGGTCGGATGAACCGATTTTCCCTGAGTCGTTCCACGACATCCTCGTGTGGTCGGTGCTCGCCGACGAACTGCTCAAGAAGGAAAAGGACAAGCTCGCGCGCGAGTACGAGCGCAAAGCCGAGAAGCTGCTCGCCGACCTGCGGTTCTACCTCGCCGACAGCCCGACTTACAGCACGCGGCAGGGTGGCGGCTCCGTCTCCGGCGCGACCGGGGGTGGTGGGGGCGGGGGCAACGTCGGGGGCTCGGCCTACACCCAGACCGGCCTGATCACGTTCGACCGCGATCCGTCCGCGCCGTTCGCGGTGACGGATACCTCGGCGTATGTGCCGAATCTGTTTGTCGAGGGCGTCGGCAACGTCACCACGGATCGGCTGATCGGTCGCGACACCACGGGCACGGGCGAGAGCGAGCAACTCACGGTCGGCAACGGGCTGGAGTTCACCGGCTCCGGCGGCATCGGCATCGCGAATGACGCCATCACGAACGCCCGACTCGCGAACGTCGCGACGGCGACGTTTAAGGGCCGCACCACGGCGGGCACAGGCGATCCCGAAGACCTGACCGCCACGCAGGCCACGGCCCTGCTCAATACGTTCGTCGGCGACAGCGGCAGCGGCGGCACCAAGGGGCTCGTGCCGGCCCCGGCCACGGGCGATGCCACGAAGGTGCTGCGCGGCGATGCGACGTGGGTCGCCCCACCCGCGGGCGGGAGCGACACCCAAGTCCAGTTCAACGACGGCGGGACGGCGCTGGGCGGGGACGCCGGCCTCACCTACAACAAGACCTCCGACACGTTGACGCTGGCGGGGCCGCTGAACATCGCGGGGGCCTCTGCGGGGCAGATCGTCTTCCCCGGCACGCAGAACGCCTCGAGCAACGCCAACACCTTCGACGACTACGAAGAGGGAACGTGGACGCCGGGCCTGCGGTTCGGTGGCGGGAACACGGGCATGACGGGGACGTTTACCGGCTCGTACGTGAAGTTCGGCCAGGTGGTGTTTATCCAGGGAAACATCGTGTTGACGGCGAAGGGCTCGTCAACGGGTGTGGCGACGATCGTCGGCCAGCCTTTCACGACGCACGGCTCATATGCCGCGGTGCTCGCCTGTTCGGCGGCCAACATGGGCGGCACCCTCGTCGGCAACATCGATGTGGTCGTGAACGAAGGCTCCACGACGATGAACCTGTGGCGCAGCACGAGCACGGGCCGTGCGGCGCTGGACGACACCAACTGCACCAACACCTCCACGTTCTACTTCTCAGGCATGTATCGCGCCGATGCCTGATCTCACCATCCTGTCGCTCCGCGGGGGCATGAACAACACCGACCCCGCCATTGGTCTGCCCGAAGACCAATGCACGCTCGCTCAGAACGTCGAGTTTGTGGACTCGCTGCTCGGCGAGCGGCGGCTCGGCACGTCCGCGATCACGCTGCCGTCGTTCCTCTCGGCCCGCGACCGGGTCACGTTCCTGTTCCGGCATCTGCCGACCGCAGACGACACGGCCGCGCAGTTGTGGGCGCTGGGGGTCACCGGCACCAGCACCGCGAAGCTCGGCTACAAAACGACGGCATGGACGGAAGTCACCATCTCCGACACGCCTACGCTCACAGGGCTGACGCAGTACCGCTGGCAGGCCGTCACCCTGCACGGCAAGATTCATTTCGCCTACAAGAGCAACGTCGATCGGCTGCACGTCTGGGACGGCACGACGATGCGGCGCTCCGGCCTCGCGGAACCCGCGGCCCCGACCGCGGCGAACCAGGGCGCGGGCTCCATCAACACCGTCCGCTACTACCGGGTGCGCTACATCGAAAAGTCGGGGAGCACGGTCCTCCGGCGCAGCGAGCCGTCCGACGTCCTGACGTTCGACCCAACGAGCGCCGGCGCCGTGCGCGTCACCAAGCCCGCGGCCATCAACGAAGGCGAGACGCACTGGGAACTCGAAGCCAGCACGGATAACAGCACGTTCTATGTCCTCGCCACCACGGTGGTCGCCACCACGACGTATGACGACTCCACCGCTGACGGCGCGGGCTACTCCAGCGGCGTGCAGTCGGAGGACGTGGGCGACTACGCGCTGGCGTGGAGTGCGCGCTATCTCGTCACCGACGAAGACCGGCTGATCTGGCTGGGGAGCTGGGACGACGACGCGCTGGCCTCGCGCGTGGGCTGGTCGCCCGTGTTCAACGCGGACGGGGACGGCAACGACGAGCGGATGGAGACGGACACCGATCCGACGCTCGACCTCGACACCTACCAGTACGGCCCGATTACCGGCGCGGCGGCCATCTTCGGCGGGATCTGGGTCTTCAAGCAGCAGGCGATTTACAAGCTGACGCGCAGCGGCAAGCGCACGGCGGCCTACCGGGCAAAGCGTGAAACCGACGCCATCGGGGCGATTCACGGCTCGGTCGTGACGGGCGTCGATGAAACCGGCCAGCCCTGCATCTACTTCATTGACGAGAAGCAGGGGCCGTGCCGGATCGGGATCGGCGGGTTCAAGCGATGCGGCGAAGACCTCCGCAAGACCTGGGAGACGCTGAACCTCGACGCCACGGCGGTAGCGTGCTCGTCGCTCTACTACCCGAAAAAGAAACAGGTCTTCTGGAACCTCGCCGTCGAGAGCGACAACACCCCGACGAAGCGGCTCGTGTTGCACGCCGACAAGGGGCGCACGTTCGCGGATGGTGTCCGCAAGGGCTGGGCGCTCTGGACCGGCAACATCGCCAAGGCGCTGACGATGTGTCTGTTCTCCGACAACATCGAGGACAACACCACGCGCAGCCGCGATCTGGTGCCGTTCATCGGCCTGGAAGGGCTCAGCCTCGTGCATCGGTGCGACACCGGCACGACGGACAACAGCGTGGCCTACACCGCCACGATCACGACGCGCCCGTATGCGCTGGGCGGGATGCTCGCGCACTTTGAAGTGCGGGCGGCGGCGCTGAGCGCGAAAGCCGTCTCTAACGCCTCGATGGACGTGAAGTGCATTCGGGACGCGGGGCTCGAGACGACCGTCACCGTCTCCGGCGTGTCGTTCACGGCGACCGCGAGCGAAACCGACGTCGTCAAGCCGCTGGACAACTTCATCGGCGCGGAGATGCGGCTGGGGCAGTTCCAGTTTACGGACGTGTCGTCGCCCGCGGCGCAGTGGCAGATCAACCGGCTGGACGTGGTCGGCTCGGCGGGGCAGGGGCTGTAGATGTCGCTGTTCGCGGTCGAGAACGCGGAACTCCTCGCCCTGGTGCCGGGGCTGGCCGAGGAACTGGACACGCACTTTACGGAGCTGCGGGCGTTCCTCCTCGAGCAGCACAACGAGGACGGGACGCACATTACCGACGACCCGACGACGGATGTCGCCTCCGCGAGTGTCGCGTATGTGACGGTCGGCAACACCAGCAGCCTGAGCGCGGAACGGGCGCTGGTGGGGACCGCGAACGAGATCGACATCACCGACGGTGGGGCCAACGGCAACGTGTCGGTGGGGCTGGCGAACGAGCCGAACGTCGCCACGGCGTTGACCCTCGGCGGGGTGGCGGGATCGGCGACGGCGGCGCGGGTGTTCACCAAGAAAGTCACCGGGATCGGGGACAACACCGCGACCGACGTGCTGACGGTGACGGTGCCGAACGCGAACCACGCCGCCACGATCCGGCTGCTGTTCCTCTCGAGCAACGGCGGATCGGATGCCTTTGAGAGCAGCCGCACAGCGACCGGGGCCGTGGTGGTGGCGCGGGTCACTGGGCTCAACGCCGTGGCGACGGCGGCCACGTTGACGCACGAGGCGATCGCGACCGTCGCCGCTGGCGCGACGCACACGCTGGCGTATGGGGTGAGTGCGATCAGTGGCGCGGTGGGCGCGGTGAACACGTTTACGGTGCAGGTCACGATCAACGACTCGGGCAACACCGCGAGCAATCAAGTGGTGGTGTTCGCGGAAGTGCTGAACGCCGAGGCAAGCGGCGTGACGGTCGCCTAAAGGACAGACGCATGGCTGACGTGAATTGGGGGGAGTACTCGCAGGCGGAGCAGGACTGGCTCCGGCGCAACCAGAATCCGGACGGGTCGTACGACACGCACCGGGTCAAGGCGGCGCTGGGCAACGTCACCGCGCATCGGCCGTACGACTCGCAGACGGCCGACCCGCAGCAGCAGGCCGCGAACGAGCGCGCGGACGCCTCGCAGCGCCGAGCGGCGAGTCCGGCGGACACGAGCCAGGGGTCAGCGGTGCAGGCGACCGTCCCGCAGAACGCCACCCCGGCCCAGAGTTGGAACGCCGCGCCCGCCCAGGCGCCCGTGGCGGCGCCTGCGACCCCGGCCCCCACGGACCCGTTCCCCGCTTGGTACAAGGAGCTGATGGAGCGCGAGATCGCCGAGCGGCAGGCCGCACAGGCCGAAGCGAAGCGCCGCGCCGACGAACTGTATGGCTCGCTCGACGCACGGGCGAAACAGGGGCTACAGGTCAACGCCAACGACCCCGTCATCAAGGGGCAGGTCGATGCGTTCCGCTCCGAAGGCGAGCGCAGCCGGCGTAACTACATCAGCGACCTCGCTGAATCGCGCGGCCCGTTGGCGAACATCCGTGGCGAAGAACGCATGGCCGCGGAACGCCTCGGGCAGGGCGTCGGCGGGTTTCAGGCGGAACTGCTCGCACGGGAACTCGGCGCCCGCCGGGACGAGATCGCGCAGGCGCTGCAGATGCAGGGCTCGCTCCTAAACGCCGACCAACAGCGCGGCTTGCAGGCACAGCTCGCCGCCTACGACCAGGCGATCCGCGAAGCCGGCGTCGGGCTACAGGGCCGCAGCCTCGACCTCCAGGGGCAGGATCTCGCGCTCCGCGGGGAGCTGGGGCGCCGCGGGCTCGATCTCGGATTTGCGGATCTCGACCTGCGCGGGGAACTCGGCCGGGGCGGGCTGGAGTTGCAGCGGGATCTGGGCTTCGCCGGGCTCGACCTGCAGCGGCTGTTGGGGACGCGCGGGCAAGACCTGCAGCGGCGGGATCAGGACTTGTCGATGGATCGCTTCCTCCGCGAATTGGCGCTGCGTGAGTGGGAAGCCGGCGACACGAGCGACTGGCGCTGGGCGAGTCTCTGATGTCGAGCGGCATTCAATACGACGCGCAGGGCCGGCCCTTTGTTATGGGGCCGAAGGGGCCGAGCTTTATCTCCCCCGCGGCCTTTGGGCAGGCGTTGCCCGGCGGCGAGACGTCGTGGCGCGGCCATCGGTGGAACGCCGAGAAGGGCGAAGTGGAGACGCCGTTCAAGTGGGGCAAGTTGCTGACGACGGCGGTCGGCGCGGGCCTCGGGGCGGGCGCGTTGAGCGCGGCTGGCGTGTTTGGTGGCGCGGCGGGCAGCGCGGCCCCCAGTGCGGGGCTGACGACGGGCGCATCGTATGCGGCACCGACGAGTGCCGCGGCGGCATTGGGGGGCGCCCCGGTGGCGGGCGCATCAGGAGGCGGCATGTTGGGCAGCATCGTCGGCGGCGTGAAAAAGGGACTGGACTGGCTCGGGATGACGCCGCGAGACGCCATCGGCTCTGCGGGGAAGGCGCTCGGCGCCTACAGCCAGGGACAGGCCCAGAACCGCGACGCCGAGTTGTCGGGGCAGTTCCTGCTCGAGCGGCTGCTGATGGAACGCGACAGCGACCATCTCAATCAGCTCGTCAAGCGCGACGAGGCGGGACGCTCCGGCCAAAAGGATGCGTGGCGGTCGTTGCTCTCCGCGCAGCACTTTATGCAGCCATCGAGCCGGCCCTCGTCGAGTCCGTATTCCCGACCTGCAGCGATGCGCGGGGATGTGAGCGGCGCCAGCACATTGGCGAATGAAGCGATGTTGCGGCTGACGGGCGGCAATCCGATCCCGATGCCGGAGAAGCGCGAGATGGCGATTGACCCGAGCTTGTTCAAGGCGGGGGTGTCGGAGCGCACGCTCGGGTGGCTGGCCCCGATGCTGTCGGCGATGGGGCCGCGGTCGCGCCCGGCCCCGACGGAGGAACGCTAATGCCGTTCGGATTCACGTCCCCCGGCGCGATGGCCGGGAATGCGATCGAAGAGTTCCTGATTCAGCGCGCCCTGGAACAGCGGCAACAGATGCTGGACGAGGACCGCCGCCGGCAGCAGGTCGCCGATGACGAGTTCCGCACGAGCGATCTCCGCCTGCGTGAAGATGCCGCGCGCCGGCAGGCCGCCCGTGACACCACCGAGGAAGAGGAGCGGCAGGCGGCCCGTCGTCAGCAGCAGAACCAAGTGGGCGTGCGCGGGATGATGGCCGACGCGCTGGGGCAAGGCGACCTGACGCCCGAGACGGCGAAGACCATCAGCCTGATGGCGTTCCGCGAAGGGATGCCGGTACCCGGCATCGTGGATCAGAAGCTCCAGCCGCCCAAGCGCACGACGGTGCGGACGACCGGGCCGGATGGCAAGCCGATCCAGAAGGCCGTTACCGAAGACGAGCTCGTGGCGGGCGTGCCGGAGTATCAGGAGCCACAGCGCGGCGATGCGGGGAGCTGGGCGTCGGCCGGTAACGGGTTGCTGTTCAACACGCGCACGGGCGAGACGCGCGAACTGCCCGGCGGGGGGCGGCAGAACGATGCGTCGGCGCAGTACGGCCTCGACACCGCGGATCGCACCATCGAAGCCATCGACGGCGTGCTGCCCAAAATCAACGCCGGCACCGCGGGCATCGGCGGCAGTTTGCTCGCCAAAACGGGCCTGTATCAGCCGGCGGTCGATGTCAGCGCCGAACTCCAGACGGTCGCCGGAAACATCGCCTTCAACGCTCTCCAGCAGATGCGGGCGGCCTCTAAGACTGGCGGGGCGCTCGGCTCCGTCGCGCAGGAGGAATTGCGCCTCTTGCAGTCGGTCGAGGGCTCACTACGACAGGACCAGTCCCCGGCGAACCTCAAGGCGCAGCTCCAGAAGGTGCGCGCCAGCATGGAGCGATTCAAGGCCGCGCAGGCGCTGGGCAACGAGGCGCGGCCGGGGCGCACGGGTGGCGCGGCTGGTGCGCCGCAGGTCGGCGCGAAGAAGACATTCCCGAACGGACGCACGGCGACGTGGGACGGAAAGGGCTGGGTGGCTGACTGATGCCGGTCTATCTGGACGAGAACGGCGAGCCCATCGCGCAGGGCACGGTCTACCTGGATGAGAACGGGGAGCCGATCCAGTCGGCCGCGCCAGCAGAACCGCCACCGCAAGCGACTGGCCGAGCGGCCGCGCTCGATCAGCGACTGGAGCAGAAGTATCCCGGCGTGGTGGAGAAACTTCAGAACACGGAAGTGCTCGGCATGATGCCCGGCCCTCCCCTGCAAGCCATCAAAGCCGTGCCGGGCGTCATTGCGAAGGGCCTCGGCATCAGTAAGGCGCGAGCTGGCGCCAACATGCAGAGTGCGATCGAGGCGGCGAAGTCTGTGCCCGTCAACCCCCGTGAATCCGGAAACATCGCCCTCCGCATGTTTGAAAGCAAGGGCTACGAAACCGTGCCACAGCCAGTCCAGACATTCCTGCGTCGTCTGACGGCTCCGGGCGAAAAGCCGTTCCTCGTCCCAGAGGCGCAGACCGCGGTGTCGTCGATGAGCGCGCACTCAGCCGACGCGCTAAGAAAAATGAGCCCGCAGATGCGGCGGCAGATGACGCAGCTTGCAAAGGCCCTCCGCGGCGAGATCACCGAGGCAGCCGAGACGGTCGGGAAGGGCGCTCAGTACGCCAAGGGCGTGCGTGAGTTTAGACGAGCGAACGTGGTTGGAAAGGCGACCAAGCGAACGGCGCAGGCGGCTGGTATCGGTGTCGGCACCGACTACGTACTGAGGCGATTGTCCGACGCGCTCAAAGGAGCCGCATCAGGGAGCCGATGACACCAAAGGCGATGAATCCGACGAGCGCCCAGAACACCGGGTTAAAGGTCGGATCGCCGTCTGAACCCCAGTCCATACGACTGAAATCTAGCACGAACACTCTCGGGTAGGACACAGAAAGGACAGCGACCGACGATGACCCCGGAAACGATTTTGAGCGCAGGAATACCGCTCGGCCTCGCTGCCCTGATCTGGCTGATCCGCTTGGAAGGCCGCGTCAACACCCACCAAGCCCTCCACCAGGCGCTCAAAGAAGACGTCGCCTATATCCGCTCGCGTATCGACCGCGCCCTGAACGGCCACGGAGAACCCCGATGACCGCCTTAACCGGCCTGCTTGTCCTCGCCTGTATCGCGCTGACCGCGGCGCTCTATCAGCGCACCAGTGAGCGCAATCTGGCCTACGCCTCCCTGAGCGACCTCCAGCGCGCCGCCGCGCTCGCCCGGCAGGACGCCGACACGCTGCGGGCCGCCGACGCCGCCCGCGTGGCGGCTGAGAGTGACGACGCGCAACGCCGCGCGGACCTGGCGCACTACGCCGACTTCGTGTCGGACGTGGTGCGAACCGCCTGCCGCGACGTCGGGCTGAATGACGCGCAGTTCGGGCCGACCTTGGATCTGGTGCCGACCGGCAAGCTGGCCGACGTGCTGTATCACACCGCGCAGCGCCTCGTGACGCAGCAACCCGTGCGGACGGTGTCGGACGTGATCCGGCTCTTTGTGGGGGCAGAGTGGGCATCCTAGCGAATACCGACGTATCCGCCTTCAACGGCGACGGCGCCAACGTCGCGCTCGGCGCCACGACCGACGCCTCGGTCACGGGCGATAACACCGGCACGGTCAGCGCGAAGCTCCGCGGGATCAACCGGATGATCGCGAGCGTCTGGGACTCGGTCAATAACCGGCTCAAGGTGAACATCGAAAACACCCTGACGGCGCCGGTCTTTGCCACGCTGAGCCCGAACGCCACGGGCGGCTGGTCGGTGAACTCGCAGACCGGCCTGACGAACACCAAAGTCGCGGTCAAGGCCTCGGCGGGCACGTTCGGGGGCTACATGATTTACAACCCGAACGCCTCGGCGGTCTACATCCAAGTCTTCGATGTGGCCTCTGGGTCGGTGACGCTCGGCACCACGACGCCGACATACGTCATCACGTTGCCGGCCACGGCGGGCGCCAACGTCGAGTTCACCAACGGCATCAACCACGCCACGGCGATCACGCTCGCCGCGACCACGACGGCCACGGGGTCTACCGCACCCGGCACGGCGCTGACGGCCCTGTTCCTCTACAAGTAATGGCCGCACTCAGCCAGCAAGTCGTGTCGCTGAACGGCATCTGGAGTACAGGTGCGGACCTGCGCGCCGTGTATGACGCGACATCGAACCGGCTGTTCTATGGCGCGATCCGCTCCAACGGCGTTGTTGAAATCAACTCCTGGGACTTCACGCGGCGCATCCACTTGCATGGAACCCCGCGCACGGCGGTGCTGGAAGCGGACGACCACAACAACCCGGCGCTCTGTGTCCTGAACGACGGGATCGTGTTGGCCTGCTATTCCCAACACAACGGCGACAGCTACAGCGCCCGCAGTTCCAATGCGCGCGACATTCGGACCTGGGGCACGCCCGTGCAGTTGGCGAGCGGCACCACGGACGACACCTACGCCTCGGTCTATCAGGTCGGCGACACCAACAACACCGTCTATTGGTTCTTCCGGCGCTACGTCTCCGGCACCACCTACGACCGCTACTTTCGGACCTCCACCGACGGTGGCGCCTCGTGGAACAGCCCCGTCCAATTCCTGACCCTGGCGAATCAGCGCCCGTACCTGTCCGTCTACCAGAACGGGGCCAGTCGCCTTGATTTTCTGATGACGCCGGGGAACCCCAACGAGATCGCGTCCAGCATCTATCACGGCTACATGACCGTGGCCGCGAACGGCACGCGGACGTACTTCAAGACGGACGGCACACAGGTCGGCGTAGACGCGGACCTGCCTTTCGAGCCGGCCGACTTCACGCTGGTCTACGACGGCACAACGACCGGCGCGTTCATGTACGACTTCGCGGTGATCGGCGGCACGCTGACCGTCAACTACATCAGCCATAGCTCCGACGGGTCCGTGCAGACGTTGTATCAGGCGCGGTGGAACGGGTCGGCCTGGCAATCCGACGAGGTCACGACGGGCGGCACGACGGCGACGTCCGACTCGATGTTGGCATCGGAAATCGCGTATCCCGGCGGCATGTGTCAAGACCCGAACAACATCGACATCGTGTACGCCTCGCGGGAATACGGGGCGGGCGACTTCCGCCTCGAGCAGTGGACGCACACCGGCACGTTTCCGAGCGGGAGCTGGTCGAAGACCGCCGACGTCTCCGGCGACACCGACTCCATCAACGCGCGGCCGTATTGCCCGCGGGGATTGTCGCCGACGCGCGTGCTCTGGTGGGAAGGCCGGTACACCAGCTATACGGACTACTTCACAAAGGTGCGGATGGACCCGGCGCCGGACTGGCGTGCGGAGAAAGCCACGACGCCGGCGTGGACGTCGGGATATGCGCCCAGTGGGGTGCAGGCGTATTACCTGATTCACGAAGGGTCCGGCACGTCCCTGACCGATCTGGCGAATGGGCGCAACGGCACGTTTGTGGGCAGTCCGACGTGGAACGCCGGGGCAGCGGATGACTTCGGCGCGTTCCTCTCCGGCTTCTCGACCTCCGCGCACGTCACCATCGACACCCTCGCCTCGGTGCTGAACAACAACGACAGCAACTATCCCGTGTGGGCGATCGTGCTGCTGAAGACCACCAGCACGGGAACAACGGGCCAGTGGCCGCTCGGGTTTGGCCGGTCCTCCAATAACAACCCGCTGTTTGGCCCGATTCTCAACAACGGCGCGGCCACGACCGTGGCGGGGCATTGGCGCGACGACGCCGCGGCCGGCACCCTGATTAGTGGCACCGTCTCCTCAATCAACGACGGAGAGTTTCACGTCGTCTACGTCATCAAGATCGGCGCCTCGGACTATCGCCTGCGTGTGGACAACCTGGGCGTGGCGACCACGACGACGACGACGGGAGCCGTCACGTTCGATCGGGGCACGATTGGCTGCTTGCGCCGGTCGGGTGCGGAGTCAGCCTTCGCGGGCGAGATCCACGCGGTCCTTGTGGGATGGGGGGCCGAACCCGACGCGCCGAGTACGGCGCTCGACCTCCTGCAGGGGCAGTTTCGCGGCACGTTCGACCCCGATGCGCTGGGCGTCTCGCGTCTGGGCCTCTTGGGGGTGGGATGACCGCCGAAGACCGCGGCGCGCTGAAGCTCCAGTTAATCCGCCACGAGGGGATGCGGCTGAAGCCGTACCGCTGCCCGGCCGGCTACCTCACCGTGGGCGTCGGGCGGAACCTCGAGACGCGCGGCCTCACCGCAGACGAAGCCCTCGTGTTGCTCGACAACGACATCGACCTCTGCGAGCGGCATCTGCGGAAAACCTATGCCTGGTTTGCGGATCTGGACCCTGTCCGGCAGCGGGCGCTTATCGACCTGTGTTTCAACCTCGGCACGGCGGGACTGGCCGGGTTCCGAAAGGCGCTGGCGGCGATGGCCCGATCTGATTACGAAGACGCGGCCACGCACTTTCAACAGAGCGCGTGGTATCGGCAAGTGGGCACGCGGGGGCCGCGCATCGTGGGCATGATTCGCACCGGGCAGGCGGCATGACATGCGGCGCGCCCCTGAACAACCGCGCTGGGCGTTGGTGGTCTACGACGACAACTCGATGGGCTGTATCCCGTTGGAAGACGTGCCCACCGCGATCACGCGCCGTGCGCTGGTCATCGCGCGCGAGGACGAACTGCTGCCGGTGGTGAGCTTCAACCCCCCGCGGATCGACTATCGCACGACCGAAGACAACCTCGCCGACGACTAGAAGGAGGAACGAATGCGACGCGCGTACTGGTGGTTGATGCTCGCAATGTTCCTCGTGGGGGCGGGGCTGGGGTGTGCGCGGCTCGAGGCGAAGCCGTCCGATCGGGTGCAGAAGGGGCAGACCTACATCGTCATCTGGGAATACGAGCAGGGGCTCGCCGTCCGCGAAGTGCTGATCATCGACGCCGTCAATAGCGACGGGTGGGTCAGGGCACGAAATCCCGGCGATGCGCGGGTGTGGGAGATGAACCTGAACCGCGCCATCGGGCTAGTGCGGTTCGATCCCGCGACGATGCGCCTCGGGCCGCAGCGCGACCCCGAGGAACGGCACCGGGCCAGCCTGTGAGCCGCTATCCCAAGGGGAAAGAACCGCCGTGCCCGGAGTGCAGCGTCAACGTGCTGCACGATCGCTCCGCTGAGCGGTGCGTCCAGTGCTTCCGCACGCCGGGGTGGCACGCCGCGGCCGAGAAGCCGTTTGAGATCGACCCGCTGCCCGACGAGCAGATGCCGACCGCCGACCTGCTGGCGGCCCGCAGCAAGCGGTTCCTGCGAACGGCCCAGGCCAAAGAGGCGAAGCGGCTGATCCCGGTGCGGGTGACGTGCGACGGCCCGATCGGGATTGCCCACTTCGGCGACCCCCACATCGATGACGACGGCACGAACATCGTCGCCCTGCAGCAGCACGTCGAGATCGTCAACAAGACGCCGGGGCTATTCGCCGGCAACGTGGGGGACTTCCACAACAACTGGATCGGCCGGCTGGCCCGTCTCTACGGGGAGCAGGGGACATCGGCGCGGGAAGCCTGGCAACTGACCGAGTGGCTGATTCACGCCGTGCGCTGGCTGTATCTGGTGGGTGGGAACCACGACGCCTGGAGCGGGGCCGGCGATCCCTTGCAGTGGATCAGCAAGCAGGCGAACGCGCTCTATCAGATGCACGGCGTCCGGCTGGACGTGCAGCTCCCGAACGGCCGGAACGTGATCGTCAACGCCCGGCATGACTTCAAGGGGCACAGCATGTGGAATACGGCACACGGTCCCGCGAAAGCCGTGCAAATGGGCTGGCGGGATCACATCGTCACCTGCGGCCATCTCCACACGTCCGGGTATCAGGTCTTGCGCGATCCCGCCACGCGGCTGATTTCGCACGCGATCCGGGTCGCCAGCTACAAGACCTACGACAAGTACGCGGACGCCCAAGGGTTGCCGGATCAAAACATCTTCGTCTGTCCGGTGACGATCATCCAGCCGCAGTACCCCGAGGACGATCCCCGGTTCATCACGACGCTCTTCGACCCGGAGCAGGGGGCCGACTTCCTGACATTCCTGCGGAAGCGGAAGGCCGCATGAGAGAACTGTCGGATCTCCCGCTGGTGTGCGTGATCTGGGGGGATGCCCACGGGGCGGCGACGGGCGAATACACCCTTGAGGACATCGCCCGCGAAGTGAACCAGCCGACCATCATCCGCACGTTCGGGCTGCTGGCCTGTGATGACGAGCGGGGCGTCACGCTGGTGTCGGAAGTGACCTCAGAAGCGGAGCCGGTGACGTATCGCGGCACCAGCCACGTCCCCCGCGCGATGGTGCGCGAAGTCATCCCCCTGGGCGTGCCCAAGCGTCCAGCCAAGCGGAAGGCCACGCCATGACCCCCCCGGATACCTGCCCCAAGTGCGGCGAATGTCGCCTCGTGGACAAGCACACCAGCTATTACGTGTGCATGGTCTGTTGTTGTCGCTGGCCGCGGCCAGCGCAGTAACGGGCTACGGATAGATCGGGCGCCCGTCCCCGAGATGCACGATGCGCTGGTACAGCGCCTCGATCTCGGCCTCGGTGGGTTCCCGCTGTAACTGCCGGCGCAGCACCCCGATCACGTAGGCGCGTACGGTGGTGGCGGGGGTCTCAGGCATGACGGCTCCAGCCTATGCGGAGTCGGGGCGTCCGTAAAGAGGACAGTTTGGACAGGGCGTGCATGTACACGTCCCTGTACGCCTGCTGACGCGAGTCCCTGTAGATCGCCGTAAGTTGTTGAGAAAATTGGAGCCGGCGACCCGACTTGAACGGGTGACCTGCTGATTACGAATGCGGCGCGTGTGCGGCACGTAAGACGCACAGCGATAAAGACTTAGACGACGAGCAGGCGCCTTTAGGCGCGCTGACGCACGACGCGAAATCGTGCGGGTTTCTTCGGGGTCGTTCGGTTCGTCTCCTGTACTGGTCCCTGTACCACATCCGCAATCTGGACCGCCCCTGAGAGCAACGCGAGGGGTTGCCGTTCGTGCGTGGGCCGCAAGTGCGTGTAGCCCTGCGCCGTCTGCGCGTCCAGCCAGCCCATGACCTCCTGCCGCTGCCGCTCGGGCACGCCCAGCTCCGCCAGTAGCGTCGCCATCGTGTGCCGCAGGGAGTGAAAGGTGATGGAGGCCCGGCCGTAATCGATGCCGGCATCCTTCGCCGCCCGGCGCAGCGCCGTCTTGATGTCCTTCACCGGCTCCCCGCGGAAGGTGATCACGTAGCCCGACGGCTTCCACAGCGGGCCGAGGATCGTCTGGAGCTGCGGGTCGATGGGCATCACCTGCGGCTCGTCCGTGTGCCGGATCGTCTTGTGGTCGTAGACCGTGATGAAGTCCAGCGCCTTGGGAATGTTCACGCCCCACCGCAGGTTTAAGATCGAGGACAGGCGCAATTTCGGCGCGAGCGCCCCGACCGCCAGCGCGAGCTTGACGTGGGGTGGAGCCGCCGTAATCCAGGCGCGCAACTGGTCGATCGTGAGCGTGCCGGTGCGGGAGCGGCGCGCGTCGCGTTCGGTGCCGGCCATCGGGTTGGCGAGGACGTGCGTTTTCTTCCGCCATTGTGGCCGGAGCGCCAGCCGATACATACCGGACACGGCGGAGCGATAGCTGTTCTTCGTGCCCCCCGCGATCCCGCGCGCATCCATCCACGCCTCGAACTTCGTCAGCCAGTCAGGGTCCAGAATC
>DASPKW010000030.1:0-2800 GCA_035627895.1 Tepidisphaeraceae bacterium | reverse complement strand
GAACAAGAACTCCGCCAGCGCCTTGCACAGCTCGGTCTTGCCGACGCCGGTCGGCCCGAGGAACAAGAAGCTCCCGATCGGCCGGTTCGGGTCGCCCAAGCCGGCGCGGTTGCGGCGAACCGCGTCCGACACCGCCTGTACCGCTTCGGTCTGCCCGATCACGCGCCGGCCGAGCCGCTCTTCCATGTGCAAAAGCTTTTCGCGCTCGCCCTCGAGCATGCGGGTGACTGGGATGCCCGTCCACCGGCTGACGATGCTCGCGATCTCGTCCGGCGTGACCTCCTCGCGCACGAGCGAGTCGCCGTCGTTCGACAGCGTGTGCAACTTGGCCTCCGCCTCCTCGAGCTGCCGTTTGAGCTGCGGGATCTCGCCGTAGCTGATCCGGGCGGCCCGCTCGAGCTCGTGGCGCAGCTTGGCCTGCTCGAGCTCGTGCTCCTTCTCCTCGATCGCCACGCGCAGCTTGTTCGTCGCCTGCATCGCGCCGCGCTCGTTCTGCCAGCGCGTGTTCAGGCCGGTCTGCTTCTCCTTCAACTCCGCCAGTTCGCGCTCGGCCTTCTCGACCTGCTGGCGGCTGGCCGGGTCGCGCTCCTTGCGCAGCGCCTCGAGCTCGATCTGGAGCTGCATGATCCGCCGGTCGACCTCGTCCAACACCGCGGGCTTCGAGTCGTTCTCGATCCGCATCTTGCTCGCGGCCTCGTCGATCAGATCGATCGCCTTGTCCGGCAGGAACCGATCCTGGATGTACCGGTCGCTCAGCACGGCGGCGCTGACGATCGCGGCGTCCGTGATCCGCACCTTGTGGTGGTTCTCGTACCGCTGTTTGAGCCCGCGGAGGATCGCGATCGTGTCCTCGACGGTCGGCTCGCCGACTTTCACCGGCTGGAACCGCCGCTCCAGCGCCGGGTCCTTCTCGACGTGCTTGCGGTACTCGTCCAGCGTCGTCGCCCCGATCGTCCGCAGCTCCCCGCGCGCCAGTGCCGGCTTGAGCAAGTTGCCCGCGTCCATCGACCCCTCGGCCTTGCCCGCCCCGACGACCGTGTGCAACTCGTCGATGAACAGGATCACGCGCCCGTCCGACCCCGTCACTTCCTTGATCACCGCCTTGAGCCGGTCCTCGAACTCGCCGCGGAACTTGGCCCCGGCGATCAGCGCGCCCATGTCCAGCGCGACGATCCGCTTGTCCTTCAGCACGGCCGGGACGTCGCCCTTGTTGATCCGGATCGCCAGCCCCTCGACGATCGCCGTCTTGCCCACGCCGGGCTCGCCGATCAGCACCGGGTTGTTCTTGGTCCGCCGGCTCAGCACCTGCATCGTCCGGCGGATCTCGTCGTCCCGCCCGATCACCGGGTCCAGCTTGCCCTGCTCGGCCGCCTCGACCAGGTCCCGCCCGTAGCGCTTCAGGGCCTGGTACTTGTCCTCCGGGTTCTGGTCGGCCACGCGCTGCCCGCCGCGAACGTCCTTCAGTGCGCCGAGGATCGCGTCACGCGACACCGCGTTGACCGAGAGGATCTCCTTGGCCTCGCTCTTCACGTCCGTGAGCCCGAGCAGCAAGTGCTCGGTCGAGACGAACTCGTCCTTCAGCCGGTCGGCTTCCTTCTGGGCCTGCGCGAACACGTCTTGCAGCGGGCGCGACATGCCGAGCTGCGTCCCCGTCGCCCGCGGCAGGCGCTCGAGCTCGCCCGACGCGATCTGCCCGATCCGCCCGACGTTCGCCCCGACCTTCTGCAAGATCGGCGCGACGGCCCCCTCCGTCTCCGCGAGCAGCGACGCCAGCAAATGCAGCGGCAACAACTCCGCATGATCCCGCTGCTGTGCCAGCTCCTGCGCCCGCACGACCGCTTCCTGAGCCTTGATGGTGAACTTGTCGAATCGCATGATTGAATGCTCCCGTCTCCCCAACCGTGGCAGTCCGGCGACACGCCTGACCCCTTCAGGGCAAACACAGTGCCATGCGACAGACTGACGTTGGAGACCATTTATACGTAAGCGGTGTCACCCTAGTTCGCTCCTGTTAGGCTATTGATCGATCATCGGCTGCCGAGATGGCAGCCGACCGAACAAGAACAAGAAAGCCCACGGAATCGGATTCCGTGGGCTCTCTCAGGGAGGAAAGAGGACGAACGCGAGATCAAACCAGTCAACTACTGGATCTCAATGTCGTCGCCTTCGCCGCCGGCGAGCACGTCTTGGCCGAGGCCGCCGAGCAGGACGTCGTCGCCCGTCCCACCGATGAGCACGTCGTTACCGTCACCGCCGATCAGGACGTCGCTGCCTTCCCACCCGTCGGCCGTCAGCCGGATCGCGGTCGCCGTCAAGCCCGACGCGTCGACCACGTCGTCGCCCTCCAGCGCGTTGACCACGAGTCGGTCGTTGGCCGCCTCGGCGCCCGTGATGTTCACGCGGCTGAAGAGCCCGACCACCGAGGCGCCCGCGGCGTCGCCGACGACGAGCGCGACGTCGTTGCCGCTCGTGCCCTGGACGTAGACGGTATCCGCCGCCGCGTCGCCCGCGGCGCCGAACCCGGCGAGGTTCACGTTGACCTCGGTCACGCCCGTGCCGGACAGGTCGCCAACGCCGACCGAGTCGGCCCCTCCCAGCGCGTTGTAAGTGACGACCTCCGTGTCGTTCAGGTCCATGACGACGTTCGCGACGTCCCGCGTGAAGATCGCGCGGTTGCCGTTGGAGAACAGGTTGACGTTCTCGGCCGCGTTCGACCCGTTGAACACCATCGCGTCGCGCCCGCCTTGGCCCTCGAGCACGTCGTTGTCGTCGCCCGGGTTCCAGACGAACGTGTCGTCGC
>DASPKW010000029.1:0-15413 GCA_035627895.1 Tepidisphaeraceae bacterium | reverse complement strand
GACGATGCCGGACGCGAACAGCGTGTACTTGGTGGCGGTGCGGATCGCGTCCTGGGGGTCGATCGGGCGGGAAAGCTGGGTGACGGCGATGACGCCGATCATGGCCAGGGGGGTGATCCAGAGGACGCGGCGGCGGACGGACTCGCGGAAGGTGACGGACGAGATCGCCCACGCCCGCCTGAAGCTGAACCGCGCGAATTCGGCGACGGACCCGAGGGCCGCGACGAGGGCGATGAGCACGACCGCGACGATGACCGGGAGGAGCCACCCGCCGCCCGCGCCGGCCGCCCCGTCCGATGCCTGGGCAATCAATCCGTCGACCATGAGTCACCTGTCCGCCTGTGGATTATCGCGAATCAAAGCCCCCGCGCGCCAGCCCCCCGGACGTTCATTCTAGGGCTTGCCGGCCGACCCGTTCCCCGAGTTTTCGTTGACGACGCGGATGAAGAGGTCTTCGAGCGTGGTCGTCGGGTGGGTGATCGAGACGTTGCCGGCGCCCTGTCGGGCGACGAACTGGCGGACCTCTTCGATCTGCTCGGGGGACATGCCGCGGGCCTCGATCTGGGTGACGTCGCGCACCTGGAGGAGGTCGCGGACCTCGCCGAACGTCTGCATCTTTCCCTTGAACAGGATGGTGATGCGCTCGCAGACGTCCTGGACGTCGGCGAGCAGGTGGGAGCAGAGGATGACGGTCTTGCCCTGCTCCTTGAGGGAGAGGATGAGGTCCTTCATCTCGCGGGTGCCGATCGGGTCGAGGCCGGTCGTGGGCTCGTCGAGGAGGATGAGGTCGGGGTCGTTGATCAGGGCCTGGGCGAGGCCGATGCGGCGGGCCATGCCCTTGGAGTACTCGCGGAGCTTTCGCTTGCGGGCCTTCTCGTCGAGGCCGACCTTGTCGAGCAGGAGGGGGACGCGGCGCTTGAGTTCCTTGCGCGGGATCTTGAACAGCTTCCCGTAGAAGTGGAGGGTCTCCTCGCCGGTGAGGAACTTGTAGAGGTACGACTCCTCGGGGAGGAAGCCGATGCGCTGGTTGATGACGGTGTTGCCGGCGGGTTCGCCGAGGACGAACGCCTTCCCGCGGGTGGGGAAGATCAGGCCGAGGAGGAGCTTGATGGTGGTCGACTTGCCGGACCCGTTGGGCCCGAGCAGGCCGAAGACCTCGCCCCGGTTGATGGTGAGGTTGAGGCGGTCGAGGGCGGTGACCTTGTCGCGGCCCCAGAAGTCCTTGTAGATCTTGGTGAGGTCCTGCGTAACGACCGCGGCGCCGTTGGTTGCGGTGCTCATGCGTGGGAGGGTACTGGATCGCGCGTCGATGGAAAAGAATCCGCGGCGCAATTAACGAGTCGATCGTCAACCGCACCGCGGATTCTCAGTTACTCAAGTTGTCCGCGGGGGACGGGGCACGCGTGGGGACCCGGTCGGTGAAGTGACCGAGCCTCACGGCGGATGCGCCCCGCGCTTTGATCGGGATCGAGGGCCGCGAGCTTAGCGGCTGCTGGTGCTGCCACCGACCTTCATGGGGCGGGGCTTGGAGCGGGCGCGGCGGCGCTTCTTCTCGCTGGGCTTCTCGTAGTAGGCGATGCGCTTGATGTCCTTGGTGAGCCCCTCTTTCTCACACGCCTTCTTGAACCGCCGCAGCATTTGCTCGACCGTCTCGTTGCCGCGCGCCTTGACCTTGATCATTTGCCGGATCCTTTCGCAGTCCCGCGAATCTCGTCGCCGAAGACAATTCTGTTATAAACGCCAGACCCTTCCGCCCCCGCAAGGGACCGGTCGGAACGCATGAGTGTACCGAGGTTTGCGGTGCTTTCAAGACGGCCGGCACTCGCCGCGGCGGCGGACTTGTTCAGCTCTTTGGGTGGTTGTAAATGCAGTTCCAACATGAGATTAAGTTTCGCGTGCGGTACCCTGAGGTGGATCCGATGGGGGTGGTACATCACAGCCGATTCTTCCAGTACTTCGAGATGGGGCGGGTCGAACTGCTCCGGGCGAACGGCGTTTCGTACGCGGACCTGGAGCGGGACGGGGTGCTATTCGTGGTGGTGAAGGTCGAGTGCAAGTACAGGTCGCCGGCCCGGTACGACGAGGAACTGATGCTGGTTACGAAGGTGGTCAAGCAGACGCACGTGCGGATCGATCACGCGTACGAGCTGCGGCGGGAGGGGACGCTGCTGGCGGAGGCGGCGACGACGATCGCGTGCGTGGATCGGGCGGGGCGGATTCGGGAGATTCCGGAGGGGTTGAGGGGGGAGTGAGGGGGGGCAGGGGCGGGAATGCAGGAGGGCGAGGGAGCAGGGGAGCAGGAGGGGCGAGGGTGCCGGAGGAGGCTCGGAGGGGTCAGGTGGATTGCCCGTCCCGCGGATCGGGCCGGTTGCTTATGGTGCGCCACGATTATGGTGCGGTTCATCGCGTGCGGCGTTTGTCTTCTCGTTATCACCGTGTTCGGCGCGACGGGGGTCGCGGCGCCGGCGCAGCAACCTTCGCGGCCGCAGGTGGATCCGGAGTTGGTCGGGTTCCTCGATCGGACGGCGGACTGGTATCGGCGGGTGTCGTCGGTGGGGCAGGGGCAGGTGCGGGCGAACGAGCTGACGTACCGGGACACGGTCACGCGGAGCGCACGGCAGGCGATGCGGTTGGGGCTGCAGTTCGGGCGGGCGCGGGTGGACGTTCTGGCGAGCGCGGAGGCGGTGGAGACCGCCCGGGCGGCGGAAGTCAAGCCGGCGACGACGACGGCGGCGGCGGCCACCGCGCCGGCGACGGGGCCGGCGTCGCGGCCGGTGGATCGGGCGGCGCGGGGGCAGCGGATCGCGCAATCGGTGACGGCGGCGACGGCGCGCGTGGAGGAGCTGACGCGCGAGCTCGAGACGCTGTCGCGCGAGCTGGACGACGCGATGCCGAACGACGTGGCGCTGCTGGAGGCGCGGCGGGAGGAGCTGGCGGCGCAGCTCGAGTTGGCGACGGCGCGGCGCGACGTGCTGCAGCGGGTGGCGAGCGTGGCGGGCGGGGCGGAGGGCGGGGCGGCGGCGGCGCTCGCCGAGCGGATCGACGCGCTGGAGCGGTCGGTGCCGGAGGCGGCGGCGGCGGGCTCGCCGGCGACCGGTGGCGCGACGGCGCAGGCGGCGGCGGCGGTCGCGGAGGCGGCGGCGCGACCGATCTTTCGGCCGGAGTCGACCGGGGTGATCGGGCTGGTCTCGGAGATGTTCGAGCTGTCGGCCCGGATGGACGAGCTGCGCGGGCTGGCGGATCAGGCGGACGAATTGGACAAGGCGAACGAGCGGTTCCGCGGGCCGGCGCGGGCGCAGCTGGGCGAGGCGATGCGGCAGGCGGACGCGGTATCGACGCCGAACGGCCCGGACACGGCGCAGACGCTGGCGGCGCGGGCGAAGCAGGCCGGGGAGCTGGCGACGCGGTTCCGGCAACTGTCGGCGGTCGCGTTCCCGCTCCGCGAGCAGGGGGTGGCGATCCAGTCGGCCCGGTCGGACCTGCGCGAGTGGCGGGCGGCGCTGGGGCGCGACTACTCGGGGGCGCTGCGCAATCTGCTGTTCCGCCTGGGGGCGACGGGGGCGGCGCTGCTGGTCGTGTTCGTGATCTCGTTCGTCTGGCGGCGGGCGACGCTGACGTACGCGCACGACGTCCGCCGGCGGCGGCAGCTGATGCTTCTGCGGCGAATCGTGATCGGGGTGGTCGTCGCGATCATCCTGATCATGGCGACTGTGACCGAGTTCGGGTCGCTGGCGACGTTCGCGGGGATCATGACGGCGGGCATCGCGGTGGCGCTGCAGACGGTAATCTTGTCGGCGGTCGCGTACTTCTTCTTCGTGGGGCGGTACGGGGTGCGGGCGGGGGACCGCGTGACCGTGGGCGGGGTGACGGGCGACGTGATCAGCACGGGGCTGTTCCGGTTGTATTTGATGGAGATGGCGGGCGGGCGGCAGCTCAAGCCGACGGGGCGGGTGGTGGTGTTTTCGAACTCGGTGCTGTTCCAGCCGGCCGGGTTCTTCAAGCAGGCGCCGGGGACCGAGTACGTGTGGAACGAGGTGGCAATGACGTTGTCGCCGGAGAGCGATTACCGGGCGGCGGAGGAGCGGCTGAAGGGGGCGGTGGACGGTGTGGTGAAGGAGTACCGGCCGGAGCTCGAGCGGCAGCACGAGCGGGTGAAGCGGAGCAGCTCGGGGGTGACGATGGACCCGCCGGACACGGAGACGCGGCTGCGGTTCGTCGACGCGGGGCTGGAGGTGGTGGTGCGGTACCCGGTGGAGATCCGGCGGTCGGCGGAGATCGACGATCGGGTGACGCGGGCGGTGCTGGAGGCGGTGGAGGCGGAGCCGAAGTTGAGGATGGTGGCGGCGGGGGTGCCGCGGATTCAGGGGGTGAAGTGAGGGGATTGCTCCAGGTCAACGACCTGATGACGCGCTCGAAGTGGGAAACCGATTGTGAGTGAACCGCGCGTCAGCAACGCGATGCGTCGCCGCTAACTGGGTCAACCCGCGGCTTTCTTACGCGCCGGACGCGCCTCGCGCTTCGGTTCGTCCTTGCGCGCTTCGGCGCGGGCTTCCGCGTCGCGTTTGGCGGTCGCGTATCGCGCCCGAGCTTTGAGGCCCTCTTCTTTGGCCGCGTCGAGCAGCTCCCTGGCCTGGGCGCGCGTCGTGTCGGTGATGCGTTGGCCGCCGATCATTTCGGCGATTTCCTGTAGGCGCTCGTCGCCCTCCATGGTGCGGACGGTGGTGGTCGTCTTGCCGGCGGCGACGTCCTTGCGGACGGTCAGGTGGCGGTCGGCGTAGCAGGCGATCTGCGGGAGGTGGGTGATGCAGAGGACCTGGTGGCTGCTGGCGAGTTCCTGGAGCTTGGTGCCGATGATGGCGCCGAGGCGGCCGCCGACGTTGGCGTCGATCTCGTCGAAGACGAGGACGGAGACGCGGTCGGACGAGGCGAGGATGCCCTTCAAAGCGAGCATGATGCGGGACATTTCGCCGCCGGAGGCGATCTTGCGGAGGGGTTGCGGGGGTTGGCCGGGGTTGGTTTGGGCGAGGAACTCAAGGTGGTCGAATCCCGAAGCCGTGGCGCGCGATACGGGATCCGGGGCGGCGCTCTGGTCGCGTGGCTCCCGCCGCTCTGCCCCGGCTTGTTGTGCCCCGTCGAACGAGATCTGGAAGCGCGCCTTTTCCATCCCGAGTTCCGCGAGCGCCTTTTCGACCTGCGGAAAGAGCTGCTTCGCCGCGGCTTGACGCTTGGCGGAGAGCTCCGTCCCGAGTTCCGACAGACGCTTGGTGAGCGGCGCGATTTCCTTGTTCAGCGCGCTCAAATCCTCCGACGCGTGTTCGAGGTCGTGGATCTTCTTGCCGATTTCCGCCCGGTACGCCAGCGTCGCCTCGACCGTGTCCTCGTACTTGTTCAGGACGCGGTTGAGCGTGTTGAGGCGGTCCTCGACCTCGGCGAGCTCGCCGGGGTCGAGGTCGAGCTTGTCGAGGTAGCGGGAGAGGTCGAAGGCGGATTCTTCGAGGCCGAGGGTCGCGTCCTTCACGCTCTTGGCGATGGGGGCGACGTTGGGGTCGAGGGTGGCGAGCTCGGCGAGGACGGCGGCCATCATCTTGAGGCGCTCGAGGACGGCGCCGTCGGCCTCGTAGAGCGCGGTGTGGACGCCGCCCGCGTCCTTTTTGATCTTCTCGAGGTTGCGGAGGAGGGACGAGCGGGCCTCGAGCTCGGCGTACTCGTCGGCGGACAGCTCGGCGTTGTCGATCTCCTGCGCCTGGAAGCGGTAGAGCTCGAGCTGCTGCTCGCGGAGGGTGCGGTTGGTCGAGAGGTCTTCGAGGCGCGCCTTGGCGGCCTGGAGGCGGTCGTAGACTTCGCGGTACTGCTGGCGGAGGGGCCAGAGGTTGCCGAACTGGTCGAGGACGTCGACCTGGTTGGCGGGCTTGAGGAGGAACTGGTGGTCGTGTTGGCCGTGGACGTCGATCAGGTTCTCGGCGACCTGCTTGAGCATGCCGAGGGTGATCGGGTTGCCGTTGAGGGAGACGGAGGATCGGCCGGAGGCGTAGAGGCGGCGGGTGAGGAGGAGCTCGCCGCCCTCCTGGGTGACGGGGACGTCGGTGACGCGCTCGATGGCTTGGAGGGCGACGGGGTCCTTGATCTCGAAGACGCCGGAGACGCGGCCCTCGTCGACGCCGCCGCGGAGCATCTCGGCGGGGCTGCGGAGGCCGAGGAGGACCTCGACGGCGCCGATGACGAGGGACTTGCCGGCGCCGGTGGCGCCGGTGAAGCAGTTGAGGCCCGCGTGGAGCTCGATGCGGGCGTCGGCGATGACGGCGAGGTTGGAGATGTGGAGTTCGCGGAGCATCCGTGTCACTTCGGGTTCGCGAGTGGCGTCGAAGCTGTCATCCCGAGGTACTCCGAGGGATCTGGCCTCGAGCTTCCGGGCCTGTTGTGTTGGGGAACGGGCCGCGACGTTCCGGGCTAGATCCTTCGGAGTACCTCAGGATGACGGCCCGGACGGTTTGGGGATCGGCTAATTCACCTTCGAACCGGCGGCGACCTGCTCCGAAGGGGAGACGAAGATGACCTTGTTGGTGGCCGGGTCGGTGGCGGCGAGGAGCATGCCCTGGCTGACTTCGCCGCGCATCTGGCGGGGGGCGAGGTTGGCGACGACGACGATCTGCTTGCCGACGAGTTGTTCGGGGGCGTAGTGCTGGCGGAGGCCGGCGCAGATCTGGCGGCGCTCGCCGCTCGCGAGCTCGACCTGGAGGACGAGGAGCTTGTCGGCGTTGGAGTGGGCCTTGCACTCGACGACGGTGGCGACGCGCAGGTCGAGCTTGGCGAAGTCGTCGTACTGGATGAAGGTGCTGGCGGGGGCGGCGGGAGTGGCGGCAGCGGGCGCGGCGGTGGGCGGGGTTTGTTGGGGTTGCGGGGTGTCCATAGAGCGTGGCCCTTCGAGAGTTGTACGTTGGCGTTGAGGGAGTGCAGGTGCGCGTGACATCGGTTGTCGGTTGCGCACCATCCCGCGGGCGCACAGTCTACGCGCGGGGGAGAACGTTTTAAAGTCGACAGACGGGCGAGCTATCGGACGAAACGACGGGCCGGCCGCCAAGCTGGCGGCGCGGTGCGGCGGGTTGGCGTCGTCGTGGGAGGAGGAGCGGCGGCGAAGGCGCGAAGCGAGGTAAGGCGGGGTGACGAGCGCGGCCGTACACAGCGGGATTTCGAGCGTGGCCGGGGATCGGGGGCGAATCCACGTCGTTTGGCACAGCCGTTGTGAAGTGTCTATCAACTCTAACCAGGAGACCGCATGTTGAAGAGCAAGCTGTCGGTGATGGTGATGTCGGCGATGTTCGTTGGGATTCCCGCGCTGGCCGGGTGCGACCGCGAGGTGGCCAGCGAGACGAAGGTGCGTGAGCGGTCGGACGGCTCGACGAAGGTCGAAGAGCGCAAGGTCGTCGAGAAGCCGGACGGGACGCTCGAAAAGACGACCGAGAAGAAGACGGTCGACCGGTAAAGCGGTCTGACCGGACGTGATGCAGTTACGTGGCGCCGGCGGGTCGAGGGTACCCGCCGGCGCTGTTTTGCGCGCGATCGGTCGATCCATCCGGGGCGGCGCTTGGGGCGGAGCCCGTGTGCTCTGCCCCGGCTTGTTTCGGTCGTAGTGCTCGGGCGAGCTAATCCCCTTTGGCGGAGCGTTCGTTGGCGCCCTGGCGGCCTTGGCCCTTGTGGTCTTGCTTGGGGCGGGTGGGCTTGGACTCGGTGTCGCCGGTGGACTTGCCCTTGGTGCGGCCTTGTTCGTCGGTGCGGGCGCCGGGGCGCTGTTTCTTCTGCATGTGAACCTCCGTGTGTTGAGCCGGTCACGATACGCGCGTGGGGGCGCGGCGCGAACGCGGAAATGCGCCTGCGGAAGTTCGGAAGCGGCGGGCTTAGCGGACTGAGATGACCGGGCGGCAGAAGGCGCCGGTGTGGCCCTTGAAGTTGACGGGGAGGGTCCAGAACTCGACGGGTTGGGGGAGGTCCCAGACCTCGGCGGGGAAGCGGAGCTCTTCGACGATCCAGAGGTCGTTGCGGAGGAGGATCTCGTGGACGGTGGCGTCGCCGATCGAATAGTAGTCGATGCCGACGCCGCGGACTTGATGGTCGACGAGCCAGTGCGCGCCGGCCGGCGAGAGGAGGGGGGCGTGGTTGAGCCAGCGGTCGGTCTGGGCGCGCTCGTCGCCCCAGCCGGTGCAGAGGAGGACGATGCGGTCGCGGAGGTCGCCGTTGGCGGCTTTGAGCAGGGGGGCGAGGTCGTCGGGGCCGATGCGCTGGTCGGGGGTGCAGGGGCGGAGGTCGAGGAGGTAGGCGGGGCCGACCCATTTTTCGAGGGGGATGTCGTCGAGGGATCTTGCGCCGGCGAGCTTGTGGAGGGGGGCGTCGACGTGGGAGCCGGTGTGGTTGACGAGGGTGAGCTTCTCGAGGCGCCAGCCGACGGCGGGGTGGTCGGCGATGATCTCGGAGCGGACGGGGGGGTGTTCGGGACAGTTGGGGCAGTCGTCGAAGATCGGCTGGGAAAGGTCGATCAAACGCATTCGGGGGATTGTCAATTGTCCATGGTTCATTGTCCATTGGGCGGCGGGATTCGCGGGGCGTGGCAGCCGTGCGGCAATGGACGATGGACCGTGGACAATTGACACGCCTCTGTGATGTGCGCCGGGCGATTGTGAGAACGTTTCGCGTCACGGGCGCTCAAACGATTTGACCCAAGCCTTGTGGGGGCGGTAAATTGGGGTCACTTGTCGGACTGTGCCGGAGTGCGCGGTCCGATTCACACCATGGTGGTCGCACCCTTGCGGAGGTTGGCATATGCCCCCGATTCAACAGCAGCAGACGTCCCGGGCGGGCCTGATTACGTCCCTGGTGATCACGATCATGATCGCGCTGGGGCTGTTGATCTGGGGGATCATGACGAACTCGGAGAAGCAGAAGGCGCTGAACGAGGCGACGAAGGTGCGGAACGAGTCGCGGCAGATCTACGCCGAGGGCGACGGCCTGGAGCGGCTGCGGCAATTGAAGAACGACGCGGCGTACGCGAGCGCGCCGACGGTGCTGGACGTGTCGCTGCGGGAGACGCAGGACATCGTCAAGTACATCGCGGGCGACGCCAAGGGCGTGAAGGAAGCCCGTGACGCGGTGACCGCGACGAAGGCGAAGCTGACCGAGGCCGCGGCGGGCACGCTCAAGGGCGTGACGATCCCGACGGAGCCGATGGTGCTGACGACGGTGATCGACAACCTGCTGGCGAAGATCGCGGCCGACGCGACGGCGGTGGACACCGCCGGGAAGGCGGTCGCGACCGAGAAGCAGCGGGCGGATACTGAAATCGCGAAGAAGCAGAAGGAAGTGGACGAGGCCAAAACCGCTATGGCGGCGGCGGAAGCGGCACTGGCGGCGGAGAAGACTCGCGCGACGACCGACATCGACGCGAAGCAGAAGCAGGTGGACGAGTTCAGCAAGCAGGTCGACGAGGCGAAGAAGACGCTGAACGACGCGCAGGTGGCGCAGCAGGCGGACGCGGCCCGGCTGCAACAGGAGATCGACAAGCTCGGCAAGGAGAACCAGAACCTCAAGTCGCTGCTGGCCCGCTACCGCCCGAACACGAAGGAGGCGGTCGTCCGCAACGCCGACGCGAAGATCACGCAGCTCGGCGATAAGGGGACGGTATACATCGACCTGGGGTACGGCGACCACGTCGTGCCGGGGCTGACGTTCGAGGTGTACGGGCGGATGGACGGCGTGCCCCCGCTGGCGGCCGGGACGTCGAGCTTCGACCTGCCCAAGGGCAAGGCGTCGATCGAGATCATCTCGGTCGGCCAGAACTCGTCGTGGTGCCGGGTGACGACGCTGGCGCAGGGCCAGTCGCTGCAGCCGGGCGATCTGTGCGCGAACATCGTGTACGACAAGAACCTCAAACCGCTGTTCTACGTGTACGGGTCGTTCGACATGGACAACAACGGGGTGGCGACGCCGGGCGAGGCGGAGGCGATCAAGGCGCTGATCCAGCGGTGGGGCGGTCGGGTGACGGACAAGCTGGGGCCGGAGGTCGATTACACGGTGGTCGGCAAGGAGCCGGTGGTCCCGACGTACACGCCGGACGAGCTGACCAACCCGGTGATCAACGAGCGGAACGAGCAGGCGAAGCGGGACGCGGCGGCGTACAACGCGGTCGTAACCAAGGCGGGCGAACTGTCGATCCCGACGCTGAACCAGAACCGGTTCCTGTACTACACGGGGTACTTCGACGCGGCGAAGAAGTAAGCGCGCGACGTCGGTCAGGACATAAAGCGGCGGAGGCGTCCTTTGGACGCCTCCGCCGTTTGCGTTTGTCAGTACATTGGTACGGGGTTAACGCGCGCTGCGACGCGAAGGAGCGGGCCTTCCCGGTTCGAGGCTAGATCCCTCGGAGTACCTCGGGATGACGGCTCCGACGTACGTCGCGTCAAGCGGGCGTCTTGCGGCGGACGACGCCCATCTTCCGGGCGACGTTCATGATGACCTTGCGGTCGGCGCGGGACTTTTCGGACAGCCCTTTGGCGAGGACGGAGGGGCAGAGGATCAGGGTGAGGGGGGAGGCGCAGCCCTGTTCGGTGGCGACGGTCTTGAGGTGCTTGAGCTCGGACTTCTTGAGGGGGACGCGGCGGAGGATCTCCTTGAGCAGCCGGCCCTGGTGGTTGACGGCGCGGGGGCGGGCGGCGCGCTTCTTGCGCGCGCTGATCAGGGCGAGCAGGATCACGAGGCCGGCGGCGCCGGCGAGGAAGTAGTAGAAGGTGGTCGGGTCGGACGAGCCGCCGACGTTCTCGGAGATGCTGCGGAAGACGTCTTCCTGACGGGTTTGGGAGAGGGGGTAAGTCATTGCCGATTGCCCAATGCCGATTGCCAATTGTCAGATGTGAATTCGGGTGCAAGCGTCCGTAGCCGTCATCCCGAGGTACTCCGAAGGATCTGGCCTCGAACGTTCGGGCCCGGTCGCCAGCCTGTCAGGCCCTGGCGCTCCGGGCCAGATCCCTCGGCGTACCTCGGGATGACAGTTTCCACGCACTCGGGTTTTCATCCGGCTTTCTTCGACGCTTTGACCATGTCAGCGACGTTGCGGAGGACGCCCAGGGCGTAGCGGCGGACGCGGAGGTTTTGGTCTTCCTTGGCGAGGCGGCCGACCTCGTTGAGGAGTCCCCACCAGCCGATGGCGCGGAGGGCCCACATGCCGGAGATGCGGTGCTCGGCGCGGGGGTCCTTGAGCATGAAGCCGAGCGCGGTGGTGGCGGCCTTGACCTTCATCGTGTGCAGGGCCTTGATCGCATTGGCGCGCTCGCGGTTGTTCGTGGAGCGCGCCCGCTGGGCGAGCATGGGCATGAAGTTGGTGCGGTGCTTGGTCTCGAGGACCTCGATCGCGTTGGCCCGGACGCGCGGGTCCGAGTCGTTCATGACGCGCTCGAGGAGGACGTCGGCCGGGGCCTCGGTCAGCGCGCCGACGATCCCGACGGCCTTGGAGCGGACCTTGGCGTTCACGTCGGTGCAGAGCTGAAGGATCGTCGGGCGGAGCAGCTCGGCGAGCCCGAGTTCCTGGGCCATCTGCATCGCCTTGAGGCGGTCGAGGATGGCCCCGGCCGCGAGCCGCCGCTGGAGGCGCTGGACGGCGTCGGGCAGCATCTTGAGCATGGCCCGGCCGGCGGACTTGCGGGTGGACTTGTCGAGGCGGTCGAAGCGGTGCCAGAAGTTCTCGAACCCGGCCTGGCCGATCGCGCGAGAGACGACCCGGCGGACGGACTCGGGGGCGCCGGTCATGAGCTGGAGGAGCATGTTCTCGAAGTCGGCGGGGCGGCGGCGGACGACCTCGCGCGCGGCCAGGCGGACGAGGCGCTCGTCGGGGTCGGTCAGGAACGACTTGAGCAACTGGCACGACGCCCCGCGCGGGCGGCGGGAGGCGAGGCGGAGCAGGCGCAGGCGGGCGGCGAAGTGGGCCGGCTCGGGGCCGAGCGCGTGCTCGCGGAGCTTGTCGAGGCGCTGGTCCTGGACGACGTCGTGGGCGCCGGACGCGGCGACCCAGTCGCCGACGCGGGCGGCGTCTTCGGCGCCGCGGCGCTCGATGTCGTGGGCGAGCTCGGTCTCGCCGAACCAGGTGCCGCGCGTGACCTGGTGCATGCACAGGCCGAGCTGGTGGTCCTTGAGCCAGTGGGTCTTGCGCAAGAGGGCGTCGAGGACGGGGGCCTCGTCGACGTGCGAGAAGACGATCCCGAAGTGCGAGCGGAGCTGGCCGTGACTGGCACCTAGCAGGAATCCCTCGACGTGCTCGCTGGCGGGGGGCTGCTGGAGCCGGCGGACCATCGGGGACTGGCCGCCGTGCTTGGCCGTGTGCAGGATGGCCAGGGTCTTGGAGCCGGGGTGGTCGGACAGGAGCAGGGCGGCGCGGAGGAGGTCGGGGCCGTGCTTGCCGCGGTGGACGTCCATCGCGCGGGCGACGGCGGCCTCGATCTCGGGGCGGTTCTCGTTGAGGGCGGCGTAGGCGGCGGCGCGCTCGGGGTCCGGCAGGCGGACGAGGGTGCGGGTCTCGGTCGACACCCACCGGGCGAGCGCGACGGTGGCCTCGACCGCGGCCTTGGAGAGCGTCTCGTCGAGCTCGTGGAGGTTTTCCGAGACGACATAGGCCAGCTTGCCCTGGCGGCCCAGGGCGATCAGCTTGAGGGCGGCGAGGCGGCGCGGGACGTCGGGCGAGCGCCCGGCCTCGCGGAGGGCGGAGTGGAAGGCGCGGATCTTCTGGATGACCGTGAGCTTTAGCGCATCGGGCAGGGCGTCGTACAGGCCGATGACCCCGCCCAGGCCGCGGACGGTCTGCCGCTTGAGCAGGGCGGCGAGCACCTGGGCCTGCTCGGTCGGGTTGCCCAGGCCCAGGGCCTCGACGAGGACGTCGTCGGCGGCCTCGTTCGGACTGGCGGCGAGGGCGTGAAGGAGCTGCTGGATCATCGCTTATCGAGTTATCGGACGGTGGGGGCGGCGGACGTGAATGGTCGCGCTCCTTCACGAACGGGCGTCCTCTCGTAAGGAAGTGCCGTTAGACGCGCCCCGCAAGCGGGGCGGCTACAAGAGGTCATTACGGGCTTTGTGGCGCTCGATTGTCCGCGACCGACCTGATAGGGTCCCACGTCGGGATTGGGAGCGCGTAGGGAGAGGTCGGAATGAGCTATCCGCCGCACGAGTATCCGGGGTACGGGCCGCCCGCGCCGCCGCCACCGCCGCCGGGGTATCCGTATCCGCCCGCGCCGTACCCGCCGTACGGTGGTTGGCCACCGCCGCCTGGGCCCGTGGGGTATGCGTCGCCGTACGGGTATCCGCCGTACGGGTATTGGCCGATGCCGCCGCCGCCGCGGCCGGCGCGCGTGTGGACGGTGTTCGTGATGTTCGCGGCCGTCATGGTCACGTTGCTGGTCGTGCAGATCGGGGCGGTCCTGGCCCTGCTGGCGATGGACGGCGGGCGTGCGGCGGGCGTGGACGACTTCGAGCGCCGGGTCGAGGCGCTGGTGATGCGCCCCGAGGTCTACATCCCGCTGTTCGGGCTGACGTTCCTGATCGTCGGCGGGTCGGCCGTCGCCGGGGCGCTGCTCTCGCCGGTGCGGTTCAAGGAGCGCCTGGAGTTGGGGACGCCGGGCGTGCGGTGGTGGCGGGTGGTCGCGATGACGGTGGGCACGGTCGCGTGCACCTGGGTGGTCATGTCGCTGATCTCGCTGATCCCGATGGGGGAGGGCGGGACGCTCAAGGCGTTCGAGGACATGATCGACGGGGCGCGCGGGTGGGTGCTGGTGGGGCTGATCGCGTTCGTCGGGCTGATCGGGCCGTTCGCGGAGGAACTGCTGTTCCGCGGGTACATCCAGACTCGGCTGGTGCGGCGGATGGGCCCGGTCGGGGCGATCGCGATCACGAGCGTGTTCTTCGGCATCCTGCACATGGACGTGGTGCAGTCGACGTACGCGGCGCTGATGGGCGTGTTCCTCGGATATATCGCGTACACGAGCGGGAGCATTTGGCCGGCGTTCTACGGGCACGCGGCGAACAACACGGCGTCGGTGCTACTGACGGCGTTCGACGTCGGCGGGTCGGGGGAGCCGACGACGACGGCCCAGACGCTGACGCTGGCGGCGATCGCGGCGGGGGTGCTGGTGGTGTGTTTGCTGGTGATCGCGGTGGGGCGGAAGCGGGGGGAGGCGGTTACGACGCCGGCGGCCCCGCAATCGCCGTACGACCCGGCGTACGCGCGGGGGTGGTAAGGGAAAGATCGATGGCGCCAAGGTCACGACCATTTCGCCGGTGCATGCGGCTGATCCTCGCATCGGCGATGTGGTGCGCCTTCGGGCTCTCCTTGTTCCTCTGGGCGAACAGTCATCGCCTCACCTCGCTCGGCATCGAGTTCGAGCGGCGTCACGGCGACCAACTTGAGAACCGCTGGTACGGCGTCGTGTACCCCGGAACGGGCGGCGTTATCGCCGGCGGCGAGGTGTCGTACGAGCCGTATCACGGGCAGCCGTACGACGCGTTCGACGTTGGCGGCGCGTGGCTCAGGCCGCCGTACGAGGATCGCGCGACGACTTGGTGGGAACGGCGCGGGTTCGTCTGGGTGTGGGCGTCGGGGAGATGCTGGGTTGGTATCCCGGCGTGGCTCGCCGTGGTGCTTTGCGGGCTGCCGTTGCTGTGGGGGTGGCGAAGGCGACGGCGAAAGACGTCGGATGCCTCCGCGGAGCGCGGGGCGGAATGAAAGCAGGGCAGACACGAGTGTCTGCCCTGCCGGGTGGTGAGATTGGTTGCGCGGCTTGGCGTTTCACTAGCCACCGAAGCGGCTAGCCCGGGCGTGGCGACACGCGGGTTAGTACTCGCGCTTCTTGGTGCCGGGTTGGGGTTGGGGGTAGATGCCCTTGTCGTCGGGTTGCACCGGGGCCGGGGTCTGCGGGGTGAGCTTGTCGAGGCCGGGGGCGAACTCGTGGTCGGAGTTGAGCATCTCGTCGAACGTGATCTCCTTGCCGATGTGGGCGGACGCGCGGCCCATGCTCGTGACCACGCTCGCCTCGACGCCGCGCTTGACCTCGTTGTGGGGCCTGTCCTGGCGGATCGCCTCGATCAGCACGTCCCACTCGTTCTGGTACGGGCTGGAGGTGTCCTTGGACTGCCAGATCTGGTTTTCCTTGGTGGGGTTCTGGCCCTTGTAGGTGGCGGAGGGGCCGCCACAGTCGCCGCTCCGCGATGCGATCGCGCAGCCCTTGGAGCCGTGGATGAAGCTGGAGTAGTGCGACTGTGCGCCCTGCTGGCACCGGCCGTCGAAGAACATCTTGGTCCCGTCGGGGAAGGTGTACTCGACGTGGTACGCGTCGAAGTTCTGGTCGACGAAGTGCTGCTCGCCGAGCTTCTGGTAGTGGCGGCCGCCGTTG
>DASPKW010000028.1:0-2995 GCA_035627895.1 Tepidisphaeraceae bacterium | reverse complement strand
CCCCAACGTCCTCAAATACGACCGCGGGCGCCGGATCCTCTCCGGCGCCCGCGTCTTCTCTTTGCGACCTTTGCGGCTTTGCGGCAACCCTTCGCTTTAAAAACTCATCGCCCCTTTAAACTCCAACCACCGCCGATCAATCGCATCCCGATTCGTCCCCTTCAACCCCCCCAACGAAAAGTCGGAAATCGTGTACGACGCCACCACCGTCCCGAATGCCAGCGCCCGCTTCAGCGTCGCCATCGACACGTTCCCCTGCGTCGCCAGGTACCCCATCATCCCCCCCGCGAACGAATCCCCCGCGCCCGTCGGGTCCACGACCTGATCCGCCGGGTACGCCGGCAACACGAACACGTCCTCCCCGCTGCACATCAGACACCCGTGCTCCCCCTTCTTGATCACCACGAACTTCGGCCCCAACTTGAGCACCTCGCGCCCCGCCTCGATGAGGTTCTTCTTCTCCGTCAGCATCCGCGCCTCGCCGTCGTTCAGCACCAGCCCGTGAACCAGCTTCAGCGTCTCCAGCAGTTCCTTCCGCGCCGTGTTGATCCACAAGTTCATCGTGTCCGCCACGATCAGCTTGGCGCCCTTCAGCGACTTCGCCATGTTCGCCTGCAGCACCGGGTGCGTGTTCGCCAAAAACACGTACTTCGAGTCCAGAAACTTCTCCGGGATCTTCGGCGCAGCCTCCGCCAGGATGTTCAGGTCCGTCTGGACCGACACCGCCTCGTTCAGATCCTTCACGTACGACCCGTGCCACCGGAACGTCTTGCTCCCCTTCCGCACCTCCAGCCCCGTCGTGTCCACCTCCTGCTCGCCGAACACTTGGAACAATTCCTTCGGCGCATCCTCCCCCACCGCCCCCACCAGCCGCACCGGCGTGAAAAAGCTCGACGCGTACGAGAAGTAAATCGCCGACCCCCCAATGACATTGTCCCGCCGCCCCGCCGGCGTCTCCACCGTATCAATCCCGATCGACCCAGTCACCAGCAACGACATCGCGCGATCCTCTCTGTTCTTTCGAATGGATCCGAGCCGTCCACGCCGACTCCTGCGGAGTCGGATTCCCGCGGCACGCGGGATCGGCCCGGCCCCCGACCGGTTATCGGTCAGGGGAACAGCCCCTCTTATCAGATTCCACATCCGTTTCCATTCGAGCACCCGGCTCCGCACGCGTCACCCGGAACGCACCGCACTCGGCCTACCCCGGATCGTACCATTCCTCCGCACCCCGGACGTTTCGGCCCACCCGTTGCATCTCCGGTGTGGAAATGCCCCGGCCACCGCCCTTATCATCCGTCACGATTCGGTTATCATCCGGTTTGGCGTGACAGAAGCACGCGTCCGCGTCGCCACGATCACCTCTACCCGATCCGCCAGCGGCCCGATCCGTACTCCACCCGACGCCACACCACCCGCGCCGCCCCGCCCAGGAAAACGAGCTTATGTCAGAACAACGCCCGGACCGCACCCCCCGCAAGCCCAACGGCCGGCCCACCCCCCCGCCCAACGGCGGCATGCGCATGGGCCGCGGCCTCTTCGGCTGGGTCCTCTTCATCGCCCTCGCCGTCATGCTCTTCATCGTCCTCCAGGGCACCCGCAAGCAGGCCCAGGACGTCTCCATGACCGAGCTCGAGGTCCAGGCCCGCAACGGCAACGTCGCCGAGCTCGTCGTCGACGAGAACGTCGTCAAGGGCAAGTTCCACCGCCCCGAAGAAACCCCCCACAAGATCGCCAACTTCCGCTGCGAGGTCCCCCTCAACCAGGTCAGCTCCCCCTGGCTCATGAACTGGGTCATGGACCTCGCCCGCAAGAAGGGCGACATCACGATCCCCGTCAAGGCCGAGAACAACCAGAACCTCCTCTCGACCATCCTCATCCCCCTCATCCCCTGGCTCCTGATCTTCGCCTTCATCTGGTTCTTCGTCTTCCGCCAACTCCGCAACTCCGCCGGCGCCGGCGGCATGCTCGGCAACTTCGGCCGCTCCAAGCACCGCATCACCTCCAAGGAGCACACCAACGTCACCTTCGACGACGTCGCCGGCGTCGACGAGGCCAAGGACGAGGTCATGGAGATCGTCGAGTTCCTCAAGAACCCCAAGAAGTTCCAGCGCCTCGGCGGCCGCATCCCCCGCGGCGTCCTCCTCGTCGGCGAGCCCGGCACCGGTAAGACCCTCCTCGCAAAGGCCATCGCCGGCGAGGCCGACGCCCCGTTCTTCTCCATCTCCGGCTCCGACTTCGTCGAGATGTTCGTCGGCGTCGGCGCGTCCCGCGTCCGCGACCTGTTCAAGCAGGCCAAAGACAACTCGCCCTGCATCATCTTCCTCGACGAAATCGACGCCGTCGGCCGCCGCCGCGGCTCCGGCTTCTCGTCCGGCGGGCACGACGAGCGCGAGCAGACCCTCAACGCCATCCTCGTCGAGATGGACGGCTTCGACACCAACGACCAGGTCATCGTCGTCGCGTCCACCAACCGCGTCGACGTGCTCGACCCCGCCCTCACCCGCCCGGGCCGCTTCGACCGCCAGGTCTACGTCCCCCTGCCCGACGTCAAGGGCCGCTTCGAGATCCTCAAGGTCCACTCCCGCAAGGTGAAGCTCGGGCCCAAGGTCGACCTCGCCAAGATCGCCAAGGCCACCCCCGGCTTCTCCGGCGCCGACCTCGCCGCCATCATCAACGAGTCCGCTTTGCACGCGACCCTCGCGGGCAAGGAGTACATCGAGATGGACGACCTCGAGGAGTCGCGCGACAAGGTCCGCTTCGGCCGCGCCAACAAGTCCCGCGTCATGGACGAAAAGGAAAAGCAGGCCACCGCCTACCACGAGGCCGGCCACGCCGTCGTGCAGTACTTGACGAAGGACGCCGACCCGATCCACAAGGTGACGATCATCCCGCGCGGCAACTTCGGCGGCGCGACGATGGCGCTGCCGGAGAAGGACCGGAACAACCTGTCGCGCAAGTGGTGCATCGCCACGATGAAGGTCTGCTTCGGCGG
>DASPKW010000027.1:0-8071 GCA_035627895.1 Tepidisphaeraceae bacterium | reverse complement strand
GGGCGGGGGAAGGGGGGCGAGGGAGGGTTCCTCGATGTCAAATGTCAAAAGTCAAATGTCAAAAGTGGGAAGGGGCCTGCGCGCGCGCGACGGTGCGCGCTCGGTCTGCACTTTTGACATTTGACATTGGACTTTTGACATCGGTACTCCGCCGGTTCATGAGACAGGACTGTCGTGCGCAACACGGGCGGCCGCCCCCGCCGCACGCGGGAGGGCCGGTCGGCGATTCGACCGCCCCTCCCCGGCGTGTGTCGGGGTCGTTCCGGTGGGCGAGGGGCGGGCATTGCGCGGAATGACACCCGACCACCCGACCCTTTACTCTTTCGACCCTTTACGCTTTCCTGTATTCGCGGCTGCGGTACAAGCTCCGACGGACGGCGTTCGCGTCCAGCGTCGGACGGATAGCTGCAACGGCCCACACACCACGCTTTCGATGAAACGCACGGGCATCACATTGCTGGCGGCGACCGCCGCGGCGGTCGCGTTGACGGTCGGCCTGTCATCGCGGGCGGGCCGCTTCCCCGGCGGCGACCGGCCGGGCGTCCCGATGGACGCCGAGGTGGCGACGCGCGAACTGAACGGGTTGCTCGAACCGTACCTCGGTCTTCCGGTCGACGGCGGCCTCCGCGTCGAGCGGGGGTTCCGGTCGTCGGCCGGGGGCCGCGGCGAGGGGGCGTCGTCCTTCCTGATCGCGGGCGACGCGGGGCACGTCCGCCGGTTCAAGGCCGACCTGCTCGCGAGCGAACGGCTCCGGACGGGCGGCTGGGAGGTCGACGAGACCGACGACGCGGGGCAGACGTTTGGCCTGCGCGAGCCCACGCCCCGCCCCGACTGGTGGCGGCCCGACGAACTCGACGTCCCGGACGTCCTGACGTTGCGGCGCGGCGCGGGGTTCATGTTCGTCTTCCCGCGCGGCGGCGGCGGCCGCTGCTACGTCCACTTCTGGGAAAGTTGATCGGGCGGGTTCGCTCGCCGGCGGCGCATCGTGGCCGACTGCCGAGCGCGGCCCCCCCTAACGGGCGGCCGCCCCCGCCGCACGCCGGGACGCGAGGCGGCGGTCCGGGCGGGCCGCGGCGGGCGTGCGTCGGGGTCGTTCCGGTGGGCGGGGGGCGGGCATTGCGGGGGGCGAATGACACCCGACCTCCCGACGCCTTATCCGCTCCCGACGCAGGTCCCGCACTCCGGGCACCGTCGGGTGATCGGACTTGGTCCCGGGGCGGGAAGTGCGCGCAAGTCGTAGCCGCACGCGATGCACCGGCCAGCCCGATGCCGACGGCGGGCACGTCGGTGCCGCCAGCCGAGCCTCGCGAGGGTGCAAGCGGGCCAAGCGCCCGTCACCAGTACCGGCAGCCAGCACGGGAACGCGACGAGCCGCGCCGTCCGCTTCCAAACGGGATTGTCGGTTTCGGCATAGTCAAATCGGAATCCCGCATGGGGTGAAGACCCCGACTCAAACACGGGCTTCCAGCCATCGCCCGTCGTTGCGGCCATTTGCGCGGCCTCTTCCAAATTATCCCCTGCGAACGCTTCGGAATACTCATCGAAAACGAGGGTTCCGTTCGACCATTGGACGCGGCGCTGAAGCCAGTCGATGCCGCCGGCCCGCACAGTCCAACGATGGAACTCGACGTACCCGGGGCGGTAATGGCCGAGGGCCCACAGCAATATCCACCCAAGGATAAGCACGGCGACGAAAGCCCTCACCGCCACCCGAATCGCCTTAGCCGTCGCGTCGCGCATCTGTTGTGCAAGGGCCTGCCGTCGCGGCATTAGGCGAGGGCAGAAAAGGGGACAAGGGAAAGCCAAAGGGGTCAGGTCGTCAGGTCTCGTCGATTACGCATTCTACCGCCGACCACCGCCTCGGCCTACGCGGCCGATCATCGCTGAGCGCCGCAGGTCTTCGCCGCCGGCGGAGGGAAGTAAGAGCGGCGGGCGTTCTCAACCGGAGGCGAGCGCCGGCCTCCCTCAAGCCGAAGGGGGGGCCGCCCCCCCGATCCGCCGCGCCCCGCCGATACGCCGCGCTTCGGGGTTCGCGCTTCGCCAGGGCTACGACCCGCCCGCCGGTGCGAGGGGGGGCCGGCCTTCCGGTCTGGGGAGATCGGACTGCCGAGCGCGGCCCCCCGTGACGGGCGGCCGCCCCCGCCGCCCCCCCCTTGCCGGGGCGCGGGGCGGCGGTTCGGGCGGCCCTCGTGCGGCGTGCGTCGGCGTCGTTCCGGTGGACGAGGGACGGGCCGAGCGCGGAATGACGCCCGACCCGTGACCGTTGCGGCCCGGATTCGTCGACGGCGTCCGGCTACGTCGCCTCGTAGGGCCGGGCGCTCGCGGCCATTTCCGCGAACGAGTCCGCCACCGGAATCCGGTTGTCCTCCGCGTCCTTGAACATCTCGTCGTCGCGGACCCACAGGTACAGCTTGCCGCGCCGCTCCCCCTCCAGGCCGATGAGCAGCAGGTTGTCGCCGTCGTCCCCGATCGGGAGCGTGCCGCGCGGGATGCGCCCGTCGTGCACCTCCAATTGGTGCCTCAAGTCCGTGTTCGCGCCCGGGGGCCGCAACAGGCCGTAGACGTGGAACAGCCCCATGTGGTCGCTGTACTCCTCGGTCGGGAGTGGATACTCGACGTGCGGGTTGAACCGGCCGCCGTTGCGGAGCAACAGGAACGCGCGGTAGTCGGCCGGCAGCGGGACCCCGAGTTCCCGCTCGAACGCCGCCACGTCGGCCTCTTGGAGCGGCGCGCCGGCATCGCGCAGGCTCTGAAAGAAGGTGGTGTTCTCGATCATATGACTGCGCGAGTATACCCTGTATGGCCTCGGCCTATGCGGCCGACCGTCGCCCCCCCTTCGCGCGACCGCCGCTTCGTCGGCAGCGGGCTGCCCCCCCGTTCGCCCGACGTGCCTGGCCGCCCTTTGGGCGCTCCGCCTGCGACCGCGGCCCGCCCCCCCCTTTGGAGGCCCGCGTGATCGTGCGTCGTTCGCGCGTGCCGCCCCGGCCAGAAGAGCGCCGGCACGTTCACGCCTCGCGGTCTTCCGGAGGGGAGAGCCCTTCACCGCCGGGCGCAGCCCGTCCGGGGTCCTCCGCCCGGGCTTACGCGCCGGTCGATGTCGTCGATCACCTCAAGGTCGACCGGTTCGGCCGAATCGTCGAGCATCTTGAACGCCTCCTGCTCCAGACCCGCGTCCGGCCCGTGGAGCGCCTGGTGCCGCGCGGCGTACGCGCGCTGCCAGTAGTACCGGTTGTACAGCAGGTCCAGCGCCGAGATCCCGAAGGGGCTCACGCCCGCTTCGTGCCAGTGAGTGAAGGCCAGGCAATACCCCAACTCGGTGCCCAGGGTCGGGTCGCGCACCTCCGCCTGGAGTCCCGACGCGTCGGCGAGCCTCGCGACTAACTGGGAGATCGAGGCACCGTGAGCTGTCAACACCTCTGCCGGTAGGATCGGATCGACCATGCCGGCATCATATAGGAGAGGCGGGGACGATTTCACCTTCCGGCCCTCTGATCGCGCCTCGCCATCGGCCTGCGCGTCCGACCGTCGCCGCGCACCCCCCCCTTGCGCGGACGGGCTGCGCCCGGCGGGCGTGCGGCTCCCCTCCGGAAGACCGCGAGGCATAAGCTGGCCCCGCTCTTCTGGCCGGGGGCGGGCCCGCGCGAGCGAAGCAGGCCGCGGCCCGCCATTCCGCGTCCGATGGGGGCGCGGCGGGGGCGTCCGGCAGTGCGGCCGCGCCGTTCGGCAGTCATGCCGGACCGTTCGGCAGCACTGCCGGGCCGCTCGGCAGTCATGCCGGACCGTTCGGCAGTGCGGCCGCGCCGTTCGGCAGTCATGCCGCGCCGTCCGGCAGTGCGGCCGAATCGTTCGGCAGTGCGGCCGCGCCGTTCGGCAGTGCGGCCGGACCGCTCGGCCGTGCGGGCGGTCCGGCGGCGGGCGGCGGGGCGGCCGCGGGGCGGGCGATTTTATCGGCCCGGGCGCGATCGGGGCGCCGGGGGGGTGGGCGCGCGACGGCGCGGCGATGACGTTCCGTGCGGCGGGCGGGGAGGCGGTGGCGGCCGCGGGCGGTGGCGTATGGGGCGCCACGGTGCGACGAAAATCGAGGCGCACATTTTTTTGCGGCGCGGCCCGTTAAGTGGCCCCCCGCGGTGGCCGATGCTTGTGGCGGAGGCGGCAGCCGGCAGGCCGACGTGGTGCGTCCCGTGCGGGACGTCATGGCGGATCGCCGAACACATACGGGAGCCCCTCACATGGGCAACATCCTCCCCAGGAAGCCGCTCGAGCGGCTGGGGTTCGTCGAGAACCACGTCGGGCCGTGGGCGGCCTCGGCCGTGGCGATCGGCACGACCGCGGCGACGATCACGTCGCTGCAAACGCTCGCGACGCAGGCCCGCGCGGCCTACGACGCGCAGCAGCTGGCGCTCGAGCAGGCCCGGGCCGCGACGCTCGGGTATTCGGCGGCGATCGAGGTCATGACCCGCGCGACCGCGGACGTCCTGAAGCAGGTCAAGGCCAAGGCCGCGATCGTCGGCGGCGTCGGCGTGTACGAGCTGGCGCTGATCCCCGCGCCGGCGACCCCGGGCCCGCGCCCGGCCCCGGGCAAGCCGACCGACCTGACCGTCGGGATCGACGGCAACGGCGCGATCCTGCTCGGGTGGAAGTGCCCGAACCCGGCCGGCACGAGCGGCACGATCTACCAGGTCTGGCGCGCGGTCGGGGCGAGCGAGGACTTCGCCTACCTCGGCGGCGTCGGGAGCCGCAAGTTCACCGACGACACGGTCCCGGCCGGCGCGACCCGGCTGACGTACCGCATCCAGGCGGCGCGCTCGACGGCCGTCGGCCCGTGGGCGACGTTCGTCGTCAGCTTCGGGACGGCGGGCGGCGCGGCCACGGCGTCGGTCGAGGCGGTCAAGCTCGCGGCTTAGTCGCGCGAAGAAGAATCACCGCAGAGACGCAGAGACGCAGAGGCGCAGAGGTCGGAAGAGGAGCGAGGCAACTCATTTGTGCTTCTCCTCCGGTCCTCTGTGTCTCTGTGTCTTTGCGTTTCTGCTTTGCGGCGCTGACGCGCGGGCGAGACGCCCGCGATACCCCCCCCTTCGTCGCTGCGCCGCTCCGTCGCTCCGTCGCTGCTTCTGCTCATCCTTCATCCTTCCTCCTTCATCCTTCCCCCCCATGACCCCGACCTCCGTCATCCCCGTCAAGCCGCCGCGGCAGCGGAAGCGGCGCGTCGTCGCCCCTCCCACCCCGCCGCCGCCGGTCGCGCCGCCCGTGCTCGTTTCGGCGTCGTTCGATCCGGGGACCCTCACGCTGTCGCTCGCGTTCGACCGGGCGGTCGACGCGTCCGCGCTCGTGCCGGGGGCGCTCGTCGTCGCCGACGGGCCGGGCGGGCTGGCGTACGCCGGCGCGGGGGCGGCGACGGTCGTGTCGGCCGTCGCGATCGCGGTGCCGATGGCGGCGGGCGGCGCGGCGGGCGGGGCGAGCGTGCTGTTGACCGCGTCGGCGGCGAGCGGGATCGTGTCCTTAGGCGGGTCGGTTGGGAATGGCGAGTGGGCGGGGGTGACGGACTTGTCGTTGCCGTTTCCGACGCCGCCGCCGCCGGACCCGCCGGTCCTAATTGCCGCGCGGTTCGATTCGATGCTGTTGCGGTTGACGTTGTGGTTCGACCGGAACGTCGATTCGTCCGAGGCGGACGTGGCGGCGTTCGTCGTGCACGACGGGCGGGACACGCACGCGAGCTACGTCGGGAGCGGGCCGGTCGGGTTGATCTCCGGGTCGGCGATCGAGATTCTGCTGGCGAGCACCGGGGCGTACGAGGGGTTCGGGGCGACGCTCGCCGTGAGTGACGCGAACGGCGTCGTGTCGCAGGCGGACGACGTGCCGTGGGGCGGGGTTGCGGGCGACGCGCTGCCGCTGCCGGGGTACCCGCCGGCGAACGTAGTGAGCGCGACGTACGCGGGGAACGCGGTCACGCTCGCGTTCGACGTGCCGGTGTGGCTCAACGGGACGGGCGGCGGCGGGCCGACGCCGGACGATGCGGTGAAGTTCGACGGGAACGTGCCGTTCTCGGTCGTGCAGATCAACGACAATTCGCTGCTGTTCATGGTCGGCGGGGCGCTCGGGCCGGGGTCGACGTGGGTCATCGAGCGGCAGCCGGCGTGGGTCGGGGCGGACGTCGCGGCGCCGCAGGATGGCGTGTTCGAGTAAAGCGAAAGCGTTGACGGCGGGGACCGGCGCTGGACAATCATGCCCCGCCGCCGCCCCCACCCCGAAGGAGGCCGTCCCGTGTCGACCCGCGCGTCCCTCTACGCCAAGTCCGGTGCGAAGGTGAAGGAATTGGCCGAGGCCGTCGGCTTCGTGCCCGTCTGCTGGGTCGCGCTCCTGTCGCCGGCGGACGTCGACGTCGTCGCGACCGAGGGGTCGGTCACCGTCGACCGCACGGCGGCCGTCGACCGGTGCGCCGCGGCCGTCGGTTTCCTCGCCGGCCTCTTTCCCGACGTCGAGTTCGAGGCCTATGCGAACGACCTCCTCGCCCTCCTGCGGCGGACCCGCGCCCCGCAACTGATCGTCGTGCTCAACGACCTCGTCGCCATGGACCCGGAGTCGTACCCGGTCGCCCTGCGCGCGGCCGTCGCGTCCGTCGTGCGGCGCGACCCGGCCTGCGCGTTCGACCGGCCGCCCAAGACGTTCCCCGGAATGCCCGGGGTCAAGGGCTCGGAGTTCAAGCAGCCGGGGGCCAAGCTGCGGACGACCCGCGAAGTCCTCGGGTACTGCGCGACGACCCCCATGGCGGACGACGACGACGAGGACCTGACGCGGGAGAAGGTCCGCGGGGCGTTCCTCAAGTAATCCGGCGCGCCGGGCGGGATTAAACGCCCATTCGTGACGATTCGTGTCGATCGTGGTCCGAACGCTTGCCCGCGCGCGAGTTGGCCTCCGGCGGCCCCCCCATTTTCATGGGCAAGATGCCCATGCCACGAGGAAGGCGGGCCTCAATGCTTCTCCCCCTCTTCTGGTCTCTGTGCCTCTGTGCCTCTGTGCCTCTGTGTTGAATTCTTCGGCGTCACAGCCCGACGATCTCGCCCGTGCGGGCGCTCTGTTCTTCGGCCTCGGTGATGCGGATGGCGTGGGCGGCGTCTTCGAGGGTGATGGTCTTGGGGCGCTCGTTGCGGGCGATGCACCTGAGGAAGTACTCGATCTCGATGTCGTAGCCCATGCGGTCTTCGAGGGGGACGGCGGTGCGCTGGCCGGAGGCGTAGAGGACGAGTTTGTCGGTGGCGCGGAGGTCGTAGACGGCGGTGGCGCGCTCGAAGTTGACCGTGTACTCCATGCGGAACTCGTAGCCGTCCGTCATGGCCCAGCTGCCTTCGGCGGAGACGATGGGGGCGGCAAGGGGGGGGCCGGAGGGGGCGGGGAAGGGGGGGTAGAGGTACTCGGTGCGGACGTGGTCGATGCCGGTGGTGGTCTTGGAGTAGCCGCGGCTGTAGACGGCGGCGGGAAGGCCGAAGCAGAACTGGACGAAGTCGGTGTCGTGGAGGTGGAGGTCGAGGACGGCGGCGCCGGAGAGGTCGGCGTTCGCGTAGAACGCGCCCGGCGGCATGCTGGCCATGCGGCGGAACTGGGCGGAGAGGACGCGGCCGTAGGTCTGGCGGTCGATCGCGTCCTTGAGCCAGGTCCAGCCGGGCCAGAAGCGCATGCACATGGCGCACATGGCCAGGCCCTTGGATTTGGCGGCGGCGTCGGCGAGGCGGCGGGCGTCGGCGCTCGTGCGGGCGAGGGGCTTCTCGACCAGGACGTGTTTGCCGGCGGCGAGGGCGGCGAGGGCGAGCTCGACGTGCCACGGGGTGGCGACGCAGACGTCGACGAGCTGCACGGCGGGGTCGTTGATGAGGTCGAGGCCTTCGGTGTAGCCCTTGGCCGACGACAAATCGAACCCGCCCTGGGCCTGGCCCTCGACGTTGCCGACGGCGCGGGCCTTGCCGGAGAGGCGGTCGGGGTTCTTGTCGGAGATCGCGACGACCTTCACGTCGGAGCGCTTGGCGTACGCGTCGAGGTGGGTGAGGCCCATCATGCCGAGTCCGATCACGCCGACGTT
>DASPKW010000026.1:0-25080 GCA_035627895.1 Tepidisphaeraceae bacterium | reverse complement strand
GAGCCGCGGGGGCACCCCGCGCTTCACGCCGTCGCAACTCCCGCCAACTCCGCCTTCTTCCCCTTCTCGCGCTCCTTCTTCGCCCAGTGGCTCGGCTTGCCGATCAAGCCCCACGCGTACCTCCCGAACACCACGCTGAACAAATCCCCGCCGCCGCAGTTCGTCAGCCGCATGACGAGCAGCCCGCTCGCGATCGCCGCCCCCGCGAGCGCCCCGCCCGTGTGCGCCCAGTGCGCCACGCCCCCGCCCGAGTCGCGCCGCCCCGACTGCAGCCAGATCATAAACGCGTCGAACGCGAAGTAGATCGCCAAAATCCAGAACCCGCGCAGCGTGAACAACTTGATCCCCACGTGCCACCGGATCCGGATCCACATCGCGCAGAACACCCGGTGCGCCGGGAACAGGATCAGGTACATCCCCGCCATCCCCATCACCGCCCCGGACGCGCCGAGCATCGGCGACCCCGAGTCCGACATCATCAGCTGCGCCGCCGCCGCCAACGACGCGAGCACCGGGTACAAGATCGCCATCGCCACGTTCCCCAGCAGCGCGTTGACCCGCGACCCGAACACCAGGAAAAAGAGCATGTTCCCGCCCAGGTGCAGGATCAAATTCCTGAGCGAGCTCGTGTCGTGAAGAAACGCGTGCGTTACGAGCTGGTACGCCTCGAACGTGCCCGGCTTCCCCAGCGCATCGTCGGCCAGCGCATTGATCATCGTCTCCAGCGCCCGCCGTTCCCGCTCGCGCCGCGACCCGCCGCCCGCGTCCGCCATGTTCGCCTCGAACTCCGCCCGCTCGGCCGGCGACATGTCCCCGACGAATTCCTGCACCTGCTCGTCGCTCAGCCGGATCAGGTGCCGCCCGACGCTCTCGGTCGGCCAGAGCATGAGCTGCTTGCCGGCAAAGTCCCACCCGCGCTCGCCGCGCGCCGCGAAGTAGAACAGGAAGCTCGCCACGATCGTGATCGCCGCGATCGCCCACGTCACGTACGGCTTGCGGTGCCCGTACGCCTCCGACGACAGCGGCATCGGCATCGGCGTGACCGGCACGACGAAGCTCACGATCGAGATCCACTGCTCCGCCTGCACGGTGATCGCGTCCTCGTCCCGCCCCTGCGACGTCAGCAGCGGCCGCCCGCTCGGCACGTAAATCCCGCACGGCACGCAGATCTTCGCCCCGCGCGGCAGGGGGGTGTCACAACTCGGACACGGGTCGCCGTCCCCCGCCACCGCCGACCCGGTCTCGGACAGTTTCGCAGGCGGCGCCGGTGCCGTCATTGGCGCCTCCTGCACGACGTACCCGAAACGAAACACGTGCCCGCCCACCTTGACCGTGTCGCCCTCGTCCAGCGCCGCGGACGTCACACGCTTCCCGTTCACCAGAACGCCGTTGGTCGACCCCGTGTCCCGCAGTTCCCACCGGCTCGGTCCGAAGTCCAGCCGCGCCAACTCGCAGTGCCGCCGCGACGCCTGCGCGTCGGCCAACCGGATCGTCCGATCCTCCGCCTTCCCGATCGTGATCGCCGCCACGCCCCCGAGGAAGATCCGCTCGCCCGACCGCTCCCCGCCCGACTCCACGTGCAGGTACGCGTCGAAATCCCCCTCCCCAACGCCGTCCGGCAACTCCTCCGCCACCGCCAGCGACAATTCACTCCCGCACGTCGGACACACCGTCCGCCGCACCGGCTGACCCTCCCGCGCAGCCCACCCCTTCCCGCATTCGCACGCCACCCGAATCATGACACCTCTCCCCGGAACAACGGTTTTGAATCGAGGCCAGAGAATACCCAAAACCGCCAACGGACAACAGTCACGCCCCGATCAGCTTTGCGCGGCGCGCGATTGGTTCCCCGTCTCCGAGTCGCCTTGTCTCCCCTTCCCCTTGGCTCCATCGTCTTGGCATCGCCCCTCTCGCCCATTACCTTCCCGCCCATGCCCACCACCAACTACGTCCTCCCCGTCCAGCTCCACAACGACCTCGTCGCCGCCGCCTACCGCCACCGCGGCTACTCCGCCGACGAGGCCACCGCCGGGGCGAAGTTCTCCGAGATCACCGCCTGGCACGGCATCAAGACCCACAACGCCATCAAGGCCCTGCACCTCGACGAGCTCTTCGGCTCGGGCAAGGGCGGCTGCAAGCCCAACGCGACCATCGAAAAGCTCCCCTCGAAGTTCAAAGCCGTCGCCAAGTGGAACGCCAACCGCAAGCTCGGGCAGGCCGTCGGCTTCGAAGCCATGAACCACGCGATGAAGCTCGCCGACGAGTTCGGCGTCGGCGTCGTCGCGGTCGACAACGCCTTCCACTATCTCTGGGGCGGCGGGTACGTCATCGACGCCGCCGACAAGGGGTATCTGGCCTACACCTGCTGCACCGCCGCGCTCGCCGAGGTCGTCCCGTTCGGCGGGAAGTTCCCCACCCTCGGCACCAACCCCCACTCCTGGGGCTTCCCGACCAAGGCCGAGCTCGGGTTCAACATCTGCATCGACTGGGCCACGTCCACCGTCGCCATGGGCCGCGTCCAGCAGTTCCTCCGCGAGGGCAAGCAGATCCCGCCCGGCGCCGCCGTCGACAAGGACGGCAACGAGACCACCGACCCCGCCAAGGTCAACGCGCTGCTCCCGTTCGGCCAGCACAAGGGCTACGGCATGTCCCTGATCGACGAGCTCTACGCCGCCTACATCGGCGGGTCGCTCCCCACCATCCGCAACCGCTGGGACAAGGTCACCCCCGGCGAAAAGGGCACCTGCTGCTTCTACTTCCAGTGCATCCACCCCGACGCCATCTCCTCCGGCGACTTCGCCGAGAAGCGCACGCAAAAACAGAACGTCAAAAAGGTCCTCGACGACATCCTCGGCCACGGCAACGACAAGGCCATGCTCCCAGGCCAGATCGAGGCCAACGGCGCCAAGCTCAGCGCCCAGCACAACGGCCTGCTCTTCACCAAGGCCGAGGTCGACGAGCTGTCCAAGATCGCCACGGAAACGGGGTTCAAGTTCGACACGGCCGGGCTGAAGACGGTCGAAGTCTGATCGCGACCCATCAGTGGGGCAGACATTCTTGTCTGCCCTTCCAACCCCTCTAAACACGAGACCGGGAACGCCGTCCACCCCGGACGGCGCTCCCGTTCGCGTTTCCAAAGGTTATCGAATCCTCGCCCGCTTCTCCGTGCCTCCGTGCCTCCGTGGTGAATCCTCCGATCACCGCGCCATCGCCGCGCAGATCGCGCCCATCGCCCAGAACGCGATCGCGACCGCCAGGAAGCTCAGGCTCCGCGCGATCCCGTGCATCTTCCGCGCCGCGATCTGCGACTTCACGTGCACCTGCCCGAGCACCGCCTCGCTCACGTCCGCCTCGCGCTGCTCCCGGAACGCCCGCGCGAACGCCCCGCCCTCCATCGTGCTGATCCCACCGAAGAACCACAGCCCCGCCGCCGGCGTCCCGCGCCTCACCCGCGGCTTGATCGTCAGCACCGCCCGCGTCACGCACGCCATCAGCGCGACGAACATCAGCACGTTGAACACCCCCGCCGCCACGCCCAGCGGCCCCCCGCCGAACATCGCCGACAGCGCGCCCTGCTTCAGATTATCCCCCACCCGGGCCGCGACCATCCCCGCGGCGATCACGCAGATCGATGCCTTCGTGTCCGCGAACTTCACCTGCCCGTCGACCTCCGCCAGCAGACCCTTGGCCGCCTCCAGCAACTTTTCCTCGTCCAGGCGAGCTTCGGCCCCCGCGTCGGGCGCAGCCGCTGCCTCCACCTCCACATCGCTCACCAATTGCATCGGCGGACGCCCCGCCGGCTCCCATTCTCGGACCTTCGCCGCCACGTAAGACGACCGTGCCGCGACACCCATCTGTGGATCCTCCGCATCGAGTACGACAGCGGCCGTCCGCCCAGACGCCCCGTGGCGCCGGCGCTTCCCTGGCCGCTCAACCCTCCTATCGTCCCCCCGCGCACCGTACTTTCCGTGTTATTACCCGCCGTTTTCTCGGCCCCCCCCGGCCCCGGTGGTGCCCCCACGCGCGCGGCAGACGCTCCGCGGGCACCGAACACCCAACCGTGCTCCGGCAGCCTGCGACGCACAGGGCGCTCAATCCTTCCCGCTCCCCTGACCGTTCCCGTTCCCCCCGTTCCCATTCCCCTGGCCGTTCCCGCGCCCCCGCCCCCGACCACGGCCGTTCCCGTCGCCGTCGTCGTCCGTCGAATTCGTCGCCGCCCGCGCCGCCGGGGCGGGCAGGTTCCCGATGATGCGGCCGTATTCCCCGCTCGCGGTCTTGAACAGGCACGTCAGACGCACGCCCTTGATCGCCCGCTCGGTCGCATCCGCCGGCGGCTGATCCACCCGCCCCTTGAACGTCGCCGGCTGGCCCATCACCGTCCCCGGGCCGTCGAAGTGATTGTTCGACAATTTCAGCGTCGCCGAAACCGTCCCCTTCACCCCGCCCTCCGTCACCACGCTCGCGTTGATCGTCAGTTGGTCGCCCGAGATCGTGCCCTGGCCCGGGCCCGTCACCAAACCGGCCCCCGCGACCGTCAGCGTGTACGACCCGTCCTTCGACCGCGGGCGCGGCTTCTTCGGGCCCGGCGCCGCGTCGCTCGACAGCGACACCAGCACCGCCCCGATCACCACGAAACTGAACAGCCTCCGCGGAATCACAGCCTCAACACTCCCGTCGCGTTCGACCGACCGCCCCCTGGTACGACTCGGATCTCAATTCCCCCACGTACACTCTAATCCGAGTATATCCCCGGTCAATGAGAGCCCTATGAGACCTTCTGGCGTGACAAGCCGCGTAGTCCGAACGGGTTACGGCGATTTGTCCGGGGCCGCCGTCCGCGGAATCGTCAAGTAGAACGTTGTCCCAGTACCTACCTCCGATTCCACGCGAAGCGTTCCCCGCAGCGCGGCCACGTGCGCCTTCACCAGCGCCAGTCCCAAACCCATGTGCCCCGCCTCGTGCGATCGGGACTTATCGACGCGGTAAAACGGCTCGAACAGGTGCGGCAAGTGCTCCGCCGCGATGCCGGGCCCCGTATCCCGGACCTCGAACCGAATCTCTTTGTCGCCCGGCTTACAAACCAGCTCGACCTTCCCGCCCTCTCGGTTATGCGCAACCGCGTTGGCGACCAAATTCTGAATCACGCTCCGCAGCCGGCCGACCTGCGTAACGGCCGGGCAAGGCGTCGGCCAATCTCGCTCAACGGTCACGCCCCGCGCCTCCCCGAGCGCGGCCGCCTGGTCGGCGCACCGCGTGAGCAGGGGGGCCAAGTCCGTTTCGGCGGTCGGCTCGTCATGGCTCAGCGTGTCCGCCCGGCACTGCTCCATCAGCCGCTCGACCAGCTCACGCAAGAGCCGCGCGTCGGCGAGCATCGACTCCATTCGCGCCGCGTACTCCCCGGCCTCGCGCGGCCGGCGCAGCGCCACCTCCGCCGTCGTCACCAGTGCCGCGACCGGCGTCCGAAGCTCGTGGGATGCGTCCGCCAAAAACTGCTGCCGCTGCGCGTACGCCCGCTCGATCCGCGCCAGCATCTCGTTCAGTCGCGCCGCGACGGGCGCCATCTCCGGCGGCAGCCGCGCCGCGTCGATCCGCCGGTCCAGGGTCGTCGAGTCGATCGTGCCGATCACCTCCGCCGTCTCGCGGAGCGGCCGCAGCGCCGCCCGCGACACGACCCGCGCCACCAGCGCCGTCACGATTCCGGCCGCGATGCCGAACACCCCGAACATCAGCGCCAACCGGTTCAACAATCGGTCCAACTCCGCCGCCGAGCTTTGGTACACGACCGTCACCGGCGCGTCCGTCCCGTCCGCCAATCGGGCCGTGCCCGCCAACGTGAGCACGCGCCGCCGCTCGCCGTTGGACGACCCGCTGAACTCCGCCCCGACGACGCGCAACTCCACCGCCGCCCGCCCCCCCGCCGGCGGCGACACCGGCCGCCCGTCCGCCGTCCGGATCACATAGCTGTCCCCCTCCGTCCGGTCGACGCGCCTCGGTGTCGCGTGCCTCGACAACTCGGCGATCGTCCCCGCCCGCGACACCAACGAATGATCGAGTTGCGCCACTAGCGCCCACCGCACCGTCAGGTACGCGACCACCCCGCCCGCCACCAGCGTCGCCCACGTCGTCAGCAGAATCGCAAGCGTGATCCGGCGCGTCATCGGAGGTCAGGATACGAGAAGGCGGAAAACGAAAAACGAAAAGACGTAAAGAAGGCACCGGCCGGCTTTACGTCTTTTCGTTTTTCGTTTTCCGGAGCCATCCCCTCTTCATGTTTCATGTCTTCACGTTTCACGTTTCCCCACTCACGATTCCACCCCCAGCAAATACCCTTGCCCCCGCCGCGTGTGGATCAACTTCGTCGGGAACTCCCTATCGAGCTTGTTCCGCAGGTACCCGATGTACACGTCCACCACATTGCTCGTCGTCTCGTCGTGCTGGTCGTACAAATGTTCCCAGATGTCCGACCGCGAGACGACCTGCCCCTGCCGGTGCGCCAGGTACTCGAGCAGCGCGAACTCCCGGGCCGAGAGTTCGATCGACTTGCCCCCTCGCCTCGCGAGCTTGAGCGCCGTGTCGACTTCCAAATCGCCCACGACGATGACGGCCGACTTCTTCCCGTGCCCGCGCCGCACGACCGCCCTGAGCCGCGCCTGCAGTTCTTCCCACGCGAACGGCTTGACCAGGTAATCGTCCGCCCCCAGGTCCAGCCCCTTCACCCGGTCGCCCACCGTGTCCTTGGCGGTCAAACACAAGATCGGCGTGTTCACGTCCCGCCGCCGGAGCACCTGGATGATGTTGAACCCGTCCCGCCCGGGCAAGTTGATGTCGAGCAGAATCGCGTCGTACGGATTGGCGGCGGCCATGTGCAAGGCCTCGTTCCCGTCGAACGTCAAATCCACCGCGTACCCGTCATCCCGCAACCCGTCCGCGATCGACCGGGCCAGCGACGGGTGATCTTCGGCAACCAGAACTCGCATAATGCGCAATCCTACCCGTACGCCTCCCCGACACATGAGACCACGATGAAAAAACCCCCGTCTCACGCCGGGTGCGGAGCTGAAAGCGACGCCCCGGATCCGCCTTCATTCGATCTGCGTATCCAAATCCCTTAAGCAATCCTGGTAGTTCATCGTCGCCGCCGACCCGTCCAGCATCGCCGCATTGATCTTCCCGCGCCCGTGCCAGTCCGGCAGGGCGTCGAACGCGAAGATCACGTTGGCCCGGCGGATCTCGCCGACCGTCCGCCCGGCCGCCGTCGTCCGCGGGTCGCCCGTGTCTCGCCAGTCGTAGCTGGAGCCGTACTGTTCGTACACCCCCCCGTCGCTGAGGCAATGGTACGCCTCACGCGCGCTCAGGTACGTCCGCAGCACGCTCTCCCACGACACCCTGCTCACGTCCGCCGGCGCCGGGAAGTAGTGATGGTTGTCGGCCGCGTACAAGTTCAGGCCCAGCGTGATGTGACGCAAATTCGACAGGCAACCGACCGCCTGGCTAGACGACCGCGCCTTGTTCAACACCGGGAGCAGAATTGCGACCAGCACGCCGATGATCGCGATCACCACTAGCAACTCGACCACGGTAAACCCCCGCGCACCCCTCACGGCAGTCGCCGGCGCGCACTCCGACCCCCGTGCGCAGCCCGACCGCGGCGAAGCGTATCCCGGGTGTCTGATCTCCACAGCCGCTCCAAATCCCTCCCACTTCGCCGGCGGATGCCAACCCGCCGGCCCCTGCCGATCGCCACATTATTCGCCCTGTCTCACCCGTCAATGTAGCTCGGATATACTTTTATTCTACCAACGCTTAAGAAAAACAGGGTGCACCCCATTTCGCACCGCGCCGGTACCAATTAATTCGCCGCCTTGCGCCGTCGATTCGTTATACTCCGACCAGACAGGAGTCACCCACATGACCCGCCGCCCGTGCCACGCGTGGACCGCCCTTGCCCTCCTCCTGACCGCCTCGGTCGCCGCCCCGGCCGAGGAATTCAAGAATCCCAAGGCCAACATCCCCCCTAAGGCCACCCCGCAGCGCCGCAACGCCGGCGAAGGGCTCCCGCCCCTCCCCCTCCCCGCCACCCCGCTCCGCCGGTCCGAAAAGAAACGCGAGCCCAGCCCGCCCGCCCTCGTCGGCACCCTCACCTTCTCCGACACCGCCCAGAAGAAGGCCAACTTCACCTGGGAAACGACGATCATCGACATCGAGAAGTGGGTCAACTTTACCAACGACCAGCTCGGCCAGCGCTACCGCTTCGTCGCCACCGACTTCTCCAAGTTCAGCTACGACCCCGCCGAGCTCCCGATCGTCTACCTCACCGGCTGGAAACCGCTCCCCGAGTTCGACGAGGGCACGATCGCCCGCCTCCGCCAATACCTGACCGACGGCGGCACGTGGGTCGTCCACTCCAACTGCGGCCGCCCCGAGTTCAACAAGTCCTTCCGCCAGCAGATCGCCCGCATCTTCCCCGACCGCGAGCTCGCCCCCATCCCGACCGACCACCCGCTCTTCCAGGCGTTCCACAAGATCACCGAGATGCGCGTCCGCAAGGACCGGGACCCGTGGAAGACGATCCCGCCGCTCCTCGAAACCGTGAACATCGGCACGCGCGCGGCCGTCATCTTCAGCCCCATCGACGTCTCGTGCGGCTGGGACGCCGACGCCAACCCGATCGACGGCGGCATCCTCTACCACCAGCACGACGCCCTCAAGCTCGGCGCGAACATCACCACCTACTGCCTGGCCGAGTACCAGTACGCCCGCTTCTTCGCCCACGCCAAAATCTACCACCAGGCCGACCTCAAGACGCGCGACCAGCTCGTCCTCGGCCAACTCGTCCACAACGGCGACTGGGACCCGACGCCGCACGGCCTGCCCAACCTCCTCAAGCAGATCGACGAGTCGACCACGCTCAACGTCCAGTTCAAGCGCACCCCCGTCGACCCGGAGAAGGGCGAGCTGTTCGCCTTCCCCGTCATCTACATGACCGGCCAGCGCAAGTTCACCCTGTCCGACGCCGCCGCCAAGCGCCTCCGCGAGTACCTCGACAACGGCGGCACCCTCGTCGTCGACTGCGCCGCCGGCAGCTCCGAGTTCGACAAGGCCTTCCGCGAACAGATCAAGAAGGTCTACGCCGACCGCCCCCTCAAACCCCTCGCCCCCGACCACCCCCTCTTCTCGTTCGTCCACGACGCCAAGAAAATTGCGCTCGCCCCGCTCGCCAAACAACTCGCCCCCGGCGTCACATCCCCGCAAATCGAGGCCATCGAAGTCGAAGGCGTCATCCGCGTCATCTACTCCCCCCTCAGCCTCTCCGCCGGCTGGGAACAACTCCCCCGCGCCTACAACAAGGGCTACGCCGACCCCGACGCGCTCAAGCTCGGCGTGAACGTGCTGATGTACGTCGTCTCGCACTGATGGGCACCCGCGCGCGATCTCGCTTTTAGCCGCTCCGCTTGCGGAGCGCGTCCAGCGGCTCTTGAGACGACGGGACCCGCGACCCGATAGTGGGCAAACATCCCTGTCTGCCCTGCACGCGAGTCCGATCGCGTGTATAAGCTCCGACCATGTCGTTCGTCCGCCGCGCACTCGGGCCGATCATCCGCATTTCGGCCTGGCTCGTGTTAATCGCGCTCGTCGCCGCGGCGGTCGGCCAACTCACGCGCGACCACTCCCCGCTCCTGACCCTGGCGTTCTACCTGCCACTCGGGCTGATCGGCGTCGCGCTCGTGCTCCTCGACCTGTCGCTCCGCGGCCGATCCCTGGCCCGGCGCCCGCGGTTCGCCGGGACGCTCACCGGTCTCGCCGCCGTCGCCGTTCAGACGTTCATGCTGACCGGCCTCCCTGCCCCCGAACCCGCCCCGCCCGACAAACCCACCGTCCGCCTGCTCCAGTGGAACGTCCGCTGGGGAGGCGGCCCCCACCGCGCCCGCGACGGCACCTGGCGCGCGTTCACCCAGACGATCCTGTCCCACCGCCCCGACGTCGTCGTCCTCTGCGAGTCGCCCGAGCCCGACTGGCTCTTCGACTTCCTCCGCGCCGCGGGCAACGACGCAACACCGCCGGCCGACACCCACACGAACCCCGCGCTCGCCGCCGGCGCGCTCGGCGACTGGCACTACGTGATGCGGGCCTCGCGACCAGATCCGACCGTCACGTACCGCCACCGCACGGTCATCTGCTCCCGCTGGCCCGTCGAATTCCAGTCGGAAAGCGACCTCCCGAACGGCGCCGCCGTGGTCGCCGTCGTGCGCCCGCCGGGCCAGCCGCCGATCCGCATCTGCGCCGTCGACGGCGTCAGCCTGCTCCACGTCCCGCGCGCGCCGCTGCTCCGCGCCCTCGCCGACCTCCTCGGCCGGCTCCACTCCGCCGGGCGCCCGGTCGACATCGTCACCGGCGACTTCAACGCCACGTCGCGGGCGATCGGCTTCGACGACGTCCGCGCCGCCGGCGACACGTACCGCCACGCCGCGTCCCACCGCGCCTGGGCCGGAACCTTCCCCGCCCGCCTGCCCCTCTACGACATCGACCACGTCCTGATCAACCGCCGTTGGCACGTCGCCGACGCCGACACCTTCGCCCACCCGCCCGCCGACCACCGCGGGCAGGTGTACACGCTCTGGCGCCAGTGACCGCATCGTCGTCACGTCACTTCTTCACCTGCATCAACCACGCCCCCGCCACCAGCAATACCGCCCCAAGCACCTTCCACCAGTTGATCGCCTCCCGCTTCATGCCGAGCCACCCGAAGTGGTCGATCACCAGCGCCGCCGCGAGTTGCCCCGCGACCACCAGCGCGATGACCGCCCCCGCCCCCTCCTGCCGCGCGTTGAGGATCTGCGTCGTGATCGCGTAGACGATCAGAAACCCGCCGACCCACGCCCACCACGGCGCCGCCCGCGCCCCGCCGATCTCGCCCCGCGCCGCCGGCACCAGCCCGACGATCAGCCACGCCACCGCCGCCCCGATCAGCAGGGTCATCGCCACCGGCAGCACCGGCGACTTGAGCGCCTGGTCCAGCCGCTTGTTCGCCGCGATCTGCACCGGGATCGTCATGCCCGACACGACCACCATCGCCATCAGGAGAAACTTCATCCGTCGCGCCTCCGTGCCCCGACTGCCCCATCGGGAGGGCGAGGCTCCGTCCGAGCCGCGGGGGCACCCCGCGCGAAATACGAACGGCCCGGACCCAGCCTCGCCCTCCCGGGCGCTATCGTCCGGCTCGCACGCGAAGGTAGCGGCGGGTATAGATCAGGGGAGCGCTCGAATCGCGCCGGATCAGAATTCTGAGACCGCGCTTCGACCAAAACGTGAGCAACCCGACCGGAGGACCCACCCCCGTGTCCCAGACCGCCGCCCCCGGAACCCCCGCCGATCAACCCCAGCCGCCCACGGGCGTTGACGCCGCCGCCCTCTTCCTAGAACGCTTCACCGCCGTCAAGACCAAGCTCCTCGCCGAGCTCCACAAGGTCATCATCGGCCAGGACCACGTCCTCGAGCTCCTCCTCGCCGCCATGTTCGCGCGCGGCCACTGCCTGCTCGTCGGCGTCCCCGGCCTCGCCAAGACGCTCATGATCTCGTCCCTCGCGCGCGTCTTGAAACTCTCCTTCAACCGAATCCAGTTCACGCCCGACCTCATGCCGTCCGACATCACCGGCACCGACGTGCTCGAGGAAGACCAGACCACCGGCAAGCGCCAGTTCCGCTTCGTCAAGGGCCCGGTCTTCTCCAACATCGTCCTGGCCGACGAAATCAACCGCACGCCGCCCAAAACCCAGGCCGCCCTCCTCCAAGCCATGCAGGAGTATCAGGTCACCGCCGGCGGCCGCACCTACCCGCTCGAGCCCCCGTTCTTCGTCCTCGCCACCCAAAACCCCGTCGAGCAGGAAGGCACGTACCCGCTCCCCGAGGCCCAGCTCGACCGGTTCATGTTCATGGTGAACATCGGGTATCCGAGCAAGAAGGAGGAGCGCGCGATCGTCCGCCGGACGACGATGGACCTGGATGCAGATCCGGAGCCCGTCCTCTCCGCCGCCGACATCCTCCACGTCCAGAAGGTCCTGCGCAAGCTCCCCGTGAGCGACCACGTCGTCGACTACGCGGTGAACCTCACGCGCGCCACGCGCCCCAAAGAGCCCGGCACGCCCCAGTTCATCAACGACTGGCTCACGTGGGGCGCCGGCCCGCGCGCGGCGCAATATCTCGTCTTGGGTGCCAAGGCCAACGCCATCCTGCACGGCCGGCTCAACGTCTCCTGCGACGACGTGAGGGCCGTCGCCAAACCCGTGTTAAGGCACAGGATCTTTACCAACTTTAACGCCGACGCCGACGGCGTCAGCCCCGACCGCATCGTCGAAGATCTAATCAAGGCGGTCCCCGAGGTGAGCGGGCAGGACCACGCGGCGGGGTGATGAGCAGGGGGGCAGGGGAGCAGGGGGGAGGAGAAGGCACAGGCGCTTCCGCGCATCCGAACAAGCCGGGGCAGAGTCGTACGGGCTCCGCCCGAATCGCCGCCCCGGATGCGTGCGTGCGTCGAATCACCGTCGCGCCTCACCCCAACCCGCGCAACCCCACCCCGCACCGAATGCCTCGCCCGTCAAACGATTCACCTACCTGAAATCCCGAATTGACACCCCCCATGGCGGTGTCATAATCGACCGGCGTCGATCCCTCTCTCGGCGCGAAGTTTCCCGCGACGCCGACCGCGCAACCTGCCGGCGCCGCGCCTACGAAAGGCGGCAAGTCTTATGGCCGGTCCCCAGTCCGCAGCCCCCCAACCCGTCTTCTCCTCCAGGCCCCGCAAGCGCTTCACCCTCGAACAGGCCAACAAGGCCCTCCCGCTCGTCCGCCGCGTCGTCTCCGACATCGTCGCCACCCGCAGCCGCGCCGGCGACCTCCAGGCCCAGCTCGAGTCCGCCCACGCCGACCAGCACAAGGCCATCCAGGCCGAGCTCGACGTCGCCATCGACAAGCTCCACGCCTACCTCGACGAACTCACCGAGATCGGCGTCGAGCTCAAGGACTTCACCCTCGGCCTGATCGACTTCACCGGCCGCCACCAGGGCCGCGACGTCTACCTCTGCTGGAAGCTCGGCGAGGACCGCGTCGCCTACTTCCACGAGCTCAACTCCGGCTTCGCGGGCCGGATCCCCGTCAGCATGCTCCAGGAAGATTGACCCGTCACCCCGTAGGTTGGGCTCCGCCCACCGCTCCCGCGACGCCCTACTGCCTCTCCCAGTCGCGCCAACAGCGCAATCCGCTATGCCGCGAATTCGCGACGGGAGAGGGCGGAGGTGAGGGGCGAACGCCAAGCGGCGCTCGCTCCCAAAACCGCCCGGACGGAGCGGCGCGCTCCCCGTTTGCGATGCCCATTTTCCCCTGAAGCGATCCGCAACCCCCACCCGATACACCCCTCAGTACGAACCATCTCTCGACAACCCAAGTCTTTTCAACCAGCTACCCTGGGGTCGGGGTAGCTGGTTCCTTTTCAGCCCACCCCTCCCCTTGTCACCTTGTCCCCTTATCTCCCTCCGCATCCTTCACTCCGCCACAATCACCCGGCACCCCGCCCGCTCGATCATCTCCCGGTGCCCCGCCTCGATCCCCGCGTCCGTCACGACCACGTCCACTTCCGATAAGTCGCACAACCGCGCCAGCGCCTGCTGCCCGAACTTGCTCGAGTCGGCCAGCAGCACGACCTCCTGCGACTGCCGCATCATCTGCCGCTCGGCGTTTACGAGCAGCACGTTCTGGTTGTACATCGCCCCCTCGTGGATCCCCGCCACGCTGAGGAACAGCGTCTTCGTGTGGATCGTCCCGATCGTCTCCTCGGCCTGCGGCCCCAGCAGCACCCCGTACCGCGGGTACATCAGCCCGCCCGTCAAAATCAGCTCCACGCTCTCGTCGTTCAAAAACAAGTTCGCGATCGGCAGCGAGTTCGTCACCAGCTGCAACGGCTGTCCGGCCGAGAGCAGTTCGTTCGCCAGGTAAAACGTCGTCGTCCCGCCGTCGATCAGCACCGTCTGCCCCGGCTGAACGAGGTGCCGCGCCGCCCGCGCGATCGCCAGCTTCGACTCGTTCCGATACCCCATGCGCTGGTCGAACGCGTACGGCCGCGCCGCGCCCGCCGGCGTCTTCTCCCCGACCCACACCACCCCCCCGTGCGTCCGCTTCACGAGCCCCTGCTGCTCCAGCGCCTCCAGGTCCCGCCGGATCGTCGACGACGAAACCCCCAGCTCGGCCGCCAACGTCTCCACGTCCGCCATCCCCCGCTGGGCGACGATCTGCTGCAGCCGGGATTGGCGTTCGACGACGATCATGTCTTCGTATCGCGGGCGTCTCGCCCGCGTGTCAGTTTGTCCTAAAACCGCCGGGGTCGCGCACCGTTCCCCGTTTCCGTTCCTGTCGACAGATCCGACTGGATCCTCTGTCGCGCCAACATCACCTTCTGCGCCGGCGTCATCTTCTTGAAGTCGGGCGTGCCGTCCGCCTTCGTCGGGTACGCGTCCGTCTTGAACACCGGACTCGGGATCACGGCCGTGCGCACCTCCGCGCTCGGAGCGCTCGCCTTCGGGCTCGCCTTCGGCTCCCCCTTCGGGTCGCGGCTAAACGAGGGCGCGGGTATCGGCGTCGGCGCGACTTTCTCGGGCACCGTCACCGTGCTCCCCCCCGCATAACTCGTCGCCGTCGTCGTCAGCTGGCTATCCTCCGCCAGCGCCCGGTACGGCTTGATCCCCAGCTTAGCCAGCTCCCCGTGATACGCCCGCACCGCCTCCTCCGGCGAAATCTCATCGCGCGTCAGCATCGACAAGAACCGCACGAACGTCAGCTGGTGCTCCGAATTATTGATCTTCCGCCCGTACAGCGCCGCCCGCGCGCCGTACCGCTTGGCCTCCACCAGCAGCTTGAACGCGTCGTACGTCGTCCCGCTGCTCCCGCCCAAAATGCCCGGGACGAGCAGGGGGTCGTACGCCGCGAGTTCCTCCATCGCCTTCGGCCCGTGGTAGACGATCTTCAGAAACACCGGCCGCCCCGTGCTCGGCACGCCCGCCAACGTCCGCACGATCAGATCGTTGACAAAGCGCCCCAGGTCCTGCGGGCAGTGGTCGCCGCACGCGTTGGGGTCGAACACCTCGAGGAAGTGCCGGAACCCCTTCGCCTCCGCCTCCAGCCGAAAATCCTTGTACGCCAGCAGCGTCGGGTAATCGAACTCGAGCTTGTTGTTCGGCGTGATCGAGTACAGCCCCAAGCTGGCCCCCAGCGACATCTCGTGCGCCGCCGGGTTCGCCCGCCCCGCCATCATCTGCTCGATCGTCGCCGTCCGAAACGGCCGCGACGGCTCCCCGCCATACGTCCCGCCGGTCGGCAAATGAATGTCCGTCGTATCGTTCGCCCGCACCGCCGGCGTGATCCGCGAGTCGACGAACAGCCGCTCCCGGATCGCCAACTGCTCCATCGTCGAACACGACATCAGCATGATGTCGACCAGCCCCTGCTTCACGATCTCCCGCATCTGGTCGCGATATCCCGCCAGGCTGCGCGCCCGCCCCGTGACCGGATCCTTCCCCGTCGCCGCCAGCCCCGTCGCCATGTCCGCGTCCTTCGCGTCGGCGAGGATAAAATCCTTCGCCGCGTGCGGGTTCGCGCGGATGTTCGCGAGCTTTTGATCGAGCGTTTTGAGCATGGGTATAACCACGTGCACACGACGGTCTACTTCGAACGATCGCCGGTCACCCACGCGCGGCCGTTGTAGACGGACACCGCCGTGTTGTCCGCCCAGTACTGCCGAACCTCGAACGTCGTGCCGCCGGCCGTCACTACCACGCCGTCGAACTTGTCCGCCGCCGCCCACCGCCCCGCCTGCACCTGACCACCGGCGTCCGTGTACGTGGCCGCCCCGCCCTTCTCGACCGATAGGCTCCCGCTTGGCGTCCTCAGCGAATCCTGAGCCGTCAGCCGCCATACGCCGAGGAAGAATCCCGGGTCTGTCTTCTCAGCCTGCACCAGCCGCGCGCCGTCGCCCGCCGCGCGGTCCGCCCTGCGCGTCAGCCCGGTCGATGCGCGCTTGATCATCAGCGTCTTGCCCTCGGGGCCGAGCGTCACCGACCACTCGTCTTTCCCCCCGTCGGCCCCCCGAAACGCGAACGCACCCGCCTCACCGTTGCCCCACTGACCCGTGTATTTGTACCCGCTTCCGTAGTGCAGGTACGTCCCGTTCTCCCGCACTAACAGCGCACCGCCGCCGTTGAACGCCGAGAACTGCCACAGCCCGACCGGAGACCCCGCGGCCGCCGGAGGGACCGGGGCGGCCGCGGCCGGCGCACCGGCGGCCGGCCCTTCCCCGGGTACCACCTGCCCTGCCGCCCCGCCCGCTATGGCCGCCCACATCGTCAAGCCAAGGACGCCGCACGAGAATCGCTTCGCCATTGCCTGCCTCCCGGTGAATGTCGGCCATCGGTTGGCCGGTAGCGTTACGCCGACGCCATGATTTGATCCGTGATCACCTGCACGAGGTTCTCGACGTCCGCCTCGGAGTAGTTCTGCGGCGCCAGGGCCGCGATCGCCTGGCTGAGCGGGTCCTGAGCCCCGCCGCCGCCGCCGCCGCCCTGCGCCGGCGCCCGCGTCACCCCGCCGTCCGCCTGCATCCGCCCGCGCGTCCCGATCTCCCCGCTGACGCGCGACATGAAGTCCGTCCCCGCGCACGTCTCCACCTGCTCGCCCTTCAGCCGCGAATCAGGCATCCCGAACTTCGCCTTGAGCTTGAGCAAATCGACCATCTCCCCAGAGTCGAGCGCCCGCACGCTCCCGAGCTGCTTTGCCAAAATCAGGATGCGCGAGTACGCGTCCACGATCTCGAGCTTGTAGTAGCACTGCTCCATGTCCACGTCGAAGCAGACCACGCCGTGGTTCTGCAGGAGGATCGTATTGGAGTCCTTGACGTACGGCATGAGCGATTCGCCCAGCCGCGTGTCGCCCGGCGTCACGTACTCGGCCGTCTTCACCGCGCCCAGGAACACCTCCGCCTCCGGGTGGATGCACGTCGGCAACTCCACCCCCGCCACCGCGAACGCCGTCGCGTGCGGCGGGTGACTGTGGATCACGCACTTGATGTCCGGGCGGGCCTTGTAGATCGCCAGGTGCATCAAGATCTCACTGGTCCGCTTGCGCTTCCCGGAGATTTGCTTGCCCTCCATGTCCACCACGCACAGATCGTCAGGCCTGAGGTTGCCCTTCGAGATCCCCGTCGGCGTGCACAGCACCCGGTCCTCGCCAATGCGATAAGAGTGATTCCCCTCGTTCCCCGCGCAAAACCCCTTGAGCCAGATCCGCCGACCGATGTCGCAGAACAACTCCTTGAGCTTGAACTCGGGAATGCGGGGCGCGCCGTTCGAAGAACCGTTACCTTTGTATGCCATAGCCGAACCATGAACACATGAAACACGAAACATGACGTAGCAAACCGCAAGGGGGGCGCGGGGTGCTCACTTTAGTGAGCATGCCGAGGACCTTGCGACTTCTTCACGTTTCATGTCCTCATGCCTCACTCCTCTAATTGCCTAATCCCCATCCACAACCGAAACCCGATCCAAAATCGCCGCGTTATACGCGTCCAGCGGCACCCGCTTCTCCGGCAAGAACGGCCGGCACGCCTCGCCGCTCTCGCTGAACGCGATCAGATCGCCGTCGTGCGCACCCAGATGGTCGTACACCACCAGCGTCTCCACCGACTTCCGCGGCTTGTCCGCGAGCGCGAACCGGTCCTGCACCGCGACCACCAAAAACCGCCCGCCCCCGAGCGTGTCGTACCGTTCGCTCAGCGTCAGCCTGCCGATGACTTTTCCGACGCGCATCAGTGCCCCCCCTTCGAAGAGCACCCGCACCCGCAACCCGTCTTCCCAGGCAGCGGCGAACACTTCTCCGCCGCGATCTCCTGCATCTGCTTGCAAAGCTCGTCGCTCAGATTCCGCTTCGCCTTCACGAACCGCGCGACGAGATTCTTGATCTCCGGCAGCGTCCGCCGCGGGTACTCAATCACGAGCACGTTCGCCGCGACCGCGTTGATGGCGCCCTCGAGCGCCTCGAGCGTCGTCCCGATCACCGCCCGCAGCAGGGGGGATCGGTTCGCCAGCACGACCGCCGGCCCACCCCCCGCCACCATCAGCACACCCCCCGCCGCCTTGCCGTCCCGCACCTCCGCCCCGATCCGCTTGATCACCGCAACCAGCCGCTTCGGATCCCCCGGCTCCTCCACCGCCGTCAAACTCGCCTCCTTCGCAACCGCCCCCGCCGCCGCCTTCCCCGCCCCGCACGGCCCATCGCACCACCACAACCAACTCCCCGCCGGCACGCTCCCACCGCCGCCAACTTCCGCCCCCACCGCCTTCACAACTTTCTCCCCGTTCGCCGATTTCACCATGTCGTCCGGCCCATACCCCAGCCGAATCTTCTTCGCGCGCAACCAATCGCTCGCCAACGGCGTCAACCGCGCCCCGTACGGCAGCACCACGTGCCCGTTCCCCCCGCCGTTGCGGTGCAAATCCTCAAGTTGGCGCGCCGTGAAAATCATTCCGAGTGCTTCTCAAACAACCGCCGCTTGCGGCTTAGCGATGACCGAATCGCCTCAACTCCACTTCCGCTTCATCCACAAACACACACCGAGCCCAACACCGCCGACACCCAGCACCGACAACCGCCACACCCACTCGCCCGCCGTCTCCGGCAGTCCGCCAAACCACGGCCACACGCCAAATGCGATCACCAACCCAAACCCCATCGCCCAGTAGTCCAGCGCCCCATGATCCGGCCGATCTCCGTACATGCGTCGCCTCTTACTGCCGACTGCCCACCGCCGACTAATCCTCAATCCCAATCACAAACCACCTCACCGGCGTCTTATCGTTCCCCACCAAATCCCGCGCCCCCTTCCCGTCACTGTTCACCACCACCGTCTGCCCGACCGCGCTCCCGAGCTTGTCCACCGCCACCACCGGATCGCCCTCCGCCTTCCGCCCCGCCCCGAGCATCTGCACGATCACCAGCCGCAACCCCACCATCGAAGGGTGCTTGATCGTCGACGTCGCGTGACCGATGACACGTCCGAGTTGCATGGGGGCGTAACGATTAACGATTAATGCTTAACCAAGCCGTCGGTCGGTCACGCACCCATCGCTATCGAAAAGTCTCCTTAAGCATTAATCGTTACTCGTTACCCGTCTCACCGGATCAGATCATCCTCATCGACCCTGAAATCATGATTCGCCGATACTTCGTAAACGTCAGCGGCGTCGTGATCCCCTCGCCGGTCGGCGTCGCGATCGAATAGCTCAGATAGCCCTGTCCCCCCAGCCCCAGCCCGCTCGGGCTCGCGCCGTTCACCACGAATAGCGTCGTATTCGCGCGTCGCCCGAACCGCGTCACCGTCCGCATGTTCTGCGAGTGGATGATCGCCGTGTGCCGGTACCCGTGCTCGCTCTCGATCGCCAGGTCGATCGCCTGGCCCACGTCCTTCACCCGCACGAACGGCACGAAGGGCATCATCTGCTCCTCCTGCACGTACGGGTGGTTGAACGACGTCTCGCCCACGAGCAACTGCGTCGCCGGCGGCACTTTCACGCCGACCTGCTCCGCCAGCCAGCTCGCGTCGCGCCCCACAAAGTTCTTATTGACGTGCGGCTTGCCCTTCTCGTCGACCGTGAACGCCAACTTCGTCAGCTGCTCGATCTGCCCGCCCGACAGGATGAACCCGCCCGCCTGCTCCATCTTCGCCATCAGCTTGTCGAAGATCCCGTCGACCGCGAGCACCTGTTTCTCGCCGATGCACAACAGGTTGTTGTCGAACGCCGCCCCCTTCACGATCGACTCGGCCGCGTTCGTCAAACACGCCGTCTCGTCCACCACCACCGGCGGATTCCCCGGCCCCGCCACGATCGCCCGCTTGCTCGCCTTCAGCGCCGCCCGCGCCACGGCCGGCCCGCCCGTCACCACTAGCAACTGAATCCCCCGATGGTGGAAGATCGCCTCCGCCGTCTCCAGCGTCGGCGGGACGATGATCGTCACCAGGTGCTCGATCCCGAACTTGGCCGCGATCGCCTTGTTGTACTCTCGCACCGCGTGGGCCGCGCAGTTCGCCCCGGAGGGGTGCGGGTTCGCCACGATCGCGTTCCCCGCCGCCACCATGTTGATCACGTTCGCCGACAACGTCGGCACGCTGTGCGTCACCGGCGTGACGATCCCGATCACCCCGAACGGCGCGTATTCCTCGAGGCACACCCCGTTGCTGCCGCTGTCCGCCCCGGTCTTCAAGAACTCGACGCCCGGCACCAGTTCCAAGATCTTCAGCTTCTCGATCTTGTGATCGAGCCGCCCGATCTTCGTCTCCGCGAACTCCATCTCGCCCCACGCGCGGGCGTTGTCCTTCGCCATCTGCTTGACGAGCTTGACGATCTGATCCCGCTCGTCGAGCGAGAGGTTCATCAGCTTCTTCTGCGCATCCGTCGCCGCGGTCACCGCCTGGTCGACGTCCGAGAACACGCCGTACTGCCCGATCGGCGCGTCGATCCGGTGCGGGTGCCGCTCGGCCTGCTTCCGCAGCCCGTCGTTCGCCGCCGCGTCTTCGCCGGCGCGCACGCCACCGCCGTGGCTCGCGCCACTGCGCCCGAGGCGCCGCATGACTTCCTGAACGACATCTTGGACCAACGCCTGGTTCATCGCATCTCCGTACACGCACGTGCATCACTATAATGAGCACGCCGGTGAGCTACTTCTCCGCACCCGCTTGATAGAACGTCTTCCCGTCGAACACCGCGCTGTCGACGATGCCGATGATCACCGCGTCCGCCGGGAGGTTCTTCGTCGGCTCGGTCATCCGCGCGCTGCTCCCCTGGACGACCATCACGAGCTGCCCCTCCCCGCACCCGACCACGTCCAGGCACACGATCGCCCGCCCGGTGTTCCCGAGCTCCCGCGGCGTGCTCGTCCCCTCTTCGTACTTCACGTTCAACGGCTCGACCACGAACAGCTTCTGCCCGTGCAGGACCTTGTCCTTCTGGCTGGACACGACATGCCCGACGACTCGTCCGAGGAACATGGGATTGCCTATCGCTAGCAATGATCGTCAACCGACGCGTAACGATTAACGAGTAATGCTTAAGCAGACCGGAAGCCCCTTAAGCATTAATCGTTACGCGTTACCGTTCCCTCGCGCACTCAACTCATGCGCGCAACACCCTCGTGCGGCCGCGGGATCACGTGCACGCTCACCACCTCGCCCACGCGCCCGGCCGCCTCCGCCCCGGCGTCCACCGCCGCCCGCACCGCCGCCACGTCACCCTTCAGCGTGATCGCGACCAGCCCGCTCCCGACCTTGTGCTGCTCGACGAACGTCACGTTCGCCGCCTTCAGCGCCGCGTCCAGCGCCTCCACAGCCGCCACGATGCCCTTCGTCTCGATCAACCCAACCGCTTCACCGTTCGCCATGATCGTTCTCCGTTCTAAATTCTGAACTTTGCGTTCCGATCCCTGTCTGTGCGCTCTTCGTTGCTCGGACTCGCTTCGCAGACCCGGCCGCTAAAGCGACCTCGCCGATCAAAGTCTGCTTCGTGCCCTTCGTGTCCTTCGTGGTTCAATTAGCAGTGAGCACGGAAACCGTCTGCCGCGCCACGATCAGCTCCTCGTTCGTCGGCACGATCCAGATCTCGCAGTCCGACTCGACGCTGCTGATCTTCTCTTCCCGCCCGCGCACCGCGTTCTTCGCCGGGTCCAGCGCGATCCCCGCGAACGTCAGATTCCGGCAGACCGCCTCGCGGATCGCCGCGCCGTTTTCGCCAATCCCCCCCGTGAACGCGAGCACGTCGCACCCGCCCAGCGCCACCAAATACTGTCCGACGAACCCGCGCACGCTTTCGACGAACGCCTCCACCGCCAGCCGCGCCCGCGCGTCGCCCTCGGCCGCCGCCTTCTCCACGTCCCGCATGTCCGGCGAAACGCCGCTCATCCCTTGCAGCCCGCCCTCCTTGCCGAGCTTCTTGAAAATTTCGTCCAGCGTCAGCCCGCGCTTCAGCAGTTTCTGCAGCGCGAACGCGTCGAAGTCCCCCACGCGGTTGTTGTGGAACACGCCGCTCTGCGCCGTCATCCCGAACGAGTTCGCGACGCTCTTGCCGTCCATGATCGCCGTCACCGAGCAGCTCCCGCCCAGGTGACACGAGATCACCCGCCGGGCCTCGGGCACGAGTTCCTTCACGCGCGTCGCGACGTACCGGTGGCTCGCGCCGTGAAACCCGTACCGCCGGATGCCGAGCTTTTCCGTCCACTCGTGCGGGATCGCGTACACCTGCCGGGCCAGCGGGATCGTCTGGTGAAATGCCGTCTCGAACGCGGCCACCTGCGGCGTCCCCGGCATCTTCTTCGCGAACGCCCGCATCGCCGCGATGTACGGCGGATTATGTGCCGGCGCCACGTCCGCGAATTCTTCCTGGACCGCGATCACCTCGTCCGTCACTCGCACGGCCCCACTGATCGGCCCGCCGTGCACCGCCTTGAACCCGATCGCGTCCGGCTTCTTCGGCAGCTCCTTCAGGATGACGTCGATCACCTCCCCGTGCGTCGGGTAAGGCGACCCCGCCTGCCCGATCCGCTCGTACCCGCCCTTGGCCAGGCACGCGCCGTCCGCGTCCATGTCCAACAGCTTGTACTTGAACGACGTCGAGCCGAGATTGGCGACTAAGACGAGCATGGGCGTTTGAAGCTGACTAGAGCTGATCCGAAACCGCGCGCTTGAAGTAGTCCTTCAGACCCGACGCACACCAGATCCGACCGTCGGTCTCGTGATCCCACCGGAAGAACTCAGTGCCGACGGCGCCGGCCTTGATCGGCAATCCAACCACGTCGCCGTCGCCTCGCTCGCCCACGAACAGCAAGTGGTCGAACGGCATGTACAACTCGCGGAAATCCGCGAACGACCGGTAGTGCACGTTCTGCTCGGCGATCTGCTCCGCCGGCCATACCAGCCACTCGCCCAGCGATGCGGTCACACCGTTCGTGACCAGCAACAGGGCCCGGAGGTCGTCGGGAAACGCGGTGCCCAATCGGGCCTCGGCGTCCTTGATCGCACCGGCGTTGGCCGGATCGTGGAATTCCACTTCGTCGCCCAACGACGTAAGCCAAGCGCGCCAGTCGAACGGCGGTTGCACCCGTGCCTTGGCCATCGTGCCTCCGTGGGGGGGGGAGCGTTTAAGCCCCGAAGCCCGCGAGCAGTTCCGGGTGCGGCCGCGCGATCACGTGCGACGCGATCAGCTCGCCCACGCGCCCAGCCGCCTCGCTCCCAGCCTCCACGGCCGCCTTCACGCTGCCGACGTCGCCGCGGACCAGCGTCGTCACGAACGCCCCGCCGATCTGGATCGTCTTGACGATCTCGACGTTCGCCGCCTTCAGCATCGCGTCCGCCGCCTCCACCGAGCCCGTCCACCCCTTGGTCTCGACCAGCCCGATCGCGCTCCCATAACCGTTTCCGTATTCAGCCATGACTGTCTCCGTCGGTTTGAACCACGAAGGGCACGAAGGTCACGAAAGAAGTCAGAATGAATCTGACGCGATCGCGCTCGGTCCGGAATCGGGTTCTGAATTAATTGTCTGTTCTGACTTCGTGCTCTTCGTGTACTTCGTGGTTCTACTTCTTCACCGGCGCGGGCACACCCGCCGCCGCCTTCTTCTTCGGCATGATGCCCACCAGCTCGTCGTGCGGCCGCGCGATCACGTGCACCGCGACCACGCTCCCCACCCGCCCGGCCGCCTCGGCGCCGGCGTCCACCGCCGCCTTCACCGCCGCCACGTCCCCCTTCACGAACGCCGTCACCATCCCGCTCCCCGCCTTGTCCCACCCGATCATTTCGACGTTCGCCGCCTTCAACATCGCGTCCGTCCCCTCCATCAAGGACACCAGACCCTTGCACTCCAACAACCCCAGCGCTTCGCTCGGCATGACTCGATCCTTTCGTGGGACTCGCCCGTAGTTCGCCGGCGTAACTCGTAACGATTGATGCTTAACTCGCCGGCCAGCCCGTTAAGCATTAATCGTTAATCGTTACCTGTTGAGTTCCATTCGCGTCGCCGAATCCAGGTCGCACGCGTTCCCCTCATCCGTGTCGATGTGCACTTCCAGCACCACCTTCGGGTGATACCGCACGCGCAGATTGTCGAACGTCACCCCGCACGGGCCGTCGATCTTCAGTTTCATGTGGTCCCCGTCTTTCACGCCGTAGAAGTCCATGTCCGCCGTCGACATGTGCACGTGCCGCGCAGCCCGGATCACGCCCTTCGACAAATGCAGCGCACCCTTCGGCCCCAGCACCGTGATCCCCGGCGTCCCCTCGATGTCCCCACTCACCCGCAGCGGCAGGTCCACCCCCAGGTACACCCCGTCCGTGTACGACAGCTCGATCTGCGTGAACTTCCGCTCCGGCCCCAAGATCCGCACGTTCGGGATGATCCGCTGCCGCGGCCCGACGATCGTCACGAGTTGCTCGCTCGCGAATTCCCCCTGTTGATACAGGTCCTTCATCTTCGTCAGCTTCGATCCCGCCCCGAACAGCACCGCCAAATCCTCCGGCGTCACGTGCATGTGCCGCGCCGACACGTTCACCACCAGCGGGTTCGGCCCCTTCCCCCGCTCCGTATGGCTCCGCGCCTGACTCGGCGGCGGCGTCAACTGCCCGCGCAACCGCTGGTGCAGCACCTCCCGCACCAGCGACTCCACTTCCTTGCGATCCAAGGCCCGGCTCGTCTGAGCAACCATCTCAGCTTCCTCAATTCCGTAAGGGATGCTCGCAATTGTGCAGAATCGATCAGAACTTGTCAAGAAGAATCGCCATCACGCGCATTCGGTCAAAATCGTCCAATAATTCATCGGCTGTCCCCTCGCAGCCTCAGCAGAAAGCCCGCGGAACCCACTCCGTGCATTGAACGCGTGCGCACGCCATCCCAACCCGGCGCTACTCCTCCACCAACCGATAATCCGACCGAAAACCCCCGCCCCGCCCTCGGCACCCCAACCCCGTGCGCACCCTTGCCCACCAAAACGCGACACCCCCC
>DASPKW010000025.1:0-2452 GCA_035627895.1 Tepidisphaeraceae bacterium | reverse complement strand
TAGACGAGCAGGAGGAGGAGGGAGAGGCCGTAGGTCCACCAGGCGGGGGCGAGGGCGAGGAGGGGGATGGCGAGGCCCCAGGTGTAGTTGGAGCGGAAGAGTTTGACGCGGTAGCGTTCGGGGGATCGGCCGTGGGTGGCGCGGCCGTCGGCGACGGCGTAGCCGGAGCGTTTCTCGCGCTTCCACCACTGGCGCCAGGAGGTCATGGCGGCGTCGTGGAGGGTCATGTCGTGGGGGAGGCGCTCGATCTGCCAGCCCTTGGCGCGGAGGCGGAAGCACATCTCGGGCTCTTCGCCTGCGATGAAGGCGGGGTCGAAGCCGTTGACCTGCTGGAAGGCGACGGCGCGACAGAGGAAGTCGCCGCCGCAGGCGTCGGCGGGCCCGACGGGAGTGTCCCACTCGACGTCGCAGAGGCGGTTGTAGGGGGACGCGTCGGGGAAGCGCTCGCGGCGTCGGCCGCAGACGATGGCGAGTTCGGGGCGGTCGGCGAGCCGGCGGGCGGCGGGCTCCCACCAGGCGCCCTCGATCTCGCAGTCGCCGTCGACGAACTGAACGAGCTCGGTGCCGGGGGCGATCTCGAGGAGGCGGGCGAAGCCGGCGTTGCGGGCGCGGGCGGCGGTGAAGGGGACGGACGTGTCGAGCTCGACGACGTCGATGCCGCGGGCGCGGGCCATGGGGACCGAGTTGTCGGTGGAGCCGGAGTCGACGTAGACGGCGCGGCCGATGTGCGGGGCGGCGGACGCGAGGCAGCGCTCGAGTCGCGCGCCTTCGTTACGTCCGATGACGACCAGGCCGACGGCGGGCATGTGGGGATGAGGATACGTCACGGGGTTACCGGGGGCCAAAAGATCGCGGCGGTTGCGTAGGGGATTATGCGCGGGAATCGGGTAATGGCGTTAGGGTTTGACAAATTCTGTGGGTGTGCGAGGGGCAGAAGCGATGGGGAGGGGGGGGATGGGGAGGTGGGGAGTGAGCGCCGACCCTTGGGGTGTGTTCCGCATTGGCGGTTCCGCTCTCACACGTGAATCGCGCACGTCGAGTGGGCCCCTATGTCCGATGCTGGATTTCTCGGAGTACCTCGGAATGACAGTTGCCACGCTTCGTTGCGTCCCGCGCCGCGCGCGGCCCTGCTCACGAACGTGTCGCGTGCTCCGTGGGCCGTGTCGTGCTCGCGGTGGGCACCGGAACCGCAGCTCCTTTGCGGAGGACGACGGCGAAGGCCTTGATGTGCTTGACGATGTAGGGGCTTTGGCGGGCGAGTTCGAGCCACTTTTTCGGGCGGTAGAAGGGGACGAGTAGGCGGGCGAGGGATCGGCCGAGGGGGCGGCCGCGCTCGGCGACGTTCCACTGGCGCCAGTTGCCCGAGTCGATGATCGCGCTGTGGACGACGGTGGTGCCGGGGAAGTGGGCGTGGATCTGCTCGATCGACGGGCGGAACATCGTGTCGATCGGGTCGGCGTGGTAGGGGTAGGTGTGGGGGCCGGAGCAGATGATGTGGCCGCCGTCGGGGATGACGTCGAGGAGGGTCTTGCAGATCTCGTCGCGGACGGTGACGTGCTCGAGCAGGTTGGAGACCATGGCCGAGCGGATCGTGAGCTTGCGGAGGGAGGCGAGGAAGGCGGGGTCGAGGAGGTCGCCGACGAGGTCGACGCCGGGGTCGGGCTTCATGTCGAGGTGGTAGACCTGGCCCGAGCGGGCGCGGAGGGGGGCGAAGACGTTCTGGTCGATGTAGGGCTGGGTGCGGGTGCGGAACTCGAGGGTGGACGAGCCGACGTTGAGCAAGGGGAAGAGCTCGTCGTCCGGGATGGACGCGAGGCGATGGCCGAGCCATTGGGATTCGAGGAGGTTCATCGCGGGTGCCGGGGGGTTTGGCTGAGGGAAGATTATCCCCGAAAGCGAATGGAGGCGAAGGGTCAGGGAAGAGCCGAGGCGGAATCCTGCGCCGGGGGTGTGGGTTTGGGGAGGATGATCTTGGCGGGGATGCCGACGGCGGTTGCGCCGGGTGGGACGTCGGTGAGGACGACGGCGTTGGCGCCGATTTTGGCGTGGTCGCCGATGGTGACGGCGCCGAGGATCTTGGCGCCGGCGCCGATGTCGACGTGCCCGCCGATTGTGGGGAAGCCGGGCTTGGCGCCGCCGTGGCCGAGGGTGACTTGTTGGAAGATCAGGCAATTCGGGCCGATTTTGGCGAAGGGGGCGATGACGATGCCGTTGGGGTGGGGGAGGGCGAGCCCGCCGGCGATCTGGGCGTTGAGGGGGATGTCTGCGCCGGTGAGGGCGGCGTACTTGCGGTGGCGGAGGACGTGGAGGCGTTTCATGAGGGCGGCGAGGAGGCCGCCGCGGGCGTGCCAGTATTGGTAGCCGCGGATGGCGGCGAGGAGGCGGTGGGCGGGCTGTTTGCGATGACCGGGGGGCGGAAGTTCGCGCGACCAGTCTGGGGTGGTGGCGGAGA
>DASPKW010000024.1:0-11265 GCA_035627895.1 Tepidisphaeraceae bacterium | reverse complement strand
CTGGTCGGGTGGCTGAAGGAGCGGCGGCGGCTGTGCACGCGGTTCGAGAAGCTGGCCGACAACTACCTGGCCATGGTGAAGCTCGCGTTCGTCACCAAGTGCATGATGCTGTTAAACGGGTAGTCGTCAGACAGAGCCTAGGGCCCACAATATGATTCGGGCACTTCAGAAGGAGCCAGCATGTCAACGGGTGTCGTGGGGGCGTTCAGGGGTGCCGCCGTCGTCGTCGTCGTTTGCGCGGTCCCCGCGCTCGGGGCGGACGCAGCGCCGCGGTTTACGGCACGCGACCTGACCCCGCCGACGAGTGCGATCTCGGGCGCGTACGCGATGAGCTCGGCGGGCGACGTGGTCGGGATTGCGCTGTCGCCCACGGGTGATCGGTACATGTTTGTCGACCGCGCGGGCGTCCGGTCGATCGCCGCCGCCCCGGCCGGGGCGCACCAGTTCCGTCCGACCGGGATCAACGCGAGCGGGCTGGTGATCGGACAATTCCACCCGTCCCCCAGTTCGCCCCAGCCGGTCTCGTTCGTCAGTTCGGCCGGCGTCGTCACGCCGATCGCCCCGCTCGGGCCGCGCGGCGGCAGCGGCGATGGGTGGATATACGCCACGTCGATCAACGACGCGGGCGACATTGTGGGGCGGTCGACGACGGCGAGTTCGGACTTCGAACACCTGTTCCGCTACCGGGACGGCCAGAACACCGACCTGGGCGGGGAGGTCGCGATCAGCGCCTACGTCAATAACACGGGGGTCATCGCGGCGGACCGGTTCGTGAACGGGTCCGGCTCTTGGCCGTACCGCTACGCCAATGGCGGCGGGGCGACCATCCTGAGCGTCGGCAACACGGTCACCGGTATCAGTCACTCGGGCCTGATCGTCGGCGCGCTCAAGGACACGCTCGCGTCGGCCGGCTACCTGTATGACCCGACCACGGGGCAGAAACGCACCATCGACACGCTCGGGGGCCCGCGGACCCTCCCCAACGGCGTGAATAGCGAAGGCTGGGTCGTGGGGACCTCGGACGTGACAGGCGGCCTCGAGCGGGCATTCTTCTTTGACCGGCAGCGCGGGCCGGTCGACCTGAACACGTTGGTCGACGGCCTGCCCGCCGGCACCATATTGACCAGCGCGGTCGCGGTCAACGACGCCGGGCAGGTCGCGGTCAACGGTACGGTGAACGGCGCGGGCCGGTCGTTCCTGCTGACCCCCGTGCCCGAGCCTGGCGCGGCCGTCGGGCTCGCCGCGGTGGGGTCCTGGGCGCTCGCGCGGCGTCACCCACGCCGGCCGGGGCTGAGCCGGTAGGGGGGCGCGGTCGTTGTGCGGGTGCCGGGCTCGGTTACGCTCTCCTGGCCGTTTGCCGTTGGGCGGACGGACGGGCGGACGTCGGCCAATACTAAGGATGCTATGAATTCGAAGTGGGACGGTCGGACGCGCCGTACGAGCACCCGGGGCGCGCGCCTGGCGCGGGCGACGGCCGAGGCGCTCGAGCGGCGCGTGATGTTGGCCGCGGGACCGCTGGGGCCCGCCGCCGCCGTGAACCAGTTCAGGACCAACGAGCAGTCCGACCCGCAGGTCGCGTCGACGGACGACGGGTCGCGGACGGTCGTCGTCTGGACCAGCCAATTGCAGGACGGGAGCGGGGACGGGGTATACGCGCGGCTCTACGGACCGGGCGGCGCCCCGATGACCAACGAGTTCCGCGTGAACACGATCACGACGGGCGTCCGGCAGCAGCCGGCGGTCGCGATGGACGCCGACGGCGACTTCGTCGTCACGTGGCTGACGCCCGGGTCGGGCGTGTGGGCCCGGCGGTACGACGCCGCCGGGGTCGCGCAGACGGTCAACGTGGTGGCGATCGCCGACGCCGCCGCGACCGCCAGCAACTCGCTCTGCTTGGCGTCGGGCTTGAGCTCGACCTTCACGACCCGCTCGACCTCGAAGTCGTCGTAGTGCCCGCCCGCGTCCAGCTTGGCCCGCAGGTCGAACACGAGGTTCGGGTCGGTCACGGCCGCGAGCTCGGCCGTCGCGTGGTAAGTGCGGAACGCCTTGAGCACCTCGTCGGCGTTCGCGTCGACGAAGTCGAGCACGTACGTCGTGTCCTTGCCCGGGTACGCCCGGTTCAGCCGGGACAGGGTCTGCACGGCTTGGATGCCCGCCAGCCGGCGGTCGACGTACATCCCGCACAGGAGCGGCTGGTCGAACCCGGTCTGGAACTTGTTGGCGACCAGCAGGACCTGGTACTCGTCGGTGTCGAACGCCTCGCGGATCGCCCGGCCCTTGAGGTTCGGGTTGAGCAGCGGGCCGGTTTCGCTGAACGGCTCGGGCCCCGACTCGGGGTCGTCGACCTCGCCGCTGAACGCGGCCAGCGTGCCGATCTTGTACCCCTTGCCCTTGATGTACCGGTCGATCGCCAGCTTCCACCGCACGGCCTCCCGGCGGCTGCCCAGCACGACCATCGCCTTGGCCTTGCCCCCGAGCAGTGGGGCGACGTACTGGCGGTAGTGCTCGACGACGATCTCGACCTTCTGGGCGATGTTGTACGGGTGCAGGCGGACCCACCCCATGATCCCGCGCATCGCCGCGTCCCGCTCGACCTCTTTCTCGTCGAACTCCTTGCCGCCGTGGGCCAGCTTGAAGGCGAGCTTGTACGTCGTGTAGTTCTGCAACACGTCGAGGATGAACCCCTCCTCGATCGCCTGCCGCATCGAGTAGACGTGGAACGGGGCAGGGAGGTTGCCCGGACCGGCGGGCTGCTTCGGGTCCGGGCGCCGGCCGAACAGTTCGAACGTCTTGTTCTTCGGGGTCGCCGTGAACGCGACGTACGTGATCCCGGCGTCCTGCGCCCGGGCCGCCATCTGCGCGACCAGCACGTCCTCCGCGCTGACCTCCCCGCCGTCGGCCAGGTCCGCCAGTTCCTCGGGCGACAGGACGGCCTTGAGCCGGGCCGCGGTCTCGCCCGCCTGGCTGCTGTGCGCCTCGTCGGCGATCACGGCGAACCGCTTGCCCTCGGTCGCCGCGAGCTGCCGGACGGCCTCCAGGGCGAACGGGAACGTCTGGATCGTGCAGACGACGACCTTCTTGTTCCCCGCCAGGGCGGCCGCGAGCTCGGCGCTCTTGCTGCCGCCCTCGCCCTTGACCGTCGCGACCACGCCGGTCGTCCGCTCGAAGTCGAAGATCGCCTCCTGGAGCTGGGCGTCGATCACGTTGCGGTCGGACACGACCAGCACGGAATCGAACACCTTCTTGTCCGCCGCGTCGTGCAGGTCGGCCAGGAAGTGGGCCGTCCAGGCGATCGAGTTGGTCTTGCCGCTCCCGGCCGAGTGCTGGACGAGGTACCGCTGCCCCGCGCCGTCGGCCAGGACGGCCGCCACGAGCTTGCGCGTCGCGTCGAGCTGGTGGTAGCGGGGGAACAGGATCGCCTTGATCTGCTTCTTCTTGTCGCGCGGCGTGACCAGGTACTTACCGAGGATCTCCAGCCATCCGTCGCGCTGCCAGACCTGCTCCCACAGGTAGGCGGTCGGGTGCCCGGCCGGGTTCGGCGGGTTGCCGGCGGCGCCGTTGTTGCCCCGGTTGAACGGGAGGAACCGGGTCGCGGCGCCGTGGAGCCGCGTGGTCATCTGCACTTCGGTGTTGCTGACGGCAAAGTGGACCAGCGCCCCGCGCGGGAATGACAGCAGCGGCTCGGCCGCTTGGCCCTTCGGGCGCGGGTTACGGTCGAACCGGTACTGGTCGACCGCGTCGGCGACGCTCTGCGTGAAGTCGGTCTTGAGCTCGGCGGTCGCGACCGGGACGCCGTTGAGGAGCAGGACCAGGTCGAGGCAGTTCTCGTTCTGCTGCGAGTACCGTACCTGGCGGACGACGCGGAGGCGGTTGGCGGCGTAGCGATCGAGGATCTTGGGGTTCGAGCCCATGGCGGGCCGGAACTGGGCGAGGGCGAGCCTGTCCTTGACGCCCAGCAGCTCGACCCCTGGCGGAGCACGTCGAGCGTGCCGCGCTGGTCGAGCTGGTCGCGCAGGCGGCCCAGGAGGGTCTCGCCGGCCTGCTTGCCGTGGGTCTTCTCTATCGCCTCCCATGACTGGGGCTGGGTCGCCCGCACCCAGGCGAGCACGTCGTCGGGGAAGAGCGCCCGGGCACGGTCGTATTTCACAGCATCGCCGTCGGCATAGTGCCGGCCGTGGGCGGCCAGGTGCCCGCACACCTCGTCCTCGAACGCGATCTCGTGGTGAAGGCCCATACCCCGCCCGTCCCGATGTCGTCGCCGCGACGCGCCACCCCGGCGGCCGATTCGCGAGCGTGAGCGGCCGCGAGTGTACCCGGCGGGGCGCCGGCCGTACATCCGCCGGCGGGCGGTGCCGCGGCGCGGGGAGACGGCGGTTAACCGCTGCGTCTCACGCCGCCGCGGCTGGGGCAACAGCCTCCGCCGCCGCCGCTTCCGCCGCCTGCTTGGCCGGCCATTCGCGTTCCAGCCACGCGTCCACCCCGTCCGGGAAGTTCAGCCGCGCGTGCTCGCCGAACCATTTCCGCGCCGCCTCGTCGTACGCCAGGGCGGCGGCGATCTCGTCGCCGTAGCGCCCGAGCGACCGCTTCCGCCCGTCGACTACGATGCACGCCCGCCACTTCTTCGTCCACGACTCCCAGAACACCCCCTTGAACCGCGAACTCGGCGGGCGGCCGTTGGTCGCCCGCCGCTTCCGCGCGTTGCGCACGCGCTGCTGCACCGTCCTCACGATCAGGTTCGCCCGCCGGCAGTCCAGCGGGTCACCGTTGACGTGCCTCACGTGGCCTCGGTCGCGGTGACGCTCAGGACGACCCGGCGTAGCGCGACGCCTCGGAACTCGCCCCCCGTGAAGGACACGAAGCCCCCCGACGCGTCCACGTCGTTCGCCGACCACGAACAACTGCCGCCCTCGATCAGCGGCAGGTCGGCCGCGTCGAGCAGCACCTCGCGCCGCCGGATGTCGCGCCCGCTGAGCGGGACGCGGTACGCGCCCGGCCGGTCCGGGTCGGGGTACGGCGGGACGAACCGGCCGTACTCGTCGAGCATCCGGTGGACGTCCTCCACCTTGTACATTTTCGGCCCGCCCGGGACGCGCTCGCCGCAGGTGATCACCCCCTCCCGCTCCCACCGCTCCCACGTCGGCTTGCCGACGCCGAACTGCGCCCACGCCTCCTCCCGGCCGACGTACCCGGCCGGGATGTGCCAGAGGTCGTCCGCGCCCTTGTACACCTTGTCCGCGCCGAACAACTCGTCCTTGAGCCGCTCCAGGTCCGCGACCGCGTACAGCTTCTGCTTGCCGCCGATCGGCGACGCGATCACCTGTCCGAAGGTCACCTTCCCCTGCCGGATCCAGGTCTTCCAGACGTGGCGGGTCACGCCGAACATCTGGCAGGCCCCGTCGCGGTCGACGAACCCGTCGGGGATCTCCGGCCCCGCCGCCCGGGCGGCCCGCTCGGCCCGGACGCGCTCGATCTCGTCGGCCGGGTAGATGTTGCTCCGCCCGCCGCCCGGGCGCCGGACGCACCTGCCGCAGCGCAGCCGATACGGCCAGGCGTTGCAAGTCAGCGTCGCGACGTTCACGGCCAGGATGCGGGCGGCCTCGTCGTTGGTCACCCAGCCCGGCGGGGGGAACGGTGTGTCGTTGGGGGTCTGCACAGTCGCATATATCGGCGCCGGCGTGCGTCGGCCCACAGCGGCGCGTCGGCGGGCACGGTCGGACCGTGTGTTATCGGAAGGATCGCAGAGCCACCCATGGGCGGCCCGTTGCCCACAGCCTTCCGTCCCGAAGCGTACTTCGGTGTGCGGGGGCGTCGCCGGCAGGTCCTCTATTAGTGCCCGTCGGCCGGCTCCCGCAACCACCGGCTCCCGATTCCGCCCGCCCTCGCGTCGTCCCGCGGGCCGCGGGGGTGATTTCTCATCGCACGAAAACCGCTTTTGATCGCGCAACGGTCGCTGTTGATGACGCAAAAACCATTTCCGATGACGCGCGAATCGTCTTTGATGACGCGGAAATCATTTCTGATGACGCAAATGTCGTTTTTCATGACGCGGAAATCGTTTCCGAGCGCCCGGCCGCGACGCCCGCGGGCCCGGCCGGTGGCCCGGCGGGCCCGATTATGCCGGCACCCCGGCCCGCGCGCCCCGCGCCGCCCGCACGTCCGATACGTTGTCGCCACTTACCACTCCGCGCACGTCGATCTTCCCGATGACCGCCGCGGAGATCAAGGCGGTCCGACGCTCCTGAAGCAGGTCAACGGCACGAGCGGCCTCGTCCATCAAGGACTGGAAGCGGGCGAGCTCGCGTCGCAGCAGTTCGGCAAGAGCGTGTTGCCAAAAATGATGTTGGCCACGTCCTGGCCCTTGATCAGCATGTCGGCCTTGCAGATCGCGTACGACTCGGGGTTGAGCTCCTGGCCGTTCACGACCAGCCGGGCATCCTGATTCATTTCGTGGAGGTGCTCGCCGGCGACCGACAGCATTCCGCCGGTGCCTGCGGTCGGGTCGTACAGCGAGCGGACGACGCCCGGCCGGGTCAGCGCGTCGTCGTCCTCGATGAAGATGAGGTTCACCATCAGCCGGATGACTTCCCGCGGCGTGAAGTGCTCCCCGGCCGTCTCGTTCGACAGCTCGGCGAACTTGCGGATCAGCTCCTCGAACACGACGCCCATCTGGGCGTTGCTGACCTTGTCCGGGTGCAGATCGATGGCCGTGAACTTCTCGGTGACCAGGTAGAGCAGGCCGGCCTTGGCCAGCCGGTCGACCTGTGCGTGGAACTCGAAGCTCGCGAAGATGTCGCGGACGTTCGGGCTGAACGCCTGGAGGTAGGCGTACAAATTCTCGCGCAGGTTATCCTGGTCGCCCAAGACGCCGGCCAGGTCGGTCGGCCAGGTGTTGTAGAACAGCTGGCCGCCGGTCGCACGGAGTAGGAACGGCTCGGGGGTGACGCCCGCCTTGGTGCGCTTGTCCAGTTGCTTCAGCACGGCCGGCCGCGTCTTTTCGAGCACGCAGTCGAGCCGGCGGAGGACGGTGAACGGGAGGATGACCTTGCCGTAGTCGGACTGCTTGTAGTCCCCGCGGAGCAGGTCGGCGACGGACCAGATGAAGGAGGAGAGGTTGGTGTCTGGCATGCGAGAGGGCCCCCGGGGGCGAAAGGTGCGACCCCGGGCGTTAGCATATCCAGACGACGGATTCGGAGCGAGCATCCCTCCCGGGCGCGGATAGCCCCGACCTGCTCGACCACACGACCGCCGACCGCGAGCAGGACGCCTGGGTCGCTGACGCCGCTAGCACCGGCCGGCCTTAGTCAGCCGGTATGCGCCGGCTTGTCCGATCGCCCCCGCGGCCCGCGCACGCACGAGGCAACACGAGCAGCCGACTCGTAGCGTCTGGGGTGCGGCCTGCACAGCGGGGGCGGCGAGGGCGGGGGCCGTGGGTGCAGGGCGGTCTGGGCCGACATCGTGCCTAATGCGGGTTGTCGAATAGCCGATAATCGAAAGGAGACGGTGCGGTTCGTCTCGGACGGAGAGGTTATGCCGGATGCGACAGCGATACAGCCTGCGGGTGACGAGGGCGGGACGCCCTGCGCGCCGGCCCAGCGTCGCACCGGACTGCTGCAATGGGAATCGGTGATCGCGGGGATGGCGCTGTCGGCGCTGGTGATCTTGGTCGTCACGCTCGGGGTGGCCGGGTGGTGGGCGGCGACGTCTCATCGTCAGGCCGCGGAGAACGCCCGGCACGAACAGGTGCGGGTGGTCAGCGACCTGCTGGCCCAGCACGCCGAGCCGATGCTGGCGGTGGGGGAAGTCACCGCGGTACGTCGGGCGTTGGTGGAGGCGCGGGCGCAGAACGGGCTGTCGCGGTGCCGGATCGTGTTACCGGACGGGCGGGTCATCGCGGACTCGGAGCCGGGCGGGATCACGGCGGTGGTACTGCCCGACACGTGGCCGGCGGGTCCGCTGGACGCGCGGTCGACCTTGGCGTCGACCGCAGACGCCATGACGCAGGTGCGGTCGTTGATGGTTCGCGGTCGGGGGCCGGCGACACTGGAAGTGACTGCGCCCGCGGCGAGTCCCACGGGCGGGGCGTGGGAAGTGGCGACGGCACCCGGCCTGCTCGGGTTGGGCGCCGTGGCGGCGCTCTGGTTCATCTACCGGCGCCTTCGCAAGCGGGTGGTAACGCTCGGGTTGATCCGTGACGCCCTCGCGGCCGTCGGCGGCGGGGAGCGCTCGGCCGACGTGCTGGCGCTGTCGCCGGACCTGGGGCCGGAGGCGGTGGCGTGGAACGAGCTGCTGGGCGAGCGGCGGGCGGCGGAGCGGGCGGCGGTTGCGGGTGAGCTGGAGGGGAAGCTCGACCGTCGCCGCGAGCCGCGGGGGGAGTTGGAACTGGCGTGCGACTCGCTCGCGGTGGGGCTGGCCGTCGTGGACGAGCGGGGGAATGTGCGGCACGCGAACGGCGCCGCGGCGTCGCTCCTGCGAACACGGCGGGATGAACTGGTCGGCCAGCCGCTGGTGGAACTGCTCGCGGGCGACGAGAACGCGCGGGCCGCGATACAGAGTTTGGTTGGGGGAAAGTCCTCGCAGCGGCGGACTTGGGAAGTCACGCTTCCCGAGCCGGAACGCCCGTCGGGGGACGCGCGGTCTGCCGCAGGCGGCGCGGCCCAGTCGAGCGTGTTGCGAATCACCCTCCGGCCCTTGCGGCAGGAGGACTCGTGCGCCGCGCTGGTGACGGTCGAGGACGTGACCCAGCAGCGGGTGGCGGAGGCCGCGCGGAGCGCGTTCGTCGCGCAGGCGACGCACGAGTTGAGGACCCCGCTGACGAACATGCGATTGTGCATCGAGACGGCGCTGGACGAGCCCGAGCCGAGCCCGGCCGAGGTCGGCAAGTGCCTGAACATGCTGAACGGAGAGGTGCGGCGGCTGGAGCGGATGGTCAGCGAGATGCTGTCGGTCGCCGAGATCGAGGCGGGGTCACTCAAGGTACACGCGGACGACGTGCGGCTGGACGCGTTGTTCGAGGCGCTGCGACACGAGGTCGAGCCGATGGCCGCGGAGAAGCGGGTCGAGCTGGCGTTCGATTTGCCGCCGAAGTTCCCGGTGCTGCACGGCGACCGGGACAAGCTGGTGCTCGCGCTACACAACCTGATCGGGAACGCGATCAAGTACACGCCGGCCGGCGGGAAGGTGACCGTGGCGGTGCGGGCGGACGGGTCGCGGGTGACGGTGGACGTGGCGGACACCGGGATCGGCATCCGCGCCGAGGAACAGGACCGGGTGTTCGAGCGGTTTTACCGGGCGCAGGACCCGCGGGTGGCGAAAATCACGGGGACGGGCCTGGGGCTCGCGCTGTCCCGCGAGGTCGCGCGGATCCACGGCGGGGACGTCACGGTGCAGTCGGAGATCGACAAGGGCAGCACGTTCACGTTGAGCGTGCCTATCGGGAAGGCGGCGTGAGCGCGCCGGGAGTGGTAGGACGCAGCTCATGGAGATAACCGAACAACGCCAAGGTGCCGTGACCGTCGTGAAGCCCGCCGGCGCGCTCACGGCCGACCACGCCGACCGTCTCAGGTCGACGCTGGCGGAGGCCGCGCGGGCGAACCTCGGCCGGGTCGTCGTCGACGCATCCGCCGTGCCGTTTCTGGACAGCCGCGGGATCGAGGTGCTGCTGGACGTGGGCGAAGAGCTCGGTCACGGCGGGCGGGCGCTGAAGATGTCCGGAGTGACGCCGACGGTGCGTGAAGCGTTGGAATTGACCGGCGTGTCGGACGCGATGGAGTTTTACGACGACGTGCACTCGGCGGTGAGGAGCTTCCTGTAGCATGAGCGGCGCGGCAACCCCGACAACCCGCAGCGGCCGGATCGGCGACGCTTTGGTCGGCCACGGGGCCATCACGCCCGACCAACTCGGCCGCGCGCTGGCCCAGCAGAAGTCGTCCGGGGGGATGCTCGGGGAGATGCTCGTCGAGCAGGGCGTGATCTCGGGGCCGACGCTGCTCCAGGTGTTGTCGGAGTGCATCGGCGTTCGGGGCGTGACGCTCCGGCACGGCCTGATCGACGCGAGCCTGCTCAAGCTGATCGGCCCGGACGAGGCCCAGCGGCTGACCGCGCTACCGCTGTTTAAGGTGCGCGACACGCTGACGGTCGCGATGGCCGAGCCGCAGTCTCTGCCGAAGATCGACCGGTTGCGGCAGCTCACGAAATGCCGGATCCGCCCCGTGCTCGCGCTGCCGGACAACATTCGCGAGTACGTCAGCAAGTACAAGGGCGGGGACGTGAACGTCGACGCGTTCCTCACGTCGCTGGCCGAGACGGACGTGGAGGTGGTCGAGCGGGAGTCAGTGGACGACGGCCCGGTCACGGACCTCGACCGGATGGTCGACGGGAGCCCGATCGTCAACCTGGTGAACGTCGTGCTGCTGACGGCCGTGAAGGACAAGGCGAGCGACATCCACATCGAGCCGGACAAGAAGGGCACGCGGGTGCGGTACCGCATCGACGGGGTGCTGCGGGACCTGATGAAGCCGCCGCAGGGCATGCACGCGGCGATCGTGTCGCGCGTGAAGGTCGTGGGGAAGATGGACATCGCGGAGAAGCGGCTGCCGCAGGAGGGGCGGGTGCGGATCGTGGCCGAGGGGCGGGAGATCGACCTCCGCGTGTCGAGCATGCCGACGCTGCTGGGCGAGAAGCTCGTGCTCCGCGTGCTGGACAAGGAGAACCTGCGGATACGGATGGAGGACCTGGGGTTCCGGGTCGAATCGCTCGCCGCGATCAAGCGGATGCTCGACCGCCCGCACGGCCTGTTCCTGGTGACGGGGCCGACCGGCAGCGGCAAGACGACGACGCTGTACTCGGCGCTCGACCTGCTGCGCAGCCCCGAGCTGAACATCCTGACGGTCGAGGACCCGGTCGAGTACCAGCTCGACCTGATCAACCAGACGCACGTCCACGACGCGGTCGGGCTGTCGTTCGCGCGGGCGCTGCGGAGCATCCTGCGGCAGGACCCCGACGTGATCATGGTCGGCGAGATCCGCGACCAGGAGACGGCCCGGGTCGCGGTGCAGGCGGCCCTCACCGGGCACCTGGTGCTGGCCACCCTGCACACCAACGACGCGCCCGGCGCGGTCGCCCGCCTGCTGGACATGGGCATCGAGCCCTACCTGCTCTCCAGCGCCCTCATCGGCGCCGTCGCGCAGCGGCTGGCGCGGACCATCTGCGCGGCCTGCGCGACGCGGTACTACCCGACCGAGCAGGTCCTCCGCGACGCCGCCCTTG
>DASPKW010000023.1:0-4134 GCA_035627895.1 Tepidisphaeraceae bacterium | reverse complement strand
AGGCGCGCCAGCAATTCGACCCCGTCCCCCGCCGTCTCGACGTGGACCCCCGCCCGCGCCAGCGCGTGCCGCGCCGCCTCCCGTTCGGGCACGTCGTCGGCCACCAGCAGGACCCGCAACACCTGATCCATCGCGCGCACTCCGCCGACGCCCGCAAAAGGAGACACGCCGGCCTCCCTGCCGGTGGGCACATGCGCCCGCCACCTCACGCAAATGGACGTCCGAACGACCGCGGCCCGGACTACGCCACTCCGTTCCGGGCCCGCACCAACTTCTAAACGGCCGCGTCCGCCTTCGTCTACCCCCAAAAGTCTGCCGCCTTATAATCGCCCCCAGTGACCCGCCCCGCCCCCCCTGACCGCACCATCTACTCCCTCCGCGCCCTCGGCCGCGCCGACCTGCCCGCCACGTTCGAGGTCGGCGGCGTCCGGTACGTCCACGAGACCACGATCAAGCACGACTTCTTCGCCGCCACGGGCTTCTACCGCTCGCCCGACGGCGTCCGCGTCGTGTTGAAGATGGGCCGCACCCAGGACTTCGGCGGCCTGCCCCTCTGGCGGCTGGGCAAGTGGCTGTGCGATCGCGAGGTCCGCTTCTACCAGGCCTGCTCTGACCTCCCCAACGTCCCGGCCGTCCTCGGGCGGGTCGGCAGGACCGGCTTCGTCCACGCCTACGTCGAGGGCCGGCCGCTCTCCAAACACCACCCGATCCCCGACGACTTCTTCGACCAGTGCTTCGCCCTGCTGGATGCGCTGCACGCCCGGCAGATCGCCTACGTCGACACGAACAAGCCGCAGAACATTTTGCAGGGCGACGACGGCCGCCCGCACTTGATCGACTTCCAGATCTCGTTCGGCCTGGTCGACTTCGGCGACAACGTCCTCACCCGCGCGATCCTCCGCCGGCTGCAGAAGGAGGACCGCTACCACGTCCTCAAGCACAAGCGCAAGCTCCGCCCCGACCTGATGACCGACGACGAGCGGGCCGCGGCGGGGAAGGTGAGCTGGTTCATCCGCGCCCACCGCTTCGTGACCAAGCCCTACTTCCTGATCCGCCGGCGGACGTTCAAGCGCCTCCGCGACTCGGGCCAACTCGCGCCGGAGGGATCGAAGTAGATTCACCACGGAGGACACGGAGGGCACGGAGAAGACAAAAGAGAATGAGCCACCGATCAACACAGATGGCCACAGATCCCATTTCTGGATCCGTGGCCATCCGTGCACATCCGTGGCTCACTCTCCGTCTTCTCTCCGTGCCCGGAGCCTGTCCTGAGGCACGAAGGATGTCCTCCGTGGTTCAACTTCCGCGACTACGCCGCGAGCTTGGGCGCGGAGACGACCGCCGCGGTCATCGTCCCGCCGCCGACGCCGAAGTTGACGACGAACTGGGCGGCCTCGCCGACGGCGGTCGATCGGACGGCCTGGATCCGGTAGGTGACGCTGGGCACGCCGGCCGGGAGCGTGTTGTCGACGAACGACTTGGTGCCGCTCCCGCCGATCGAGACGAACTCCGCCGACCCGACCTTGCGCCAGAGCAGGTACATCGTGCCGCTCGAGCCCTTGGGGTTGGCGCACTTCCAGGTCGCCTTGATGGAGCCGTCCGGGTTCAGCACGACCTTGAAGTTCGTCGGCGTGCCCGGGTTGGGCGTCGGGCCGGGGATCGGCGGCGTCGGGAGGTCGGCGAGCAGGTAGGGCGTGTCGCTGTGGTCGACCGCGGCCTTGGTGCGGACCTGCCGGATCACCTCGCTGCCGGACCCGCGCATGTCGCGGACCGCGATGCGGAGGGCCTCGGTCGCGGTCTTGGCCTGGTTGCGGGCCGTGATCGCGTCGGTCAGCTTCTGCTGGGCCAGGGCGGTCTTCGCGTTCATCGAGGTGATGATCGGCGCGGTGCTTCCCATGCCGACCGCGTTCGTGGACCACAACGCGCTGCGCGACGCAAAGAATCCGATCGCGCCGGCGTCGTCTTCGGGGACGAGCTTCATCGGGGCGGGCTCCTGTCTGCGGCACCGGCGCGAATCGCGGACCGGTGCGGCGGGTAAAAGTTGACGTGCCCTCGCACGCTGCGCCCGCGTCTGACCCTCACGGTCCCCGACGCCCGGGCGACGTATTCGAACGCCACACACGATTGAAATCGTCCCGCCGGCGCGGCCACTTAAGCGGGCATTCGAAAATTCCGCCCAATCCGCATTTTCGCCCCGAAAAACGCGCAAGACGCCCCCGCGGGAACGCCTCCCGCGGCCGCGGGAACTCCTCCCGCGGGGGCGCGAGCTCTTACAGCGGGCTCGGGAACGACTCACGCGGCCGCGTGAACGACTCCCGCGGGCTCGCGAGCTCCTCAAGCGGCCGCGGGAACGCCTCACGCGGCCGCGCGAACGACTCCCGCGGGCACGGGAACGCCTCCCGCCGGCGGCGAACGCAGACGACCCCGGACGGGCTGCGCCCCTTCGCCCGGCGGTGAAGGGCGCTCCCCCCGCGCGGTCGACCGCGTAGGCCGATGGCGTTGCGGGTAAGATCCGCCCCGTGACGCACCAATACCGAGTGACCAAGTACGACCCGCGGAAGCGCGACCGGTGGGGGGCCTACCCGGCGGACGACTGGATCGGCCAGGACCAGATCGGCCAGACGTTCGGCGGCGTCGTGCTGACGGCGGCCGAGTACCAGCGGGTCGAGGACGCGTACGTGGCCGCCGCGATGGCGTTCGTCCGCGAGTCGGGCGGCGAGGCCCTGCGCGTCACCACCCTCGAAAACCACGGCGGCCACGCCGAACCCGGTCTCCGCCTAGTCGAGGGCGCCCTCCTGTCGGGCGCCGGGCTCGAGCGCGTGTGCCGGCTGAACCTGCGGGGGATGCTGTGGTGCAAGCTGGAGGACGCGGCCGGCGGGCGGTTCGTCCACTTCGGCTACGACTACTACATGTACGTCGGCGTCCCCGCGCGGTGCGAGGGCGCGATCGCGCTGGCGAGACGGCTCGGGCTGTTCGTCGAGGACTTCGCGTCGCCGCACCGCGAAGAATCCGAAGAGGACCCGGACGGGCTGCGCCCGGCGGTGAAGGGCTCTCCCCCCCGGAAGACCGCGAAGCGTGAACTGGCCGGCGCTCTTCTGGACGGGACCGTCTCGCCGTCCGCGTGACGCGCGCGGTCGCCGCGGAATGGCGGGCCGGGCCTTCCGCCCCCACAAGGGGGGGTGGCCGCGGTCGGAGGGGAGCACGACCCGCCCGCCGGGCGAAGGGGGGGCAGCCCGCTTCCGCCCCGTCGCGCAGCGACGGTCGGCCGCGTGGGCCGAAGGTCGGCCCGCGTATGGAGACCGTTCCAGCTAGACCTCCTCGGCGGGCGTCCACCCGCTCCCGACACGGTCGGCTAGGATCTTAAAGTTCCAAATCTCCCGCACGGGGAGGCGCCTCAGCTCCTCCGTTAAGGGGCCGACCTGCCAAGACTTCGTCCCGTCCCACAGCCACCACGTCTCGACGTGCCTCGTCCGCGGGTCGCGCGTCCCATCCCGGAACAGCGGGTAGGCGCGACAGCGCGCGGGCACGGGCTCGTTCGCCACCACGGACACGGTCGGCGGCTCGTCGAAGTCCTGTGGGAAGACGAACGTGTAATACAACTCGTCCGCCGCGGCGACCGCGCGCGTCAGGGCCGCCGGCTCGAGGGGCTCTGGGTACAAGCCGGGGAGGACGCGGATCATGCACCCCAGCAGGGGGTCGCGGCGGGTGAACTGCGCGTACGCCCAGCCGCTCACCGTCGCGATCCGGATCACGTCGCCGACCTTTGGCTTCTTCCGCTGGGACATATGCGTGCTCGTTCGAAGCGGCGGGATCGCAATATACACGCGAGCGCCAAGCGAGATGATACCTCGTACCGCCCGGGCAACGGCCCATCCTCCGGCCGACGGAACGACGCCGCCGCACGCCTGGCGGGAGGGGCGGGCGGAGGGGGACATGCGTTCCGGCGGGCGGCGGGGGCGGCCGTCCGTCCCGCGCGGGACAGTCCTATCTCATGAACCCTCGGCGGAGACTTTGGCGAACCGGCGGCCGTCGTTCGCGGGAGGTCGCTGCATGCCCTCACCCTAACCCTCTCCCAGACGCGACGACGTCGGACCGCGAGCGAGCGCCGCCGGCGCGTCCGGGAGAGGGGACCGG
>DASPKW010000022.1:0-3285 GCA_035627895.1 Tepidisphaeraceae bacterium | reverse complement strand
ACTCGATGGTGTCGTAGGCGTCGGTGCTCTCGTCGATGTCTTTGGGGGGGTCATGGGAGGTCTGGTGGGGGCGCGGCCGCGGTGAGCGCGAACCTCCCTGGGGTCACTCGGGGTCTTCGACCTTCGTCCCGCGGATCTCGACCAGTTCCAGACGGCCGGCGCGCAGGACGGCGGTCATGAACGAGCTCTTGCGGACGCGGTGGGTCGAGAGCATTCCCCAGGCCGGCATGGTGCGGCCGCCGGGCGTGGGCTCGGGGGCCCACCAGTTGCACCGGTAGCAGTCGTCGAACACGCGGACGCACTTGACGTGGTCGAGCGGCTCGCGGGCGACGGTCAGGGCGATCTGCGCGGAGAGATCCGACTCGGGCTCGGTTTCGGCCAGGGGCATTTCGGGCTTTTCGACGGGGGGCTTGGTCACGGCGTGTGCTTTCGGGAGGCCCGGACGACCCGTGGGCCGGTGGCGGCCGCGCCCCTTGGCACCGGGAGGGTGACGGGGCGCCCCCGTCCGCCGGGCGGCGGAGGGGGGGAGTCGAGACCAGACTCACCCGGCGGGCCGCCGTGTGCGGCGCGGACGACGAGGGAGGGTGCGGCGGACACAAGCCGTGCCCCGCACCGGTGCCACATCATACGCGATCCGAGAAGGGGGGAAGGGGCGATTCCGCGATCGGCGGACGGGCGGTCGGCGCCTACAGGTCCAGCGACACGAACTTCCGCAAATTGTTCACCAGGTCGTCCAGCGTGTACTCCTGCGCAAGGTTGATCGGGAGGAACACGCCCTGGTTGTGGTCGGAGGCCATGATCAGGTGGCGGTCGCCGTTGGTGGTGAAGCCCATTTCCTGCGGTTGGTGGCCGGTGATCAGCAGGCGGGCGCCGACGGTGTCGGCGAAGCGGTTGGCCGTCTCGGGGGTCATGCCGCGGCCCCAAATGAGCTGGTAGACCGGGCCGGTGCGGGCGACGTAGTCGGCCCCCTCGAGCGGGCGGTCGAAGACGGAGAAATCGAACGTGTCGATCTGAACGTCCGTCGGCAAACTGTGGCAGCAGAAGATGCCGTTGGGCGCGCGGACGGCCAGCGGCAGCGACAGCAGGAACTCCGAGACGGCCGCGTTGACCACGTTGTGCTGGCCCTCGAAGTTCTTCTTCACGCCCTTGGTAAACGCCTCGCACACCGACAGGCCGGCCTTCATGATGCCCTTGCCGTGCACCTGGGCCAGGTCGTGGTTGGCGAGGAGGAAGTGGACCTGCTCGGGGAAGTCGCACTTGAGGTCGGCGACCTTGTAGAGCGTGACCCACGACTCCTCGGCACCGGTGGCGTCGTAGTGGTCGCCGTGGATCACCTCGTGGAGGACGAGGTGGCGGTTGGGGTGGGTGCGCAGGTCGGCGGCCTTGATCAGCTTGTCGAGATTTCGGCGGTGGTCGTGGAGGTCGCCGGTCATCCAGAGCTCGCCCTCTTCGGGCAGGACGATCGTCTGCCCCTGGCGGAGGTGGGACAGCCCGTTCTCCTCGGCGGCGGTCTGAAGGGTCTCGATCACCTGGTCGGCGGAGGGGTTGCTCATGGGGAGGTCGTGTTGATGTGCGAAGTCGTGACGGCAGGGGACTCGGGCAGGGATTCTAACGCGGCGTCGCCCGCCGGGCGATGCGCCGGGGCGGGCCGGCCGCACTCGGGGCAACGGTCGGGCGACGAGCGGAGGTCGTAGCCGCAGTGCGTGCACTGGCCCGCGGCGAGGCGGCGGGCGCCACGGCGGCGGCGGAGGGCGGAGCGGAGCCAGAGGGCGGGGAGGGTGGCGGTGACGAGCAGGAGCAGCCAGTAGGGAATGAGGAACTCGCGGGTGACGGTGGTGACGGGCGGGAGGGGGCTCGGGCGTTCGCCGGGCCGGAGGGTCGAGACTCCAGGGATGATCGACTGCGTATCTCGCCGGAACGTGGCGGTGAGTCCCGCGAACTGCAGGGTCGGCCCACCGGGCACGGGCGTCAGGTCCGGCGCGGAGCGACGACCGGAAGTGGTACGCGCCTGGACGACCGCGCTCCGCGTGTACCAGGGCGGGTCGAGCGGGCCGTCCAGCCGGCGGTGGCTGACGGTCACGCGGTCGGCGTAAAGGTAGACGTACAGCCCGGCAAAGGACGTGCCCACGCTACCGCCGTCCGTGGTGGCGCCGTGTTGCGCGACGACGGTGAAACGTGCGGTCAGGAACCGGCCCGTGACCCACGCGGCCGCACTCGCAACGAAGAGGATGGCAACTGCCGCCGCCAGGGCGGCAATGATCCGTCGGACCAGCGACCGCACAACGCGCGTGGTGCCCCACCGCCCGACCCGGCGCAGGCGCCGCCACGCCAGCCCCACCGGTAACGCGGCGAACAGGACGGCCGGTGCCCAGAGCGGCAACGACGTCGCCCACCATTTCGTATTCGCGTGTCGCGCGTCCCACGGCTCGCGTCTGACTCCGCGGATGAAGTTGAACCCGCCCCACGCGCCGTCCAGACACTCGGGGATGTCCGTCCGGCCCAGCGGCGCGGGCAGGTACTCGACATCGAACCACAAGCTTCCGGGGGGGGATGACTGCGGTGCCCAGTCGGCTGGGGGCGGCCCGACCGGGGCGATCTGCTGACGTGAGAACGCGAACTGCCCGCGCGACAGCCAGGCGTTCGTACACGTCACCGTGGACGCGGACGAGGAATCGTCCTCGCTCCGCACCCAGGCCGATGACTGATAGCTCGAAGTCCAGAGAACGCTTGTGGCGATCAGCCCGACCCAAGAGAGAAGGAGCAGCCCGCAAATCAGGATGCGGCCGATGGATTGCAGCACGGCCGGATCATACTCGGCGGCCCTCGGTGCTCCCACGCCGTGAGTTACCGGACCAACCTGTCGAAACCGACCGCTACCGATTGCCTAACCTCGCGCCGAAAAGCCTGTCTAACGGCCCACTGGGACGCCCGGGCGGTCAAATTTTGTAGGTCTACGGCCGCGCCCGGCTTATGATACCCTTCTGCTCGCCTTGGGAGCGTGTCGACGGGCGTTTCGCCCTAAGCCGACGCCTCCGCGAGTGGCAGTCCGGGCGGGCCAGCGCGGGCCGTTCGCCGACTGCGATTTCACTGATGAGACCCCGCCGCTGTTGTAGACGTCGTCCCGCGCGATCGGGACGAGGATTATTTGCCATGGCCGTTGCCGTACTGGATAGCCAACCCACGACCGACACTCCGACTGCGTCCGAAGGCGCGACAGCCGTGCAGGCCGTCGCCCACACCGGGCGGCAGCGCCGCGCCGAGCCGATCACCAACCGCGTGCGGCGC
>DASPKW010000021.1:0-21566 GCA_035627895.1 Tepidisphaeraceae bacterium | reverse complement strand
GACCGTCCCATGGCGGCGCTGCTTCGAGACCTGAAGCGGCGCGGTATGCTGGAAGACACCCTGGTCGTCTGGGGCGGCGAGTTCGGCCGTACCCCTACCACGGAAGGCTCCAACGGCCGGGACCACAACCACTACGGCTTCACCATGTGGCTGGCGGGCGGGGGCGTGAAGGGCGGGACGGCCTACGGCGCCACCGACGACTTCGGCTTCCGCGCCGTCGACAAGCCAGTCCACGTCCACGACCTCCACGCCACGATGCTCCACCTCCTCGGCTTCGACCACGAGCGCTTCACCTACCGCTACGCCGGCCGCGACTTCCGCCTCACCGATGTGCACGGTCATCTGGTGAAGGAGATCGTGGCGTAAACCGCGCTCGACAATTCGACACAGAGGCACAGAGGCACAGAGGGTCGGAAGAGACATTCTCTTTCTGACCCTCTCTGCTTTGCCTCTGTGCCTCTGTGCCTCTGTGTTCAATTCGGTTTAGGATGCGCGGCATGCCCCACCCCACCGTCCTCGACCTCTTCAAACTCACCGGCCGGCGCGCCCTCGTCACCGGCGGCGGCAAGGGATTGGGCAAGGCGATCGCCCGCGCGCTCGCCGAGGCCGGGGCCGACGTCGCTGTCGCCTCGCGCACCCTCGCCGACTGCCAAACCGTCGCCGACGAGATCGCGCGCGACACGGGCGCCAAGACCGTAGCCGTCGGCGCAGACGTCACCCGCGACGCCGACGTCGCCCGCATGATCGAAACGGTCGAGAAACAACTCGGCCCGATCGACATCCTCGTCAACAACGCCGGCGTCAACGTCCGCAACCCCGCCCACGAGCTAAGCGAGGCCGACTGGGACACGGTGATCGACGTCAACCTCAAGGGCCCGTTCCTCGCCGCCCGCCGCGTCGGCCCCACCATGTGCGACCGCGGGTGGGGCCGCATCGTCAACCTCGGCTCCATCATGTCCGTCGTCGCCCTCCCCGGCCGCGCCGCCTACGCCGCCGCCAAGGCCGGCGTCCTCAACCTCACCAAGGTCCTCGCCCTCGAGTACGCCGGCAATGGCGTCACCGTCAACGCCCTCTGCCCCGGCCCCTTCGCCACCGACATGAACAAGCCCCTCCTCAACGACCCTGAAAAGTACCGCGCGTTCGTCTCCAAGATCCCCATGAACCGCTGGGGCGAGCTCCACGAGGTCACCGGCGCCGCCCTCTTCCTGTGCTCCGACGCGTCGAGCTTCGTCACCGGCACCGGCCTGTACGTCGACGGGGGTTGGACCGCGCAGTAACACCCTCTCGCGCGCCCACGCTCGTCCAACCAAGCAGGGGTGGCGCGGTGTGCTCACTTCAGTGAGCATGCCGACACCTCCAGCAAGGCTCCCGAAACCCCCCGGCGCCCCTCGCCCCCCGCCGGCCTCTTCGCGGAATCCCCCCGCTCAGCGCGCAAAAAAAGGCCGCACACGGAGGGTACTGTGTGCGGCCTGGCGGAGGAGGAAACGAGGACCGTTTCTGCGCCGCGTCCACCGCGGCTCCGGATATTCAATTGTCACTGCTACGATCACTTCAGCCACGTTCGGAGCCCCCGGACAGGGTACGGCCCGCAGACCGCCTGCGGGCCGTACTGCCCGTGGGAACCAACCGCGCTCGAAGTTGTTCTAGATGACCGTTCCGTTCCCAGTCACCTGTCGTCACCCGTTGGCGTCGACGCACTCCCTAGAGCGAAGCAAATGCCAGTCGGAAAATTTCTCGCGAAACGCGAACCGGAGGGTTTTTGGCCGGAAAAGCGAGGGTCCAAGAGTGCGTGACGTAAACGAATCAATCACGCTCACTGCGATCGCCGCCCGCTTTCTGCGCGCGGGGATGAGCCGATGCGCGAGCCGCGCGCGATCGGGAGTTCAGATGTCGATTACCTAAGTAGAAACCCCTCGTGTGCCCTTGTAGCCGCCGCGCTTGAGGGGCGCGTCCAACGGCGCCGATCCGGTGACCCCGGATTCGTAGACAAATACCCGTGCGCGACTCGGCGCGTTTTGGGGTGTCATGGCCACGCGCCGGGAATCCCTCGCCTACGAACGGCGCGCTCGCGTGGCCATGCCGTTTCGCTACTCGGCATGGCCACGCGAGGAACGCCAGTCGTATCCGACTGCCCCCAGGCGCGTGGCAATGGCACCCAACCCCGCCCACATCCAAAGCCGCAGGAACGCACGGTCATTTCAAACGCGTGCGCCCCGTCTCAAAACAGCTTCCCCTGCCCCGCGCCCTTCTTCAGCGCCGCGCGTTCCCCCACTTCCCACCCGCTCGCCGCCAAGTCCACCTTCCCGTTGCTGAACGCGACCCCCTCGGCCACCAGCAACTGCTTCTTCTTCGGCAGCCCGCCCGCGAACCCGGTCAGCGAGCCGTCGCTGCCGACCACGCGGTGGCACGGCACGCGCGGGGCGTACGGGTTCTTGTTCAGCGCGTTGCCGACCGCGCGGAATGCCCCCCCGCTCCCCAGCTTGCGCGCGATCGCCGCGTACGTCGTCACCTTCCCCTTCGGCACCGCGCAGCACACGGCCCACACGCGCTCGTGAAAGTTCATCCCCTCGCCCGGCGTACCCGTCAGGATCTGCGCCAGGTGTTCCGAAACCGCCCGCCCATTCCGCCCGCCGCCCACACCGTCGCCGTTCGCGTCGCGCCGCATGATGCCATCCTCCCGCCGAGTGCCGTCGTTTCTTCCCACAAATCCCAGACGCGAGATTGTACCGCACCCGACCGCGAACCGCCCGAGAACTTTCGCGAGAGATTCAGTGCGAGTTGAACACGCGCGACCCAACCCGCAGCCCCATGTAGCTCAACATTCCGATGTTGAGTAAGTGCGCACGAACGCCCCCCGCAATGCCGAGCGCGAGTGCGCTTCTCGTCGGACCCGTGCCTCACTGAAGTGAGCACACCCGCGGCGCAGCATTCCCCCCTCTTCTTTGCGCCTTCGCGTCTTTGCGGCACCTCTTGACCCAACCCCGCGCCTTCAGATCGAGTAATCCTCCCCCTCGAACACCCGCGCGTTCCGCACGCGCACGTACACCTGCTCGGCCGGCCGCAGCGCCAGCTCCCGGTATCGATCGCGCGTGATCTCCGCGTCCACGACTTCCGCCGTGTCCTGCCGCTTCAGGCTCACGTTCACCACGCTCCCCGCGAACCCGACGTGCTCGACCGTCGCCCCGATCACGCCGTCCGTCGCCGGCGCGTCGCGGAAGATCTCCACGTCGTGCGGGCGGACGTACGCGACCTTCCCGTTCTGCGCCGCCGGCCCGCCCGCCCCCGTCGACAGCCGAACGTCCCCCTCGTCCACCCGCGCGTGGAACAAGTTCACGTTCCCCAGGAAGTTGTAGACGAACGGGTTCGCCGGGTTGTCGTACACCTCCTCCGGCGTCCCGACCTGCTCGATCTTCCCCTTGCTCATCACCGCCACGCGGTCGCTGACCTCCAGCGCCTCCTCCTGGTCGTGCGTGACGAACACGCTCGTGATCCCGACGTCGTCGTGCAGCTTGCGCAGCCACCGCCGCAGCTCCCGACGCACCTTCGCGTCGAGCGCGCCGAACGGCTCGTCCAGCAGCAGCACCTTGGGCCGAACCGCCAGCGCCCGCGCCAGCGCAACCCTCTGCCGCTGCCCGCCCGACAGCTGGCTCGGGAACCGGTGGGCGAACCCGTCGAGCTGCACCATCTTGAGCAGCTCCATCACGCGATCCTTGATCTCCCGCCGCCCCGGCCGGTCGCGCCACGGCTTGGCGCGCAGCCCGAACGCCACGTTCTCCAGCACCGTCATGTGCTTGAACAGCGCGTAGTGCTGGAACACGAACCCCACCTTCCGCGCCGACACGTGCTCGTCCGCCACGTTCTCCCCGAAGAACCGCACCTCCCCGCCCGGGTCCGCCTGCTCGAGCCCGGCGATGATCCGCAGCAGCGTCGTCTTCCCCGACCCCGACGGCCCGAGCAGCGCGACGAGCTCGCCCGTCTCGACGGTCAGGCTCACGTCGTTGAGCGCCTGGAACGACCCGAAGCTCTTGCTGACGTTGTGGACGGAGATGCTCATGTGGTTCGGACCCGTTGCGCCGTGTCTGGCCTGTCGCGTCGTAACGAGTGACGAGTAATGCTTAAGCGTTACGGATTACTCGTTAATCGTTACCTCGCGGGATTCGTCTCGATCGTCAGTCGCCGCCGTTCGCCCTAATGCCCAGGCTTCGCCGCCACGCGCGCGCCGCCGCCGTCGTCGTCCCGGTCCCGCCGGCTCTTAAGCTCCACGATCCCCTTCAAGATCAGCGTCACGACAGCCAGCATCGCCAGCAAACTGGCGACCGCGAACGCCGGCTGCGTCTTGTACTCCTGCCACAGCTTTTCGATCCGCAGGGGCATCGTGTCGTTCGAGTCGAGGTGGCCGGACACGACCGACACCGCCCCGAACTCGCCCATCGCCCGGGCCGTGCACAGGATCGCCCCGTACAGCAGGCCCCACTTGATGCTCGGCAGCGTCACCCGCCGGAACGTGTACCACCCGCTCGCGCCGAGCGTCAGCGCCGCGGCCTCGGCCTCGATGCCCTGCGTCTCCATCAGCGGGATCAGGCTCCGCGCGACGAACGGGAACGTCACGAAGATCGACGCCATCGCGATCGCCAGCGGCGTAAAAATCACGCCCGTGATCGTCTCGCCCGCGCCGATCGGCCACCAGTGCTCCGCCGAGAACCCGCGCCAGTACAAACTTGTCGGGTCGGGCCACTGCCAGTCGATCGGGTAAAGCCACGCCCAGCCGGGGTTAGGCTTGAAGTACTCCAGGCCAATCACCGCCGCGCCCGCGACCAGCGCGAGCAGTCCGACCACACGCCGCGCCCGCCGCACGCCCGGGTCGCGGGCTCCGCGCCGCCGGGCGATCGCCGAAACGACCCACGCGGCCGCGAACCCCAGGATCGCCACCACCGGCAGCCACCGCGCCGCGTGCACCGCCGGCGCGAGCCAGAGCGCCTTGTCCCACTTCGACCACCCCGACAAAAACCCCTGCGCCCCGAACAGCAGCACGAAGATCAGCCCCGCGATCACCGGCGACACCGAGAACGGCAGGTCGATCATCGACACCAGCAGCGACCGCCCCTTGAACCGGAACTTGGTCACCGCCCACGCCGCCGCGATCCCGAAGAACATGTTCAGCGGCACCACGACCGCCGCCACGCCCAGCGTCATCCGCACGGCCGACCAGTTCTTCTTCGCCCGCTCGGCCGGCGCGGCCAGCTCGCCCTGTTCCCGCTGCAGCGCCCGCTGCTCGTCCCGGATCTTGCGCCGCTGCGACAGCGGCATCGCGTCGATCTCCGTCAGCCGCGCCTCGATCGCCGCGACCCGCGCCGGGTCCGGCGCCGGCGGGATAAAGACCGCCTTGTAAGCCGAGTAGCCGTTGGAAAACGCCTCGGTAAACACGTTCACCGCCGGCACCACCACGAACACGGACAGGAACAGGACGGCAATAAGCGTCAGTCCGATCCGCAGCCACTTCCCCTCCCGCGCCCACCACGGCGCATCCGCGCGCCGGCGCTTCGGGCGCGCAACGACCGCGCTCGAGGGAGGATCGATCGTGCTGTTCTCGTTCGTCGTCATCGCGCTCTGGCCACTATCAATTAACAACTGACAACTGACCTCTGACCTCTCCGCACCCTACCTCTGATGCCTCCTCCCCCACCACTCGATCCCGTTGATCAGCAGCAGCACCGCCAGCGAAACGCCCAGCAGCACCACCGCGATCGCCGTCGCCTCGGCGTACCGGAAGTCGTCCAGCTTCTCCATGATCTGCAGCGGCGCGATCTGGCTCTTCCCCGGGATGTTCCCCGTCACGAAGATGACCGACCCGTACTCCCCCACTGATCGCGCGAACGCCAGCGCCACCCCGCTCAGCCACGCCGGCATCAGGTGCGGGAACACCACTTTCCGGAACGTCCGCCACCGCCCCGCCCCCAAACTCGCCGCCGCCTGCTCGTTCTCCACTTCCCAGTCCTGCAGCACCGGCTGCACCGTGCGGATCACGAACGGCAGGCTGACGAACGTCAGCATCAAAATGACCTTGAACTCGTCCAGCCCGCTCAGCGTCTCGGGGTTCAGCCGCAGGCACTCCACCGCGCCCGCGATCGCGTTCCACCCCTGCGTGATCCACGTCCCGAGTTTGACCTGATCGACGAAGGGCACCTTCATGAACAAGCTGCCGAACGTCAGCCCCGCGACGGCCGTCGGCAGCGCGAACGGGAAGTCGACCACCGCGTCGAAGATCCGCCGCCCGGGGAACGGGTACCGCACCAGCACCCACGCGACGATCAACCCGAACACGCTGTTGATCACCGCCGCCGCGGCCGACGCCTGGAGGCTCAGCCGGTACGCCGCGACGACGTGGTCGCTCGTCACCGTCTCCCAGAACTGCGCCCACGTCAGCTGGGCCGACTTGATCACCAGCGCCCCGAGCGGGATCAGCACGAGCAAGCTGAGGTAAAACAGGCTGTACCCCAGCGAGAACGCGAACCCCGGAATGACCGGCCGGCGCGCGGTGCGATGCCCGCGCGATGGCGACGCCGCCGGAGTCGTTGTCGAGATGGCCGATGCCGTCGTCATTCCCGTTGCCCGCTCACACCTGCTGAAAACGGGGCGCGTCGCGGTGAGCGGCGCGCCCCGTCATAACCTCTTCTGACTTCTGACTTCTGACTTCTGACTTCTGACTTCTGACTTCTGACTTCTCGCTTCTCGCTTCTCGCTTCTCGCTTCTCGCTTCTCGCGTCACTTCTTATACAACTGGTCGAACACCCCGCCGTCGCCGAAGTAGTGCTTCTGCGCCACGCCCCACCCGCCGAACTGCTCGTCGATCGTGAACAGCTTGAGCGGCGGCAGGCTCGCCTGGTGCTTCTTCAGCGCCTCCAGGCTCCGCGGGCGGTAGTGCAGCTCGCCGATGATGTCCTGCGCCTCCGGCGTGTACAAAAACTTCAGGTACGCCTCGGCCACGCTCCGCGTGCCCTTGGCGTCCACCACCTTGTCCACGATCGCCACCTGCGGCTCGGCCAGGATGCTCACGCTCGGATAGACGATCTCGAACTTGCCTTGGCCGAACTCCTCCTGCGCCAGCCACGCCTCGTTCTCCCACGCGATCAGCACGTCCCCCACGCTCTTCTGCGCGAACGTCACCGTCGACCCGCGCGCCCCCGTGTCCAGCACCGGCACGTTCTTATAGAGCGCCGCCACGAACGCCTGGCCCTTCGCGTCGTTCAGCACCGGCCACGCCTTCGCGTCTTGCGCCGCCTTGGTTGCGTCCTCCGACGCCTTCACGCCCGCCTCGGTCGACAGATCGTACCCCTTCACGCCCGCCGCGTAGGCCCACGCCGCCAGGAAGTTCCACCGCGCCCCGCCGCTCGTCCGCGGGTTCGGCGTGATCACCGCGATGCCCGGCTTGACCAGGTCGTCCCAGTCCTTGATCTGCTTCGGGTTCCCCTTGCGCACCAAAAACACGATCGTCGACGTGTACGGCGCCGAGTTGCTCGGCAACTCCTTCTCCCACCCCGGCGCGATCAGCCCGGCCTTCTCGATCGGGGTGATGTCGCCGCCCAGCGCCAGCGTGACCACGTCCGCCTTCAGCCCGTCCACCACCGACCGGGCCTGCTTACCCGACCCGCCGTGCGACTGGTCGATCGACACGGCCTTGCCAGTTTCCGACTTGTAGCGGGCGGCGAAGGCCTTATTGATTTCGTCGTACAGCTCCCGCGTCGGGTCATACGAGACGTTCAGCAGCTTGGCGTCCTGCGCCCGCGCGACGGGGGCCAAGACACCGCCGGCCACGAGAAACGCACCGGCGAGCGAAGCGAGGATCTTGGAAATCGTCTTCATGAAAATCACTCCGGGATTAGCCCGCCGGCCCGAAGGCAGGGCGGGCATTCAAACCGATCTTGGAGGAAAAATCAAAACCTTATCCTATAGACATAGTGGGAATCACGACCCTGCTTATTCGCATCGACAACACAGCGTCATAAGTCTCCTTCTCAATTGGATTTACAGGGGAATCAGATCCCGAGCCCGCCCTCGACGAATCCCGCCTGCCCGGCGATCTGCTCGATCTGCCGCTCGAGATGATGTTCGAACGCGTAAACCAGCCGCCGCGACTCGTCCGACTTGGCCCCCCGCGCCTTGATGAACTCTTCGGAGATCGTCACTAGCGCGCCGAGCAGGTCCCGCGCGACCTGCCGGTAGCCGTCTTCGTACCCCCGCCGGTAGTAAATGCTCCAAAGCCCGCCCAAGGCCGAAGATTCGGCACCCCCGGCCAACTGCGACGAAAGAGTGCTGCTATCAGACGACATCGCCAACCTCTTGATCCCGGAAGAATGAATGCCCAAAGCGCTCGTGCACGATGACGGGTCAACAGACCGCGTGCACTCGACAGGTTGGGCAATCGGGATGGAGGGAATGGCGGCTCATGAGTCTTCTACTTCCCATATCGGTGATGTGGGGAATAGGCTCGAAAGCATATCCGCCCTTCCGCCGTCGTCAAGTTTGAATCTGATCGAATCCGGAAACCGGCATTCTGATTATCGGAGCTGCCTGTCAAACAAAGCCTTGCATCTCCTATCACTCATGCCGGAGATCTATTTCTTCTTCCCGTGAATCTCGGTCGGATAGAAGTCGCCTTGGTCCGCTCCATACCCCTTGTCGCCCTTCTGCAAGGGTACCACGGCATCCGACGCCGCCGACCCGCCGACGAGTTTCTTCACCTGCGGCTCGGGCGCGGCGGCGTCGACGGTCGCGACCCGCTCGTGCGCGCCCGCCCTCAGGCTGGCCTCCAACTGCTCCTCGAGCGCCTTCAGGCGGTCCATGTCGTCGTCGCTCGGCTCGGGCTTCTTCTCCGCGCGCTTCGAGTCGCCCTTGTACTTGGAAATGTCCATCAGCTTCTCGGGCACCGGCCGGCCCAGGCCGGCGCCCATCAGCAGGCCGAGGATCGTCGGCCAGATCCCGCCGATGATCACCAGGCCCGCCCCGCCGTAAACGGCGTAAGCGACGCGCGGCTCCTCGATGTAGGCCCGCTTCCAGTTCAGCGGCATCGCGTTCGCGCGGCGCTTGGCGTCGATCTTGGTCAGGTGCTGCTGGAATTTCTCGAGGTATTGGGTGGCGGTCAGCAGGTGGACGTCCTTACCCAATTCGGATTTGGCCATGCCGGCGTACGTCTTCTGCGACGGGATCAGGCGGGCCGCCTTGGGTTCTTTCCACGCCTTGCCGTCCGTCCCGACCCCGTAGGCGTCGTACTCGTAGGTGATGAACTCCTCGATGCCGTCGTGGGGGGGGTGGACGCGGAGGTTCCGCAGGTTCTCGGCCTTCCACCGGCCGAACCGCTTGAACGGGACGACGCGGTCGATCACGGTGCGTTCGAACTCCGCGTGCGTCACCGTCTCGGCACCGACGGGCTCCTTGGGCCCCGCCCACAGACTGATGGCGGCCACGGTGCACCCGACGGCGACGCCGATGACGCACCAGTGCCAACGCTTGATCGTTTCAATCTGCATAACGAGAGGCCCTGCGGAGACATGCGCCCCCTCGCCAAGACATCGGCCGAGGGAGACCGCACGTATTACACGCAGGCGGGGGGTGGGTTGTTGCGGGAAACGTACGACTGTGAGGGGACCCCTTTTACCCGCTGGGCTTGCCCGGCGCCTCGAAGGCCGCGGACTTGCCTCGGATCACCCGCATGAGGTCATCGGGAATCCGCCAGACGCGCTCCGCAAGCGGCGCGGCAAAACGGGTCGTGCTCGCGCGCGTCTCATTCCCCGCGCGCTTTGGACTCCGCTTCCTTGAGCAGCGCGTCCGCATTGGGATACGCCGCGCTCCGCGCCGCCCGGGCGTGCGACACCGCCGCCGCGAACTCCGGCGGCGTCGACGTCAGGTGGGCGATCGCCTTGTAGTAGTGGGCCTCGCCGAGCTGCGGGTTCCGCGCGATCGCGGCGGCGAACCAGCGGATCGCGTCGGGGCGTTTCTCCGCCGCCAGGTACACGCGCCCCAGCGTGCACATGCACTGCTCCGACGCGTCGAGCGCCGCCGGGAACTCGCGGGCGGCCGAAATCGCCTGGTCGTACTCGTTCATCCCCGCGTACATCAGCATCAGCTGGTTGAGCGTGATCGCGTTCGCCGGCGACGCCCGCATCGAGTTGTAAAGCGCGATCGCCTCCTGGTTGGTCGCCTGGTCGTTGCGCGCCAGGCCCCGGCGGAGGTCGTCGACGGTCACGGGGAACTGCCCCCCGCAGTTCGTGCACTGGCTGAACGCCGTCGCCTTCCCCATCGGGAACACCGGCAGGAAGAACAGCGTGAACCAGTTCCGGTACGTCTTGCCGACGATCGTCGCCTGCTGGTTGCAGTTCGGGCAGACCGCCTGCACCGGCTGGACCGTCCGGTCGTCGGACACGATGTTCCGCGACCCGAAGAGGAGGATGAAACCGTGGCGGCGACGGGGCATGGCGGAAGGATCGATGGCGGGTGTCAAAAGTCAAATGACGAATGAGAAATGCCCGTTGCCCCCTTGGCCGTTGCCCAGTGCCCGTGGTCCGCGGCATCACGTGGAATCTGTCATCCCGAGGTACTCCGAGGGATCTGGCCCCGAACGTCAGGGCCCGCCCAACGTTGGTGCGTCGTCTTCGAGGACAGTTGCCAAAGTTCAGCGGGCCCCGCCGCGCCGGCCAGATTCCTCGGAGTACCTCGGGATGACAGTCCGGACGCCCCGCGCGCAGGGGCGCATTTCCCCGTCACTCCGGACTATCATGGCTGCGAGGAGAATGTTCATGGCCTTCAAAGGCTTTACCCCAAAAATGGTGTCGTTCTTCAAGGGGCTCAAGAAGAACAACGACCGCACGTGGTTCGGGGCGCACAAGGGGCAGTTCGACGAGTTCGTTCGCGGGCCGATGGTCGAGGCGGTGTGCGCGGTCAACGACAAGCTGCGCGGGTTCGCGGCCGAGTACGTGAGCGAGCCGGCGCACAAGGCGCTGTACCGGATCTACCGCGACACGCGGTTCTCGAAGGACAAGACGCCGTACAAGCTGCACATCGCGGCCCACTTCCAGCGGCGCGGCATCCCCAAGAACGCGGGGGCGGGGTACTACTTCGCCGTGTCGCACGAGGGCGTCGAGGTCGGCGGCGGGATGTACATGCCGGGCCCGGACGAACTGGCGGCCGTGCGCGGCGCGATCGCCGCGGGCCCGAAGGCGTTCGACAAGATCTTCAACGATCGCAAGACGGCCAAGCTCGCCGGCCCGCTGCTGGGGGATAAGCTCAAACGGCTGCCCAAGGGGTACGAGCACCTCGCGGGCACGCCCGTGGAGGAGGCGGTGAAGGGGAAGCAGTGGTACTGGTTCGCGACGCTGCCGGTGGCAGTCGCCATGTCCGCCAAACTCGTGCGCGAGGTCGTCAAGCGGTTCGAGGCGACGCGCGCGGGCGTGGACTGGCTGAACGACGCTGTGCTGACGGCGACGCGGTCGGGGGAGGGCGAGGAGGGGAAGGTGACGCGGCCGGAACCGATGTGGTGAATGCGACTCGACGCGCGTCAGCTCTCCACACACGGGTAATGCCGTACGGCCGTACCCATGCCACCGGACACGTGCGGCGCGGGTTGCCCCGTTCGCGGGCCGGTTTACACTCCGGGCATGACGCTCCGATTCGTCCCGGTCCTGTGTGGGTGCCTCGCGGTGCTCGCGGTCGCGTTCGTCGCCCTGGCCCAGCCCGCCGCCCCGGCGCCGGCGACGCTGCCCGCGCAGGGGCAGATGCGCGTGACGATCACGGGCGTCGAGGGGATGGTGCAGGTGCGAGAGGCGGACGACCAGCCGTGGCGGAAGGCCGTGGTCGGGATGGCGGTGACCGAGGGGGCCGAGTTCCGCACGGGGCCGCGGAGCGCCGTCCGTTGCCTGATCCCGCCGGACCAGACGATCACGCTGGACCGGCTGGGCGTGATCAAGCTGATGCAGGCGCTGCGGGACGGGAACGTCGTGCGGACGCGGGTCGGCATGCCGTACGGGCGGACGCGGTACGACATCGAGGAGGCGGGGGTCGAGCACCAGGCGGAGCTGGTCAGCCCGTCGTCGACGCTGGCGGTCCGCGGGACGCGCGTGTCGATCTTCGACCAGCCCCCGTACGCGCCGTCGGCCGTCTCGCTGACCGGCCGGGCCGAGTATATGACGGCCCGGCGGCAGATCGCGTTCGGCGGGAAGGGCGCGGGGCGGACCGACGTGTCGAGTAACGCCGACTCCCCCGCCGCCAACGCGCTGACGCGGACGTTCGTCGACCCGCAGAGCGCGTACGGGCGGCCGGAGGCGGACCAGCGGCTGATCACACGGCTCCAGTCCAAGGGCGACATCGTCCTCCGCGGGGGCGATCTGGCCGCCGCGACCGGCGGGCCGGTGAGCGACCCGCAACTGCAGTCGTTCCTGGCCGGGCAGGGGCGGTTCAACATCTCGCTGCGGTGGGACGGCCGGGGCGACTTCGACTTGTTCGTGCTCGGGACGAGCCCGCCGACGACCGGCACGCCGTACACGCTGGGCAACCCGTCGTACGGGAGCGGGTCGATCTTCCAGGACGTGGGGATCTTCGGGATCGACCCGCAGGCGAAGCTGACGACGACCGCGCGGTCGCCGGACGGCGGGCGGATCCTGCCGGACCGGGCGGCGGCGGGCGGGGGGCGAGTGGAGGTCGCGTCGTGGGGCCGGTCGGGCGAGCCGGTGCCGCAACAGGGCTACACGATCGGGATTTTGTACCACGACCCGAAGGGCAAGCCCGCAAAGTACCCCGTCCGGTCCGATTTCACGGTCGAGGCGTTCCTGGACGGGAAGCGCCTGCCCGTGTTCACCAACCTGCTCGAGGTCGCGTTCGGAATCGACCGGGAATTGCGGCTCGCGCCGGCGTACAACGGGACGGCGAGCCTGGTGCCGGGCGAACAGCTCCAGCCGAGCCCCGTGGTGCCGGGCGACTTCCGGCTGACCGCGGTCGACATCTCGCCCGAGGCGCTGGACCTGCAGGGAAATCCGATCGGCAATTTGAACCACGCGGCGGCGGTCGCGGCGGCCCGGGCGAAGGCGAAGGCGCAGGCGGCCAAGCCGGAGCCGGGGGCGCGGGTGGTGTCGGGAGCGACGCGGGCGGCGCGACCGGTCGCGCCGGTGGGCCCGCCGGCGACGACCGCCAAGCCGCTGCCAGTGGGGCCGCGGGTGACGGGTGCGCAGCCGCAGGGGGCGCGGGGGAAGTAGAGGCAGCGGGCGCACCGCGCGGACGCGCAAATGCAGCCCCGAAGGGGCGACTGGGTGCATTCGGTGCTCGGGCGACATGTCCGCCGAAGTCATTTCCCATCCGTCGTCCCCATCGTCCGCCCCGCCTGCTCCGCCGCGGTTTTCGCCGCATTGACCAGCGCGTCCTCGACGCCCTCGGCGAACCACCCGGCGCCGATGTACAGGCCGCGGGTCTCGTAGCCGCCCTCGCGGAGGACGCGCTTCGACGGGATGTAACCCTCGACGTCGTGGCAGTAGGCGGCGACCCAGAGGCGGAGGGGCCCGACGGCGCGCTCGAGGGCCGCGGCGTAGTCGACGACGACCTCGTTCGGCAGCGCGATCAGCGTCAGGTCCTGCCCGAACTGCCAGGCGGAGACTTTGGCGGCGTACGTCGTGGGGAGCGCCTCGCCGCGCTCGAGGGCGGCGATCATCTTGGCGGCGTCGGCCTTGCGCGTGCCGGCGCCCTTGGCGGCGATCTCCTCGAGCTCGGCTCGGGTCTTCACGTCGAGCGGCAGGCTGGCCGTCTCGGTGACGACCTTCAGCGGGCCGCGCACCGGCGCGAGCTTCGCGCCCGCGGCGCCGTCGGCGGCAGGGAAGCTTTCGACGATCCGGCAGACCTCCTCGCCCAGCGCCTTGCCGTGCAGCGCGGCGAGCTGGGGCTGCTGGCGCGGGTACGGGTTGGCGTCGCCGCCGACGCCCGCGATGAAGAACGACTCGGCGCCGGGGAACCTGGCCTCGATGACGTCGCGGGCGTACCCGGGGAAGTCGGCCGAGAGGCCCAGGCTACTCGACGGGATCGTGGTGCCGTGGCAGGCGTAGCCGAAGACGACGGCGCGGACCTTTCCGTCCGCGCCGTCGATGCGGAGGACGGGGACGGAGCGGTCGACCGGGCCGCGCGGGTTGTTGCCGAGGATCACGCCCTTGTCGGTGTGCTGTCGACGGTTGAGGGCGAAGCTCGCGACGCCGGTGCCCCAGGAGAGCGTGGCCGGCTTGAGGTCTGCGACCGCGCGCGCGGCGACGTCGACGAGCTTGTCTTGCAGGCTGTAGGTGTAGGCGACCGTCTCGGGGCCGCTCGGGTTGACCGACCCGCGGTCCGCGCCCTCGCCCTTGAGGCTGACGGCCGGGCCCGAGTGGGTGTGCGAGAGGCTGATCAGGACGGCGCCGGGGTCGATCTTGGTGCGCCGGGCGACCCACTGGCGCACCGGCTCGGCGACGTCGCGGCCGAGCGTGCAGATGTCGATCGTGATCAGGACGCCGGTGTTGCCGGCCGAGTCGCGGATCGCCAGGGCCTTGGCGAACAAATCGTGGTCGACGCGGTCGAACGGCTTGGTGCGGTTCGCATACCCGGCCATCTGGACCGGCTTGCCGGGCGTGATGCGGACCGAGGCCACGCCGACGAAAAAATCGGCGGCGACGACGGGGAGCGCGAGCAGCGCGACGAGGGCTAAGCTGAGCGTGCGCATGGCGGGGGATCCTCCTCGGGGGCGAATCATACCGCAATGCGGACGCGGGGGGTGGTGCTCGGCGATCGCTCGTGCCACTCGGCCCCGGACGAAAACGAATCAGCCACGGATGCTCACGGATCGCCACGGACCGGAATCCGGGTCCGTGATCTCCGTCCCTGTCCATCCGCGGCCGATTCGTGCGAGGATATGGGAGGCCCCGCCCGACAGCCCTCACAGCGCCCGCATGAACGCCACGAGGTCGCTCTTCTCCTGCTTCTCCAGCTTGAGCTGAAGCACCAGGTTGAAGAACTCCACCGTGTCCTCCAGCGTCAGGCACCGCCCGTCGTGCAGGTACGGCGGGCTGTCCTTGATCCCCCGCAGCGTGAACGTCTTGATCGGCCCGTCGCCCGGCTCCTGCGTGAACCGCTCGACCATCAGATCGTGCATCTGGTGGTCCATGAACGCCGGCCCGCTGTGGCACGTCGAGCACTGCGCCTTCCCGAAGAACAGCTTCTCCCCGCGCAGCTCGGCCTCGTTCGCCTTGGCCGGGTCGAGCCGGTTCGTCAGCTTGTTCAGCTTCGGGGCCGGCGGGAAGTCGAACATGTTCTGCATCTGCGCCATGTGGCTGACCGCCACGCGCGGCAGCTCCGTGAACCCCTTCTTCATCGCGTGCGTCGGGTCGCCGTTGAAGTACGCCGTCCGCTGCTCGAACTCCGTGAAGTCCTCGACCGACCTGAGCGACCGCTTCGACCCGTGGATCTGCTGCTGGTTCACGCCGCGGAGGCTCGTCGTGTCCAGCCGGAACCGCCGGTGCTGGGGGCGGTCGTCAGGGTTCAGGTGGAACTGCGCCGTCGTGTGCCCGTTCACGTGGCAGTCCAGGCACGCCACGCCCAAACTCGGGCGCATCGTCTTGCGGTCGTCCGTCGGGTTGAACTCCTCCTGAGGCAGGGGGGTCAACAGCAATCGCAGCCCGTCGAGTTGCACCGGCGTCAGGATGTCCTTGAACAGCTCGTGGAAGTTGTTGAACGACACGACCTGCCCGCGCGACACGTCGCCGAGCTCCGGCCGGTTCTGCAAAAAGATCCCCGGCGGGAACTCCGGCAAAAACTCGTTCGGCAGGTCGAACTCCACGTCGAACCGCTCCAGCCGCGGGAACATCGCGGTCTGCACCTGCGGGAACACCTGCCCGCCCACCGCGTGCTTCGGGTGCGGCAGCGGCTTGTACGGGAACGCGTTATTACCGCGGATCTGGTCCGGCGTCATCGCCGCGAGCTGCTCCCACGTCGCGCCTTGCGCGAGCTTGGCCGTCGGCCCGACCGGGAGCGGCTTGCCCCGGCTCATCTTCGCTTCCGGGTCGAGCTTGGCTTTGAGCTCGTACCGCGCCTCGAGCACCTTGCGGTGGTCGGCCATCACCTTGGGCTTGTCGGCGATGTCCTGCTTCATGATGTCGGCGGCCGTCTGCTTGGGCACCTTCGCCCCGAGCGGGTCGCGCGAAAAATCAAACCCCGCCATCGTCCCCTTGTCCGGCTGGCCGGCCAGCGCCGTCGATGACGGCGGCGCCGCGTCCCCCCCGAACTTGCCCGACTTGTCGTGCTCCGTCAGTTGCTGCTCGGGCCGGTCGCGCGGGACGTCCCGCGGCGACTGCACGTCCGCCACCGCGTCCGGCAACACCCCCGGAGCCGGACGATCTGCCGCCCACTGCGGCCCCGTCGCCACCAGTGCCACCGCCCCGGCGAGCGCGGCGATACCCAAGCCTGCCCTGTAGTTTCGCGATCGAATCATGAGATCTCCTCGGCTAGAGATGTGAAAACGGGCTGAACGGCTCGCAAAGCGGGTGCCGGGCGACAAGGGCCGACGCCCGACGCAACAACCGCGACCCTCGCGCGTTGTCGTGTATGTGACCCGCGCACTGACGTACCTCCTGATCCTGTGCACCCTCCCCGCGCTCGCCGCCCCCCTGAAGAAGGGCGTGAAGAAAAAGGACAAGCCCGACCCGTCGGCCGAGTTCTTCACGCCGACCGCGCTGCACACCATCCACATCCGGATCAGCTACGAGCAGTTCCAGTTGATGCAGCCGACGCGGCGCGCCCGTCCGGCCCCGCTCGACGCCGCCTCGATTCCCGCGCCGACCGACAAGCCCGCCGCGCCCGCCACCCCCCAGCCCGCCAAGGCGCCCGAGGAGAAACAACCCAAGATCCCCGCGATCGAAGGCCAGCCCGCCGGGATCGCCAATTACGGATACGAGTACCCCTACGTGAAAGCCCAAATCGAGATCGATAACGTCCCGTTCGCCGACGTGGGCGTGCGCTACAAGGGCAACTCGTCCTACAACGCCACCGAGCGCGGGCTCAAGCGCCCCATGAAGCTCGACTTCAACCGCTTCAAGCCCGGCCAGGACCACCTCGGCATCGAGAGTCTGAACCTGGCGAACAACGCCTTCGACATCTCCCTGATGCGCGAGACGATCTGCTACGCCACCTACCGCGCCGCCGGCGTCCCCGCCCCGCGCACCACCCTCGCCACCGTCTACCTGTCCGTCGACGGCCACTGCCAACAGGAGTACGTCGGCCTGTACACAATCGTCGAAGAGGTCGACGGCGACCAGTTCCTCAAGCGCCACTTCGGCAAGCAGGACCTGCCCGTCTTCAAGCCCGAGTCGATCCGCGGCCTCCCGTACATGGGCGAGGACATCGGCAACTACGTCGAACGCTACCGCCCGAAGAACAAGATCGACGACCCCGCCGCCGCCCGCCCGCTGATCGAGTTTCTCAAGCTCGTCAACTACGCGGCCGACGAGACGTTCAACCGCGAGATCGAAAAGGTCTTCGACGTCGACGGGTTCCTGAACTACCTCGCGGTCACCGGCGTGATCTGCCACCTCGACTCGAACCTGGCGAACAACCACAACTTCTATCTGGTCGTCAGCCCGCCGGACAAGAAGACGGGCCGCCCGTCCCGCGTCCACTGGCTCCCGTGGGACATGAACCTCGCCCTGGCGTCGTACGGCGGCGGGGGCGAGCAGCTCGTCAACCTCGACGTCCGCCACCCGTGGGGCGGGACCAACCGCCTGTGCGAGCGGATCCTGGCAGTCGAGAAGTACCGCGATGCCTACCTCAAGCACGTGCGCAACGTCGTGACCGTCGCGTTCAACCCGGCCGTCATGGACCCGCTGATCGACGCGCTGCAATCGGCGATGCTCGAGGCCGACGAGGCGGCGGCCGCGTCGATCCCGCAGACCCGCATGGGCCCGATCGGGCTCGAAGAGGAGAAGGGCCGGGCCTGGCGCGGGAGCGGCCGGATGACGCCCCGCGCGTTCATCGCCGCGCGGGCGGCGGCCGTCGTCGCCCAACTCGACGGCACCCACGACCCGGCCAGGCTGTTCGTCCCCGCCGGCCACAACCCCGGCGCCATGCGCATGGGCGTGCGGGCGTCCGTGCTGATGGGCAACCTCGCCCTGATGGCCCAGGCCGTCCGGCAACAGGCGGACAAGGACGGCGACTTCCACATCTCCCCCCGCGAGGCGCGCGACGCCGCCGCCGCCCTGTACTACCAACTCGCCGACGAGGACAAGCCCGAGTCGATCGACGCGAAAACGCTCGCCGAGCGGCTCGACCCGATCGTCGCCACGCTGGGCGCCCGCCCCGCGCAGGACCTCAACCGCCTGAGGGACGAGAACCGCGGCGGCCGCAACCGCCGACCGGCCCAGCCCGCCCTGATCCAGGCGGGCGAGATGTGGGCCCGCGCGATCATGACGGCCGCCGACGCCGACGGCGACGGCAAGCTCACCCTCGCCGAGCTGACCGCCGCGGCCGACCGCGGCTTCTGCCTCGCCGACCTCGACCACACCGGTCGCCTGGGTGACCGCGAGCTGATCGAAGCCTTGGACGGCGTCGCCGCGCCGGAAAAGTGACGCGTTCGCAAGTTTCCCCGTTTAGCCGCGACCCGAAGGGCAAGCGACAGCGCCGCCCGAAGGCGAGCGCGTCGGGCGAGAACGGGCGCCGATCACGGGTAACGCCCCACGGTCGCCGCCGCGCGTAACAACTTGTCCCACCGAGACTTCCCCGCCCTCCCCAGTCGTTTGACGCGCCACCCGCGCGCCGCTACACTACCGGACTCGATTGATTTACCCATTTGACCGCGGCTGACGACGGCGAGGTATCGCCGTCGCACGTCCCCGGCCCCCGAGGAGTTCGCGATGAAGGAAAAGACCCACCCCAAGTACCAGATCTGCTCGGTCCACTGCGCCTGCGGCAACGAGTTCACCACCCGCAGCACCCAGAGCCGCCTGGCGGTCGACATCTGCTCGGCCTGCCACCCGTTCTTCACCGGCAAGCAGAAGTTCGTCGACACCGCCGGCCGCGTCGAGCGGTTCAGCAAGAAGTTCGGCGGCACCTACAGCTTCCAGAAGACCCCCGGCGCCAAGGCCGCCCCGGCCGCCGAGCCGGCCAAGGCCTGAACCCAGCCCGTTTAGCCGCCGCGGCCACGCGCCGTCCTCAATCCAAACGCCGCCGATCCCTCCGGGTCGGCGGCGTTCTTGTTTGTGCGTTTTGACGAGCCTTGCGAGTGCGACCCGCACGTGACCACAATGACGCCGTGCAGGTCTTCCCCGAACCCTCATGGAGCACCGCCCGTACGGCGTTGCTGATTGTGACGATGCTGGGCATCCTGATCGCGCTGGTCGCCTGGTCGTTGGAGCGCTACTGGGTGATCGTTCCCGCGCTCGCCCCGCTCGGGATCATGGTCGGACTGCAGACGCGCGACGCCCGCCGGACGCGCCGTATCGCCGATCGCCTGAACTCGGGGTGTTGCCTCTCGTGCGGGTACGACCTGCGCGTCCCGGCCGATCGATGCCCGGAATGCGGCAACGCGACCGCGGTCCGGATCGTCGAACTCGACGGGGGAGCGGCGGTGGACTGAAGGTGCCATACGTGACTAAGCGGGTGTCGATTACACGTCATCCGGCGGTGATTCGATCGCGTCCAGGATCGCGCGCGCGACGTAAATCCGGCCCCAAGGCCGGCCCGTCGTTTCGCCCAGAATTCCGCTCTTCTGAAGGATGTCGATCGTCCGCTGCGAGGTGGGCTTGCTGACCTTAAGGCGGTCGGCCGCCTTCGCCACGGTAATGAACGGGTTGACGAACAACTCGTCGATCAACTCGCGGGCGCGATGGTCGCCGCGGAGCGCCTCGCGATAGCCCCGTCGAAGGGCGTCCAGGGCCCGGGCCTGTCGGGTCGTCTGGCGGGCGGTGTGGGTCACGCCTGCGAGGAAGTACCGAATCCACCCGTTCCAGTCGCCGTCCGTCCGGACGCCCTGTAGCGTATCGTAATAGTCGCGACGATGGCGCTCGATGAACGCCGACAGGGGCAAGAGCGGTTGCGCCAGGCGGCCGCGGGCGATGAGGAACAGGGTAATGAGGAGCCGCCCGATTCGACCGTTACCGTCCTGAAACGGGTGGATGGCCTCGAATTGTTCGTGCAGGACGGCACATTGGATGAGGTCGGGCAACTTTCCCCGGTCGTTGGCGAACCGTTCCCAATTCGCGAGCAGCCGGTTCAACTCCTCGGGTGGCGGCGGAACATACCTCGCGGTGGCTGCCGTGTCCTCCGGGCGCCCGATAAAGTTCTGGATGCGCCGGAATTCGCCCGGCGTCTTGTCGCCGCCCCGAACACCTTCCATGAGCGCTTCGTGCAATCGCAAGATGAGCCGCGTCGCGATCGGCATGGTCGTGAGCAACTCGATCCCGAGATTTATCGCCCGGAGGTAGTTTTGGACTTCTCTGAGATCTCCGTGCTCCTGGCGGGCGCGCCCACGCACTTCGGCCAGCAGCAGTTCGTCCAACTGCGTCTGCGTGCCCTCGATCCTGCTGGATAACACGGCCTCGCGCTGCGCGAACGTGCGAAGGAGCATGTGCATTCGAGGGATCGCGCCGCCGAGCGCCAGTCCGGCAACCTCCCCCAGCGCAGTGTCCGCCCCTGAAAGCGCAAGAATCAGATCGCTATCGAAATGCAGTTCCGGCGGGAGGGGTGCGGGCACGAATGCCCAGAACCCGCCCGCCACCTGGCGACATTCGCCCACCATTGGTGCTGTAAAATTGGCAGGGTTCAAGGGTTACGACGCTATTAAAGTTTTTAACCAAGCTGGAGGGCGATTGAAAGAAACGCGGACTATTCTTTCAAAGTCCGCCGGGGAAGTAAAGCAACTTTAAATGCGCTGTGGACTCTCCAAGGATGGGCACGGTCTCTTACAAAGCATGGTGGTGTGGGGTCGGTAGTGGTCGCGGTGCTGAATGGGGCGGGCCAAGCCCCCTTGGCATCCCACCCACTGGGTCCCACAATGGGTGTCTGAGTCTGGCCATTTCACGATCTACCGAACGGAGAACGTCCTGATGCCTACCCGCCGCGCCTGGGCCACGTCCCTCCTCACCGCCGCGCTCCTCACCGGCGCCGCCCTCCTCCCCGCCGCCGAGACGCCCGCCCCCAACACGCCCAAGCCGACCAAGCCGGTCCGCCCCAGCGAGTTCGACAACCAGCCCGCCCCCGTCCCCGCCGCCGAGGCCGCGGGGAAGATGACCCTCCCGCCCGGGTTCACCGCCACGCTCTTCGCCGGCGAGCCCGACCTCCACCAGCCGATCGGGTTCTGCTTCGACCGGCGCGGGCGCGTGTGGGTTGCCGAGAACTTTTCCTACGCCCAGTGGCGCGAGAAGTGCGACGACCGCGTCGTGATCTACGAGGACGCCGACGGCGACGGTAAGTTCGACAAGCGCACCGTCTTCGCCCAGGGTATGTTCCACTACATCACCGGCGTACAGGTCGGCATGGGCGGCGTCTACGTGATGGACTCGCCCAACCTGTACTTCTTCCCGCTC
>DASPKW010000020.1:0-9557 GCA_035627895.1 Tepidisphaeraceae bacterium | reverse complement strand
CGCGGCGGCGCGACACGGGCGAGTCGATCTCCCAGGTGAACGCGACCGACTTGTACCCGCGCTGGTGGAAGTGCTCGACGGCCAATCGGGCGATCTTGTTCGGGTCGGTCTTGACCCGGGGCAGCGCGCTGAACTCGTCGTACTCGCCGATGTCGACGACCGGCACGCGCGCCGTCTTGACCCACTCGAGGAACTCGGGGCTCGACCCGTGGAAGGAGATGATGCCGTCGCCGTTCCAGGCGGGCGGGAGCAGGCGGTCCTGGGCGTGGGCGTCCTCGAGGATCCACCCGTGCTCGGCGGCGTAGCGCGCGGCGCCGGCGTGGTGGCGGTAGTCGTAGTAGTGCAGCGCGAGCAGGACGCGCTTGCGCGCCGGCCCGCGCGGGCGCGCGGGGCGTGGCGTGAACCCTTCGAATTGGCCGGGCCCTCCCCGCGGAATCATTTCTGCCCCGCCTTTCGCGCGGCCGTGGCCGCGGCCCCGACGCCGGCCTGCGGGACCGGACGATCCGCCCCGGCCGGATCAACCCCGAGCAGCCCCTGGCCGAACTCGGCCCGCCACTGCCGGCGGTACCGCTTCGGGCTCGTACCGACGTACTGCCCGAACACGCGGATCAACTTCACCGCGCTGCCGAACCCCGACTCGAGCGCGACGGCGCGGACCTTCTTGTTCGTCGTCTGCAACAGCTTCTGCGCGTGCTTGACGCGCCGGCCGTTGATCTCCTGGAGGATCGTCCGGCCCAGGGCGGCCTTGAAGCGCGTCTGGAGCCGCCGGAGCGAGATGCCGGTGGCCCGGACGACGTCCTTCAGCCCCATGCGCCCGCGGTGGTACTTGGCGACGTGCCGCAGCGCCCGGGCGACCTCGAAGTCGGTCACGGCGAGCATGTCGGTCGACTCGCGCTCGACCACGCCGACCGGCGGGACGCGCACGGGCTCGGGCGGCGCGGGCTCGCCCGCCATCAGCCGGTCGAGCAGGGCGGCGGCCTCGTACCCGATCCGCTCCTGCGCCGCGTCCACGCTCGACAGCGGGACGGCTGCCGGCACGCACCGGTACTCGAAATTGTCGATGCCGAGGATCGCGACCTGCTCGGGGACGCGGAGGCCGGCGTCCTCGCAGGCGCGGAGCGCGCGGACGGCGACGGCGTCGTTGGCGGCGATCAAACCGACCGGCAGCGCGGTGGTGGCGGCGAGCGATCGCAGGTCTTCGAGGGGGAACTCGATCAGGCGGACGTCGCGGCGGGCGGCCTCGGCGGCGAGGGCCGCGGCGCGGGCGCGGACGACCGGGCGGTCGACCAGCCAAGTGAACGCGAGGGTCGTGTATCCCTTGGCGGCGAAGTGGCCGATGGCCAACTCGGCCAGGCGGTCGGCGTCCGAACAGACGCGGGGGAAATCGGTCAGGCCGGCGGGCTCGCCGATGTCGACCACGCGCGGGCCGGCGGTGCGGGCGGCGGCGCGGGTGAGCCACGCGATGTAGTCCGGGTCGTCCCCGTGGAAGGAAATGACGCCCTCGCCGTCCCAGTGCGGCGGCAGGGACTTCATCTGGGTATAGGCGTCTTCGAGCGCCCACCCGTGCTCGGCGGCGTAGCGGGCGACGCCGGCGTGATGACGGTGATCGTAATACGACAACGCGAGCAACACCCGCTTCCGCGGTGCGCGGTACGACACGTCGTCATGGGAAGGGCGTGTGATGCGAATCACCGAAGAACTCTCGTTCGCACGACGGCGCGGTGGCCGACGGATGGGGTTCTCTGTCCCTCTCGCTCAGAGGTGACGTAGGGATAAATACCATTCTGCGTGAGAAGTACAACCGCCCGGATAAGGGCGTCTGTAAATCTGGATAATCTACGGCACGGGGGATGGGCTAAAACATCCCTTTTCCTTCGAAAAATTGGGGCGGCGCAGAAAAATGGGTCATCTAGCGGCCGTCTTGAAGCCTCGGAAATTTTGTGCGATGATCGCGCGGACGGCGCGGCGGATCGCGTTTTTGCGACGACTCGCCGCGCAGAGTTCAAGGCCGCCGATGACGACCAAAACGTGCTAGGTTCCGTGTGTCGCGCTTCCGACCCAGTCGGAGGCCCGCATGCGGTTCGCCAGGAACGGATGGGTTTTCACCGGCGGCCTTTTCGTTTTCCTACCGGATTCTGACTTCTGGCTTCTGACTTCTTTCCGAGGTGTCTGCCATGTCCGTGAACGTCGCGATCGTCGGGGCCACCGGGGCCGTGGGTGAGGAGTTCCTGCGCGTGCTCGCCGAGCGCGACTTCCCGATCAAGACGCTCAAGGTGCTGGCGTCGGCGCGGAGCGCGGGGAAGACGGTCCAGTTCAAGGGGAAGGCTTACACGATCGAAGAGCTGACGCACGACTCGTTCAAGGACGTGCAGATCGCGCTGTTCAGCGCGGGCGGTAGCATCTCGAAGGAGTACGGGCCGAGCGCGGTGAAGGCGGGCGCGGTGGTCGTTGACAACTCGTCGGCGTTCCGGATGAAGGACGGGGTGCCGCTGGTCGTGCCGGAGGTGAACCCCGAGGCGATCCACAAGCACAACGGCCTGATCGCCAACCCGAATTGCTCGACGATCATCATGAACGTGCCGGTCTGGCCCTTGCACAAGGTGAACCGCGTGAAGCGGCTGGTGATCAGCACGTACCAGGCCGTCAGCGGCGCCGGCGCGTGGGGCTTGTACGAGCTCGACGCCCAGCTCAAGGCGTACGCGCAGGGCCAGCCAATCGTAAAGGAGAAGTTCCCGCACCAGATCGCCAACAACGTGTTCAGCCACAACACGGCGATCGCGGCCAACGGGTACAACGAGGAAGAGAACAAGATGGTGAACGAGACGCGGAAGATCTTCGGTGACCCGCGGATCATGGTCTCGGCCACGTGCATCCGGATCCCGGTGCCGCGGGCGCACTGCGAGAGCATCAACATCGAGTTCGAGCGGCCGATGACGCCTGCGCAGGTGCGGGAGATTCTTTCGAAGGCGCCGGGCGTTAAGCCGGTGGACAATGTCGACGCGAACCACTTCCCGATGCCCCTGGAGGCGAGCGGGCAGGACGACGTGCTCGTCGGCCGGATCCGGCAGGACATCAGCCGGGAGGACGGGCGGGGGATCGATCTGTTCGTGAGTGGCGACCAGATCCGCAAGGGGGCGGCGACGAACGCGGTGCAGATCGCGGAGAAATTGGTGTAGGCGCGCGTCAACGCCTTGAACGGAAGGGGGCACGCGCACTCCAGTTACGTCACGAGGTAGGACGTGGTCGAAGCTCGCGTGGTGGCGACCTTTCTCATGTCCGCGATCACGCTGTTGACGGTCGCCGGGATCGTGGTGTTCTCGTTCCGTCGGCTCCGTGACACGTGGCGGACGCGCCGCGATCTTCGGCTGCGCGAGGCGGGGCTCTGCTCGCATTGCGGGTACGACCTGCGGGAGCACGGGAGCGATTCGGCGCGATGTCCGGAGTGCGGCGGGATCAACTTGAACCCGGCGGTCTACCGGCAAGGGGAGGAGTCGCCGGGGTGAGATCAGTTCGCGCCCGACGTGGGAGGGTCGGGTTGTCCGGACTTCTCGCGACGGATGACCTCGAGTTCCCGCAGGGCGGGTTGGTCCTTGGGACGGTTCGCGAACGACTTGGCCTCGATGAGGGCATCGAGGTCGATCGCCCGACAGGGGATGCCGCGCACCTGTAGCGGGATGCTCCGACGCGCGGCGTCGTCGAAGGTTCCTACGCCGGGCAACTCACCGAGAACGTCGAGGTATCCGAGATCGGACCGGAGGTAGAAGTTCTTCCGGCCGGAGAGCATCGGGTTGTCTTCGGTGATCTCCGGGAGGTCGGGCCGCATCCGCCAGCGGGGGTGTGAGCCGGCGAGGGCTCGCACGATGCGGATGACGTTCTCATGATCGAGCGGGGCGCAGATGTCCAGGTCTTCGGTGAGGCGCGCCGAGCCGTGGGCGATCGCAGCCACGCCGCCCACGATCACGTATCGCACGCCGGCGTCATTCAGACGTCTCAGCAGATCGTGGTTCCACGCCATAGTACCGGGCTCCAGCCTCGCGGACGTCGCGGACGAACTCCATCCACTGGAAGTATTGCTCCATACGCTGCTCGGGCGTCAGGGAGAGGTTGCTGCGGATCTGCCAGAGGTCGACGGTGCCCGAGTCGTCCAAAGGAGGGAAGTCGGGGAAGTCGATCGGGTCTGGTGCGTTGGCGGACGACATTGCGGGATCATTCTAGCGTGTGCGGGCAGTCCGTCACGCGAATGTCGCGCGGCGTCGTCAGGGTTTGAGCACCTTCACGCCCGTCAGCCACAGGTTGGCCGACGAGTCGCCGACCTTGCGGAGGAAGCGGACGCCGACGTACTTGGGCGAGTTGGGGGCCAGGCCGTGGGGGCCCTCGTACAGGCGCTGGGCGCCGGTCTCGACGATCGCCGTGTCCTTGTCGAAGCGGATCTTCACCGTGAACGGGCCGGGCTTGTCCAGCTTCGGGCCGGTCGCGGGGACGCTCATGTCCGGCTTGACGAGCTGGGGCTGGCCGCCCTTGAGCAGCCAGACGAGCTCGTGGGAGCTCGTGCCCTTGGCGTCGTCGATCGGGGCGTCCGACACGAACACCTGCGGGATGACGACGTCGGTCGGGAGGCGGTTGGCGAAGAACGTGACCTCGATCATGCCCGGCTGGTCGGCCGGGATCGGCTCGGCCTTGACCAGCACGCCCGCGCGGTACTCGCGCTTGTCGTCGGCGATCGGCTCGAGCGTCTGAGGGCGCAGGGCCTTGCCGGTGATCTTGAGGGCGAGCTCGCCGGCGGTCTTGAAGTCGGCGGGGACGTCGGTCGCGGTTTCGAAGTCGGCCGAGCTGATGGCGCTGACGAAGTACAGGCCCTTGAGCTGGTCCACCTTGTTCGGCGCGGGCGGCGTGCCGGTCTTGAACAGGACGACCGCGACGACGACCACGACCGCCAGGATCACGCCGGCCGCGACGAACGCGACGATGTTGGCCGACGGGATGCCGCCCTTGGCGCCGCCGGCGCCCTCGTCCTCGATCGCCTGGAGGACGTTGCGCGTGAAGCCGGGGCCGGCCTTGACCGTGCGGTACTCCTTGCCCGACTCCAGGTCCTCGCGGGCGCGGATCAGGAGCTGGAGCTCGTCGGCGCCCTTCTCGCCCGAGGAGCGGAGCCGGGCGACGGCCTGGTGCCACTCGGGGCTGCCGGGACCGGCGCGCAGGGCGTCGGTCAAGAGGGTTTGGAAGGTGTCGGATTCGAGGTCGGTGTCGGACATAGGGGTGAATGACGAATGACCAAACCGGAAGCTCGAATCAATGACGAATGACGAAATTCGAATGACTAATCAATGACGAATGACGAAGGCGGAAATGACGAAACGGAGGGGGTGCGAAGGCTGGTTTCGTCATTCGAATTTGGTCATTCATTCGTCATTCGAATTTAGTCATTCGTCATTTTTTCTCGTCGGGGTCGACGGGCCCGCCCCGGCCGATCAGAGCCGCGAGCTTTTTCAAACCGTGAAACATCCGGCTGCGCAACGTCACCGCCTTCGTGCCGGTGATCTCCTCCATCTGCGCGTAGCTCATGTCCTGAAACACGCCCAGGACGATGACTTCCTTCTGGTCGGTCGGGAGGTCTTCGAGCGCCTTCAAGACGCGGGCGATCTCTTCCTGCTTTTCCAGATCGTCGGTCGCGCGGCTGGCGACCTGGTACGGGTCGCCCGAGATGTCCACGCCTTCCAGATTGAGCTCGGTGATGTTGCGCACCGGGCTGCGCTTGCGGCGGCGGCTGTGGTTGATTGCCAGGTTGCGCGTGATCGTGAACAGCCAGGTGCTGAACTTCTGGGGGTAGCGGTAGGTGGGGGCGAAGCGGAACGCGCGGAGGAAGACCTCTTGGCCGATCGACTCCACGTCCTCGACGTTGCCCAGCATGCGGTAGAGGTAGGACAGCACGGCGGTCGAGTAGCGCTCGTACAGCACCGAGAAGGACTGCTTGTCCTGGGTCTGCTGCGTCCGCCGCATCAAATCTTCGTCCGACGTCTTGCCGAGCTGCGTCGGCTGAAGGGGGACCTCGCCCACTTCCTCCGGCGGCTTGGGCTTGGGAGGGGGCGGCTTGGGCGTGTTGGCCTTGTCGGCTCGTCTCTGCTGCATGTCGTTCCCGAGAGCGAACGGCCGGCGCGAGGTGAGGGCGCGCGTGTCGGATCCCCAAGCAACGATAGTCCTTCCCCGGTCGGGGCGACAGTCGGGCGATGCTAACGGTTGCCCGGGTCAAGCGTCAATGGCGGGCGATATGTTGCGGGCGCGACGGGGGTTACAGAGCGACGGCAGTGCGTGGGCTCGTGCGAACGTGAATTCGCCCGGCGGGTTCAACCTTTCCGGGGGCGGAGACGTACCGTACAATGACACTTGTTCAAACAAGCTTTCCCCGCGGAGGTCCGGATGTCCATGGCTGTGACGGGTGACGTGACGACGCTGACGTACGACGTGGTGGTGATCGGCGGCGGGCCGGGCGGGTCGACCGTGGCGACGTTGCTCGCCCAGCAGGGGCGCAAGGTGCTGGTGCTGGAGCGCGGGCGGTTCCCGCGGTTCCACATCGGCGAATCGCTCATGCCCGAGTCGTACTGGTCGTTCAAGCGCCTGGGCCTGCTCGACGAGATGAAGCAATCGCGGTTCGTGAAGAAGTACTCCGTGCAGTTCGTGACCGCGACGGGCAAGGACTCCCAGCCGTTCTTCTTCGACGAGGTCAACCCCCACGAGTGCAGCCAGACGTGGCAGGTCGTGCGGAGCGAGTTCGACCAGATGATGACGGCCAACGCGCGCAAGCACGGGGCCGAGGTGTGGGAGGATGCGAATGTGACCGAGGTGCTGCTGGAGCCGACCGAGTCGGACGACCTGCCGCGGGCGACCGGCGTGATGGTGCGGCGCGGGGCGCACTACCAGGTGGCCCCGGTCGGGCAGGAGGTCGCCGGGGCGGCCGAGCAGGGGACGAGCGACGGGCAGGGCCACCTGGTGCACTCGCAGGGCGCGACTGCCGAGGGTCAACTGTTCCGCGTGAACGCGAAGGTCGTGGTCGACGCGACCGGCACCAACGCGCTGTTGGCGCGCAAGCTGGGCATCAAGCGGACCGACCCGAAGCTGCGGAAGGTGTCGTACTTCGCGCACTACAAGGGGGCCCGGCGCGACCCGGGGAAGAACGAGGGCGCGACGCTCGTGCTGACGACCCAGCAGGGGGACGGGTGGTTCTGGTACATCCCGCTGCCGGACGACGTGGTGTCGGTCGGGGTCGTGTTCGATTTGGGTCGGATGCAGAGCCAGTACAAGAGCAGGGGGGCGACGCCGGAAGAGATTCTGGAGGAGGAGATCAAGGCGTGCCGGGGGTTGGACGACCGGATGTCGACGGCGGAGCGGGTGTCGCCGGTGCACGTGCTGTCGGACTTCTCCTACCGCGCGACGCGGTGCGCCGGCGAGGGCTGGGTGCTCGTCGGCGACGCCTTCGGGTTCCTCGACCCGATGTACTCGTCCGGCGTGTTCCTGGCGCTCAAGAGCGGGGAGATGGCGGCGGACGCGATCAACAAGGCGTTCGAGGCGGGCGACTTCTCCGCGCAGCAGCTTTCGAGCTGGGGCGACGGCCTGGCGGGCGGGATGCAGCTGATCCGCAAGCTCGTGTACGCGTTCTACACGAAGGATTTCAGCTTCGGGAAGTTCATGCGGGAGTACCCGCACTTGCAGAAGAACCTCGTCGACCTGCTGATCGGCAACGTGTTCTACGAGGGGGTCGATGAGATCTTCGGCCCGATGGCCAAGAGCGTGGAACTGCCCGAGCCGATGCCGCTGGAGCGGCCGCGCGCGGTAGCAGTGTAGGGCGGGAAAACGACGAACGTTCGAGGTCGCCCGCCCTTAGGTCCGCCGGCCCCGCCGTATACAATCCCCGCCATGACCCCCGCGCCGACCCTCCCCATCGACATCGCCGACCCGATCAACGCGAAGATCCTCGCCGTCTCCGAGGACCGCATCCAGGGCTTCCAGGTCGACCCGCTCGGCGAAATCGCCCGCCTGTCCGGCGTCGACCTCCCGACCGTCGTCGAGCGCATCCGCGCGATGCTCCGGGCCGGGACGATCCGCCGGGTGCGCCAGACCCTGATGTCCGTCAACCTCGCCGAGGGCGGGCTGGTCGCCTGGCAGATCCCCGAAGACAAGCTGTCGAGCGGCTTCGACTTCATGTTCCACGAGGACCCGTTCTCCGGGCACATCGTCGTCCGCTCGACGGACAAGGAAACGACCGGCTCCAAATACCGCCTGTGGACGACCCTCAAGGTGCCCCAGGGCTACTCGATGCGGAAGCACTGCGAGTTGCTGTCCAAAATCACCGGCGCGCAGAGTTTCCGCATCATGCCGGCAAAGTTCGTGTTCGCCCTGGGCGTCGGCCACGTCCGCCGGCGGACGATCGAGCCCGGCGAGCGCGCGAACGTCCCGGCCGAGCCCAAGACGACCGCCCAGGTCCACCTGTCCGACCTCGAATGGCGCGTGCTGACGCCGCTCAAGCGCGAGTTCGAGGTCGACGAGATCGTGCCGAACCTCTGGGAGGCGCGCGCGACGGAGGCCGGCGTGTCGCTCGAGCAGTTCTACGACGTGGCCCGCAGCCTGAACCAGCGCGGCGTGATCGGGCGGTTCTCCACGTTCCTCGAGCACGTCAAGCCCCTCGCGTCTGGCGAGCGCGTGACCCGGTTCAACGCTTTGTTCCACTGGGCGGTGCCCGAAGGCCGGCAGATGGAAGCCGGCAAGGAGGTCGGCCGCCACCTGATCATGACCCACGCCTACTGGCGCGAGGGCGGCCCGGAGTTCGCCAACGTCAACGTCATGGGTGTCGCCCACGGCACGGACAAGGAGATGGTGCTCAAGCACAAGGCCGCGATCGACCGGCACCTCGAGGAGGCCGGCATTCCCGTCCTGTACACGAACGTCTTCTGGGGCGGCCGGAGCGAGATCAAGCCGAGCGAGATCTCGCCGTTCGCGTACCGGGCGTTCTGCGCGAAGCACGGGGTGGACCCGGACGCGATGCGGGAGTGACGTAACGCCCGCGCCACCGACCTCGGGTATGCCGTATAATCTGCTGCGCCGCCCACCCGGAGGTCACATGAACGCGATCCGCATCCGCCGCCGTCTCGACTCCGACACCCTCCACCTCCCCGAACTCCAGAGCATGATTGGCCGGGAAGTCGAGATTATCGTCCTCGACGACGCCCGCGCCGATGCCGCCACGTCGCTCGACCACATCGATCCCCAGGCGTTCTGGAAAGGGAAGTCGGTCGAAGAACTCGCCCGGGAACAGGGCGTCGGCCCGTACGAGATGCCCTCCTCACCCCCGTTCACGGCGGCCGACTTCGAAGGATTCGAGGAGGCCTTGGAACAGTGGCGGAAAGAGAAGTAGCCGATTCCTGAATCAGAGCACCCGTGGCCCCCGTACTCGTCGACACCAACATCATCTCGTTCACCCTGAAGGGCGACACGCGACGATTCGCTTACGAGCCGCACCTGACCGGCAAGCGGGCCTGCGTCGCGTTCATGACGGTGGCAGAGCTCTA
>DASPKW010000019.1:0-31543 GCA_035627895.1 Tepidisphaeraceae bacterium | reverse complement strand
GGGAACAGGTCGGCGATCAGCTCCCACTGCCAGTCCTGAAGGTCGAACCGGTGCATCCGTGCACCTCCCGAAATCTGAGAGCGTGCCGCGGGCGAGGATGGCGCTCAAGCTCAGCATTGTGGTTCGTCAGACAGAGCCTAGCGCGTCAACGTACAGCGGCACCAGATGGGGGGCAGGGCGGGCATGGGATAGACGATGATATGGGTTGCCGGCAGGGTGGGCAAACTCATAATGGCGCGGGCAGGGACGCGGGACGATATAGGGGATATCGGTCGGCGCGGCGACGCGATCTCGTCCGATAAGCCCTTGGCATGCACACTTCAGTGATGCACGTCCTACTGCAACGAAAGCGACGAGGAAGGAACCCATGGAAGCCTTGATGATCGGCGTGTCGGGCATGCGGGGGACGGTCGGCGGGACCCTGACCCCGCCCGTGGTGACGCGGATGGCGGCGGCGTTCGCGGTGTGGCTCAAGCAGAGCGCAAAGCCGGTGAACGGCACGCACCACCGGCTGGTGTTCGGGCGCGACTCCCGGCCGAGCGGACCGTGGGTGCGGGACGCGGCGGCGGCGGCGTTGACGGCGAGCGGAATCGAGGTCATCGATCTGGACGTCGTGACGACGCCGGGCGTAGCAATGATGGTCAAGCACCTCGGGGCCGACGCGGGGATGATCGCGACCGCGTCCCACAATCCGATCCAGTGGAACGGGCTGAAGTTGCTGAACTCGGACGCGGTGGCGCTGCCGCCCGAGGCCGCGGCCAAGATCAAGGAACTGTTCGACGCGCAGGCGACGGAGTACGTGCGGGTCGACAAATTGGTGCAGCCGAGGAAGAACTCCGAGACGCACGCGCTGCACGTCAAGCGGGTGCTGGACTACGTGGACGTGCTCGGGATTTCGAGCAAGCGGTTCAAGGTGGTGCTGGACAGCGTGAACGGGGCGGGGTGCGTGGCGACGGCGACGCTGCTGAGCAAGCTCGGGTGCCAGGTTGTGCATTTGAACGGCACCCCGGACGGGCAGTTTGCGCACGAGCCGGAACCGACGGAGAAGAACTTAACGGGGCTGGCGGACGAGGTGCGCCGGCAGAAGGCGCAAGTCGGTTTCGCGCAGGACCCGGATGCGGACCGGCTGGCGATCGTGGACGAGAACGGCAAGTACATCGGAGAGGAGTACTCGCTCGCGCTGTGCGCGATGTTGATTTTGTCGAAGAAGCCGGGGGCGGTGGCGGCGAACTTGTCGACCAGCCGGATGATCGACGATCTGGCGGCCAAGCACGGCGGGCGGGTGCTGCGGACGTCCGTCGGCGAAGCGAACGTCGTCCAGGCAATGTTGAAGGAAGGGGCGGTGATCGGCGGCGAAGGCAACGGTGGGATCATCGACACGCGGATCGTGCCGGGGCGCGACTCGCTCGTCGGCATGGCGTACGTGCTGCAATTGATGGCGGCGACCGGGAAGAGCGTCGCGCAACTCGTCGCGGAGATCCCGCGGTACGAGATCGTCAAGACGAAGTTCGAGTGCCGGCGCGAGGACGCGGACCGGGCGGTCGACGCGCTGAAGAAGGAGTTCGGGGCGGAGAAGGTCGACACGCAGGACGGGATCCGGATCGACTGGGCGAAGGAGCGGGCATGGGTGCACGCGCGGCCGAGCAATACGGAGCCGATCATGCGGATCATCGCCGAGGGCCCGGACCGGGCGGGGGCGGAGGAACTGGTCGCGCGCGTGCAGGCGGTGGTGGATCGGGTGCTCAAGTAAGAGTAAGTTGATCGCGGCGCCATCCGGGGCGGCGCACGAGTTGCCGGCGCAACCCGTGCTCTGCCCCGGCTGGTTTTCGGAGAGCGCTCATGGACGAACTGAAACCAAAGGTCGGGACGATCGGGTGGCTCGACCTGACGGTTGCGGAAGCGAGCCCGATCCGCGACTTCTACCAGGCGGTCATCGGGTGGGACTCGTCCGAGCAGGAGATGGAGGGGTACTCGGATTTCAACATGCTCGTGGGCGAGACGAAGAAGGTGGTAGCGGGCGTGTGCCACGCGCGCGCGGAGAACGCGGATCTGCCTGCGCAGTGGGTCGTGTACGTGTGGGTGGCGGACGCCAAGGCGAGCGCGGCGGCGGCGGAGGCCCAGGGCGGGCGGGTGCTCAAGTGGCTGGGGGATCAGTTCTGCGTGATCCAGGACCCGGCGGGGGCGGTGATGGGGTTGATGGGGGTGCCGAAGTAACGTCTCGCGGGGAAATGTGAAACATGAAGACATGAAACATGGAGCGGGGAGGTGGGCGCGATGTTGCGGGGGACGCTAACGTGCACCTTCGGTGCGACCGTTAAGTACGGCCGTCATTTGCGGGGTGGGGGTGCGAGATAGCGCGCACGCGGAGTTGGGAAACCTTTTGGCGCGGGGGGCGTCGAACGGGGGAGGTTGACCAACGAAGGAGCGGTCATGCGCGCTATTCTCGTCGGGGTGCTGGCGTCGTTTCTGGTGTCGCCGGCGGCGTGGGGACAGTCGCCGCAGTTGCTGGTGAGCGAGGGGGAGAAGAAGCACCCGGTCGCGCTGGCGAAGGCGGACATCGCGGTGCAGATCGCCGGGCAACTCGCGCAGACGACGATGACGCTAACGTTCCGCAACGACGCGGACCGGGTGCTGGAAGGCGAACTGGTATTCCCGCTGCCGGAGAACGCGGCCGTCTGCGCGTACGCGCTGGACGTGCACGGGTCGCTGGTCGACGCGGTCACGATCGAGAAGGAGAAGGCGCGGGTCGTGTTCGAGACCGAGGTGCGCAAGGGGATCGACCCGGGCATCGTCGAGAAGGTGAAGGGGAACAATTTCCGCACGCGCGTGTACCCGATCCCGGCCAAGGGGACGCGGACGATCCGCGTGCAGTACGTGTCGGACCTTGTTGCGACGAAGGCGGGGAGCCTCAGCTACGTGCTCCCGTTGAACTGGGAGCAGACGGTCGCGCAGGCGTCGGTGCGGGTGGAGGTGCTGCATTCTGCGGTTGAGCCGATAGCGCCCGAGGGGATGAAAGGGCTGGCGTTCAGAAAAGAAGACGCCGGGTTCGTCGCCGAGCAGAAGTTCGAGAACGTGGCGCTCAAGACGACGCTCGATGTCGCGCTTCCGGACGCGAACCGGCGGGTCGTCGCGGTCGAGAAGAAGACCCGACACGCGGTTGCGGTCGAGAGCCTGGACCCGAAGACGGCCGACCAGTTTCTGAAGATCGATCACTACTTCGCCGTGACCGATGATTCTAAGGAGGCCCCGAAGCGGGCGCAGGCCGCCAAGCCGGCTCGGATCGCGATCGCGTGGGATGCTTCGATGTCGCGCGGCGACATCGATCACAAGCGGGAGCTTGGTCTGATCGAGCAGCACGTGAAGTCGATCGGCGACGTCATCGTGGACGTGGTGGTATTCCGGGATCGGCCCGAGGCGGTCAAGCAGTTTTGGGTGAAGGGCGGTGATGCGAAGGAGATTCTGCGGCACCTGAGCGCGACCATTTACGACGGCGGGACGTCGCTGGCGGCGCTGTCGCTGGAGAAGGAGACTCTTCTCGAGCGGCGGGAGACGTTGCCGGGGATCGCGTATTGGCTGCTGTTTACTGACGGTCTGGCGAATTTGGGCGGCGACCTGCCGCGGGTGATCGATGCGCCGGTGTACCCGATCACGGTGGACCCGCGGTCGAACCACGCGGGGGTGCGGCATTTGGCGGGGAAGTCGGGCGGGGCGTACGTGAATTTGCAGCGGATGGGCGATGAACAGGCGCTGGCGGCGATCACCGCGGCGCCGTTCGCGTTGCTGTCGGTGGAGTATGACCAAGCGCAGGTGACCGACGTCTACCCGAGCGTGGCGACGCCGGTGGACCGGCGAATCACGGTGACCGGGCGGTTGCTGGCGCCGGCGGCCAAGATCACGCTGAACTACGGCGTGGGGGCGCAGGTGACGCACCGGCAGGTAGTCGAGCTGAAGCAGGACGGGGCGACGGAGACGGGGTTGATCCCGCGGTATTGGGCACAGGCGCGGCTGGCGGAGTTGGGGTTGGCGGAGGACAAGCACCAGCGTGAGATCACGCGGCTGGGCAAAGAGTTCAACCTGGTGACGGCGTTCACGTCGATGATCGTGCTCGAGCGGGTGGAGCAGTACGTCGAACACCAGATCGTGCCGCCCAGGAGCCAACCCGCGATGTACGCGGAGTTCATGAAGCGGATCGAGCAGCAGCGGGAGGCGACGGCGCAGGAGACGGAATCGAAGATCAATCGCGTGCTGGCGATGTGGAAGGCGCGGCAGGATTGGTGGGGGAAAGAGTTCAAGTACCCGGACGGGTTTAAGTTCGTCCCGCCGGCAGCACCGAAGACGGCGGCGGGGCTAGCGGGCGGCGGCGGTGGTGGTGCTGGTGGCGGTGGTGGGCGAGTGCCGGCGCCGACGGGTGCGGCGGCCGCCAATCCTGCGGCCCCGGCCGCCCCCGCGGCTGGGCGGCCGATGCCGGCGCGGCCGAGTACGGACGATCTGCTGGGCGGGTTGGCGGCGAACGACGCGGCGCCGCGGCCGCTCGAACAGGCGGCCGCACGGTTCGAATCGCGCGCGGACGGGACGGCCGATGGTCGCGGACGTGGGCCGGCTAGCGGGCGCGCGCGCATCGACGTCGAAATGGAATCCGCGCTTCGGTCGCCGAGTGCTACGCTGGCGATCCGTGGGACGCGCGTGAGTTTGAAGGATGGTAAGGACGACGCGAAGACGGGCGCGGCGGATGCGACGATTACCATCAAGGAATGGTCGCCGGACGCGCCGTACCTCAAGGCGCTGGCGGCGGCGAAGCCGGAGGACCGGTACGCGATCTATTCCGACCAGGCCAAAAGCCTGAAGTCGACACCGGCGTTCTTCCTCGACTGCGCGGAGTTCTTCGCGAGGTACGACCAGCGCGAGCTGGCGGTGCGCGTGCTGACGAACATCCCGGAGCTGGGGTTGGACGACGGCCGGCTGCTGCGCATCGCGGCCCACAAGCTCCAGCAGATGGGCGAGATCAATCTGGCGATCGATTTGTTCGAGCAGGTGACGAAGCTCCGGCCCGAGGAGCCGCAGAGCTGGCGCGACCTGGCGCTGGCGCACGCGGACCGGGCGGGCGAGGCGCCGGTCGTCGGCCGCGCGATCTGGACCATGGACGGCCGGGCGCACCCGACGGCGGATTATGCCCGCGCGCTCGAACTGCTCCACAAGGTCGTCATGAAGCAGTGGCAGCGGTTCGACGAGATCGAGGTGATCGCGCTGATGGAGGCGAACCGGATCATCACGAAGTCCGCCACGATCAACGGCGGCCAGCCTGTCAGCCACCCGTTCGACAAGCGGCTGGTGCAACTGTTGGACATCGACCTGCGGATTGTCTTGACTTGGGACACGGACAACACGGACATCGATCTGCACGTGGTCGAGCCGAGCGGCGAGGAGTGCAACTACTCGCACAACCGGACGACGATCGGCGGGCTGGTGTCGCGCGACTTCACGCAAGGGTACGGGCCGGAGGAGTATTGCCTGAAGAAGCTCATGCCGGGCGAATACAAGATCAAGGTGCACTTCTACGGGAACCGGGACCAGAAGCTGGTCGGCCCGACGACGGTGCAGGCGACCGTGATTACGAACTTCGGGCGGGCGAACGAGGTGCGAAAGCCGCTCACGCTGCGGCTGAGGGATTCGAAGGATTGGGTGGAGGTGGGGACGGTGAATTTGAAGTAGGTCGCAGTGGCGCGACGTGGATTGAGCGAACCATCCGGGGCGGCGCTTCGGGCGAAGCCCGCGTGCTCTGCCCCGGCTTGTTGAGGTCGGAGTGAAACTGCGCGAGCGGTGGGCAGTGCCGACCCTACGCGGAGCGGGTGCGCCCCCTATCTTTAGGGGGCGTTTTCATTTAGGTTTGCGGGCCGCTATGGCCCAGCCGGAACACCACGATCACGATACGCGTCACGTCTCTCCCAACGTCAAACTCGGGCTGACGCTGTTCGGCGTTTACCTGCTGCTGTACCTGGGGTTCATGGGGATCGCGGCGTTCAAGTACGACCTGTTCGGGACGAGCGCGCCGGGCGGGGTGAATTTGGCGATCGCGTATGGGATGGGGCTGATCATCGCGGCGCTGGTGCTGTCGCTCGTGTACATGGTGTTCGCGAAGCCGGATTGAAGGGTCGGGTAGTCGCTAAGCCGCAAGCGGCAGGCAGGGGGCACTTCTCGGTTAGTCGTCACGTCATTTCACTGATCATTCCATGCTTTATCCCGCGTCATCGCTGTCGCTGATCATCTTCTGCGTGTTCGTCGGGGCGGTGCTCGCGCTGAGCTTCTGGCTCGGGCGCAAGGCCCAGAGCGCGAAGGGGTACTTCGCGGCCCACGGACAGGTCGGGTGGTTCGTCAACGGGATCGCGTTCGCGGGCGACTACCTGTCGGCGGCGAGCTTCCTGGGCATCTGCGGGATGATCGCGTTCTTCGGGTACGACGGGTTTTTGTACTCGATCGGCTACCTGGCGGGGTGGATCGTCGCGCTGTTCGTGATCGCCGAGCCGATCAAGCGGCTGGGGAAGTACACGTTCGCCGACGCGCTGGACGCGCAGTTCCACTCGCGGGGGATCAAGCTGGCGGCCGCGATCTCGACGCTGATCGTGTCGCTGTTCTACCTGATCCCGCAGATGGTCGGGGCCGGGGCGCTGATCAAGCCGCTGCTCGGGCTCGAGCACCACTGGGGCGTGATCATGGTGGGCGTGGTGGTCGTGCTGATCGTGGTGACCGCGGGGATGGTGTCGACGACGTGGGTGCAGTTCATCAAGGGGTCGTTGCTGGTCATCTTCTGCACGATCCTGGTGGGGCTGATCCTGAGCCGGGGGCTCGCCGTCAAGCCGCCGTCGGAGCCGCAGGCGGTGGTGAAGAAGGACGGGCAAACGCTGATCAACGGGAAGCCGCAGTCGCTCGAGAACGATCTTAAGCCGGTCGGCCGGGTGCTGGCGCTCCCGCCGGGGCCGGACGGCAAGCCGCGGACGGAGACGGGCCCGCTGGGGCCGATCGAGTACCTGCGGACGCTCGAGGGGTCGACGATCGAGACGTACTCGAAGCGCGTCAGCGCGGACGGGACGACGACGACCTACGCGCCGGCGCCCAAGTCGGGCCTCGACCTGCTCACGCCCGGGGCGTCGCCCACGTTCGCGTCGGTGCGGCAGGAGGGGCTGGCCGGGAAGCTCAACTTCCTCTCGCTCATGCTCGCGCTGTTCTGCGGGACGGCGGCGCTCCCCCACATCCTGATCCGGTACTACACCGTGAAGGACGCGGCGGCGGCGCGGAAGTCGACCGTCGTGGGGATCGCGTCGATCGGGTTCTTCTACGTGCTGACGCTGTACCTGGGCCTCGGGGCAATGACGAGCGGGCAGCTCGACCCGACCGACTCGAACATGGCCGCCCCGCTGCTGGCCAAGAGCTTTAACCCGGTGCTGTTCGCGATCATCAGCGCGATCGCGTTCACGACGGTGCTGGGGACGGTATCGGGCCTGATCCTGGCGGCCAGCGGGGCGGTGGCGCACGACCTGATGACCAACGTGTTCAAGATCAACCTCGACGACCACGGGAAGGTGCGGGCGGGGAAGATCGCCTCGGTCGTGGTGGGCGTGATCGCGATTCTGCTCGGGATCGCGTTCAAGGGGTTCAACGTGACGTTCCTGGTCGGGTGGGCGTTCAACATCGCGGCCAGCGCGAACCTCCCGGCGATCGTGATGCTGCTGTTCTGGCGCGGGACGACGCGGCAGGGCATCACGTGGTCGATCGTGATCGGGCTGGTGACGTCGCTCGCGTGGATCATGCTGAGCACGGACGCGTACCAGAACCTGTACGGTTACAGCGCGAAGGACGCGGCGGCCAAGGCGCTGGCGCCGTTCAACCAGCCGGGGATCGTCACCATTCCGCTGTCGTTCATCGTGCTGGTGGTGGTGTCGCTACTGAGCAAGGGGCACCGGAAGTCGAAGACGGAACTCGATGCCCACGCCGCGGCGACGGCGGGTTCTGCGGAGTAGGCGGGACCCCCCGCGGAGGCACGGGGGTACGCAGGAGGAGGGGAAGGAGTTGGTCGCGCGTTGAAGGGCGGATAATCGGCGCGATCGGAACAGGGCGCCCATTTTCGCGCGGGGCGGGGTCTCGCGTCCGATCATCTCCGGCCGTCCGATAGCATCGCCGACGGCGGGGCGGGGATTTTGGCCGACGTCCGACCGCGGGGGCGGGCGTTTGCAATACTCGGGGGGCACACATGACGCGACAACTGACTACCGTTCCGGCCATGGCCGCGATGATCGTTTCCGCCGCGCTTTCGACGTCGGTGGCGGGGCAGGCGTTTAAGCTCGGTGGGGCGCCGCCGAAGGATTTGCCGGCACATCCGGCGACGAAGCCGGCGGAGGCGGCAACGGAACCCGCCGCGCCGGCGCCCGAGGTGCTTGCGCCGCCGACTGTGGAAGAAGCGAAGCCTGCCCCGGCATCCGCGGAGAAGCCGGCGGGGACTCCGACGCCAGAGGTCAAGCCGGACGGGACGACGCCGGTGGTGGAGCCGAAGCCGCTGGAGTTCAAGCCGTTGCCGGATCCGAAGGCGGTGGCGACGGACGTGCCGTCGGCGGGGGATTCGACGAAGGCGAAGGGGGCGGTCGCGGGTGGGCCGACGTCGCAGCCGGCGGGGGGCGAGCCGGCGTTTACGCTGGCGGAGTTCCCGCCGGGACTCTTCACGGACGGGGGGACGTACAAACTGAACGAGTGCCGTGGGAAGGCGATCGTCCTGTTCTTCTACGACCCCCGCGACCCGCGGATGCAGGTGACGGTGCCGCAGCGGAACGCGCTGGTGCGACGGTTCGCCGGTAAGCCGGTCGTGTTTTTCGGGGTACACGCGGAGACGCTGTCGACGGCGCGGTTCGTGGCGGCCGAACTCGGGCTGGCGATGCCGGTGTTCGCCGACACGCTGGGCGTGATGCACGGCCGATACCGGGCGGGGTTGAGCGCGAGCAAGACGTGGGGCGTGGTGATCATCGACGGGGCCGGGAAGGTCGCGCACGCGGAGATGACCGAAGAGTCGATCTCCAAGGCCTTGGAGAAGTCGCGGGCGACGTTCCGGGACCGCCAGGCGTTCGAGCCCAAGCTCGCGCCGGCCATGGACCTGCTGGAGGCGGGGGAGTACGACCGGGCGATGAAGGCGGTGGCGGCGCTGACCTACGGGCCGGACCGCAAGACGGTCGACTCGGCCCGGCAGTTTCAGTTGATGGTGCGGGCGGAGTGCGACGTGTGGAAGGCCGAGGCCGACCGGCTGGCGGCGACGGACGCGCTGGCGGCGTACGACCTGTACGCCCGGATCGCCGCGTGCTTCCCGAACTCGGACCTGTCGCGCACCGTGTCCGACCCGATGAAAAAGCTGGAGGCCCGCAAGGAGGTCAAGGCCGAGTTAAGCGCGCGGGCGATGTATGCGGCTCTGAGCGCGGCGGTGTCGCGCGACGAGCGGGTCGAGAAGTGGGACGCAGTGGACTATGTTGACCAGATCGTCAGAGCGCACCCCGGCACGCCGACGGCCGACCGGCTCGTCGCGTACTTGGACGACCTGGGGAAGGTGAAGGAGCGGTTCAGTCCGAAGAAACGCGGGCTGGGGCGGGCGGCGGGGCACTGATCCGGGTCTGTCGTAACCGGGCAATGATCTTGTAGAGTCGTGCGCGCGCCCGTAACGTCTACGTGCCGCATGATACATCCGAAATCGCCCGTGGGAACCGATCGACCGACGCGCGTCCGCTGGAAGGTGATGGCCTTCCTGTGCGTGCTGTCGTTCCTCACGTACTACGACCGCAACTGCATCACGCAGGTGCAGGGGGCGATCCAGGCAGACCTGCGGCTGTCGGACAGCCAGCTGTCGTGGGTGTTCTGGGCGTTCTGGTTCACGTACGCGCTGTTCGAGATCCCCGGTGGGTGGCTGTGCGACCGGTTCGGGCCGCGGGTCACGCTCGTTCGGATCGTGCTGGCGTGGTCGCTGTTTACCGCGCTAACCGGGTTCGCGACGGGTTTCCTGTCGCTGATCGCGTTCCGGCTGCTGTTCGGGATGGGAGAGGCCGGCGCGTACCCGAGCATGGCGCGGGTGCAATCGAGCTGGCTGTCGGCCTTCTCCCGCGCGCGGGCGGGGGGGCTGCTCTGGCTGACGGCGCGGTGGGGGGCGGCGTTCGCGCCCGTGATCATGGGCTGGATCATCGCGGTGTTCGACGCGGCGTCGACGCGGTGGCTGCTGTCGGTGGTCGGCCTGGGCGAGGTCTCATCCTGGCGGTTCGGTTTCTTCGTATCCGGGCTGTTCGGGCTGGTGTGGGTCGTGTTCTTTTGGCGGTTCTTCCGAGACGACCCGGCGACCGATGTGCGGGTGAACGCGGCGGAACTGGCGGTCATCCGCTCCGGCGGGGCAACGGCGTCGGGGGCGAAGGCGCACACGGATCACTCGTTGCGGGCGATCGGGCAGGTGTTCACGTCTCGGTCCCTGTGGGCGATCGCGTTGCTCTACCTGTGCGGGAGCTTCGGGTGGTCGTTCTTCGTGAGCTGGCTGCCGCGGTACATGAACGACGTGCACCACGTGCCGTTCAAGCAATCGGGGTGGAGCGCGGCGATGCCGCTGCTGTTCGCGGGCGTCGCGTGCCTGGTCGGGGGGCTGTTGTCGGACGGACTGGTGAAGTGGACCGGCCGGCGGCGGCTGGGGCGGGCGATTTTGCCGATGTTCGGCTACCTGACGGCAGCGGCGGCGATGATCGGCGTGACGGTGACCAAGACGCCAGAACAGGCGACAGTGCTGCTGTGCGTGGCGGCGTTCACGTACGACCTGGGGCAGGGGGCGAACTGGGCGAGCATCGTCGACATCGGCGGGAAGTTCGCCGGGATCGCGGCGGGGTTCATCAACATGGTGGGGAACATGTCCAACGCGTTCCAGCCGCCGCTCGGGCGGTGGATCTTCGCCGAGTACGGCTGGCCGACGCTGTTCGGCGTGTACGCGGCGGCGTTCTGCGGGGCGGCGCTGATGTGGCTGTTCATCGACCCGACGAAGCGGTTTTACACGGACGAACCCGAGGTCAGGGGGTTTGAGGTGGGGCCGGCGAAGGCGTAGCGGCGAGGGGCTCGTCGATGACGGGGGGCGCTTCGGCCGCGGCGACGATGCCGGCGACCTGCGGCGAGGAGGGGGGGACGGCGAGCACCTCGACGGCGGGGCCGATGATCACGCCACTGCCGACTTCGACGCGGGCGTCGTCGGCCAGGTTCGCCTGGCGGAAGACCTCGACCATCGCCAGGGCGATGGCGGCGACGACGGGGCCGACGAACAGGCCCAGGACGCCGAAGACCTGGAGGCCGCCGATCACGGAGAAGAAGATGAGCAGTTCGTGGAGGCGGGCGCGCTGGCCGACCAGGCGCGGGCGGAGGACGTTGTCGATCATGCCGATGACGAGCGCCCCCCAGGCGGCGAGGAAGATCGCGTAGCCCCACTTGCCGGTGGCGGCGAGGAAGATGGCGGCCGGGAGCCAGACGATGGCGGCCCCGGCCATGGGGATGGTCGAGAGGACGAACATGACGACGCCCCAGAGGACGGGCGAGGGGAGGCCGCAGATCATGAACGCGATCATGCCGAGCAGGCCCTGGATGCCGGCGATCAGGAGGACGCCGTTGACGCTGGCCGTGATGACCTCGTGGGTCCGGCGGAAGACGGTGTCGGCCTGGTCGGGCTTGAGCGGGAGCATGCCGCGGACCGCGGGGACGACGCTGTCGGAATCGCGGAGGAGGTAGTAGAGGGTGAACAGGACGAAGAAGATCTGGACGACGGCCCCGAGGATGCCGCCGAGGATGCCGAGCGTGCGGGAGGCGACGGCGCCGCTGAACTGGCCGACGCGGTCGGCGATGGCCTTGGGGTCGCGGAGGGGGCCGACGTCCACGTATTGCGCGGCCCAGTCGAGGGCCTTGGAGTCGCGGCCGAGGACCTCGTGGAAGCCGTGGTAGACCATGTTGGCGGCCTCACCGGCCTGGCGGACGACGGCGGTGGTCACGAGGGTGAGCGGGAGGAGGACGACGACCACGACCAGGACGGTCGTGAGCATGGCGCTGGCGGCCTGCGAGTACCCGCGGGCGCGGAGGCGGAGGTTCGCGGGGTAGGCGATGATCGCCAGGACGGTGCTCCAGAGGAGCACGTCGACGAACGGCTGGATCATCAGCCAGCAGAGGTAGAGGACGATCGCCATCGTCGCCAGGAGCGCCACCCACCGCGTGTTTTGCGTGCCCATAAGGGGGCAGTGATACGCGGGGCGGGGGGGCGGGGCAACGGGTGTCGCGAGAGGGCGGATCGATCCGGTCCGGGCTCGGGTCGACGAGGATTGATCGCCAACGTCGAACGGGCCCCGGAGTACCGGCTAGATCCCTCGGAGTACCTCGGGATGACAGGGAGGTACGTTGCGTTCGCGAATGCGCGGTTAGGCGGCGAAGCCGATGTAGTTGAGGTTGGCGACGGCCGGGCCGCCCTCGAACGTGAGGTAAACGTTCTTGACGCCGGTGGTCTTGCTGATCGCGAGCGACTGCGTCTTGAAGTTGCCCCAGTTGCCGGTGGACTTGACGGTCAGCGTACCCAGGACGGCGCCGGTCGGGCTGTCGGTGCGGACGACGATCCGCTTGCCGGCATAGGCGGCCGGGACGGAGAGGCTGATGTTCATCTTCGTCGCGCCGGCGGCGCCGAAGTCGACGCCCGTGTAGCCGACCCAGTCGCCCGCGTCGACCCAGCCGAGGACGCCTTCCCAGGCGGTCACGCCCGACTGCTTCGAGTACTTGTAGGCGTAGAAGCCGGACAGGGCGTTGTAGTTGGCGGTGGTCGCGGGCGCGGGCGTGGTCGCCGGGTTGCCCGTGACCGCGTCGGCGCGGGTGAACGTGAACGCGTCAAAGTTCGCGACGGCCCCGGTCGCGGCGGAGTTCGAGTCCATCACGACGCGGATCGTGTGCCGGCCGGCGGTCAGGCTGATGCCGGCCTTCGTGGCAGCGCCCGTGGTGAGCCACCCGCCGGTGTTGCCGACGGCGATCGTGCCCGAGACGTTGACGCCGTCGACTTCGACGTGGAACGTGCCGCCCGCGCCCTTGGAGGCGACGGCGGCGGTGAACGTGTACGTGCCGGTGGCGGCGACGTCGGTCGTGTACTCGAGCCACTCGCCTGCCCACGCGTGGGACACCAGGCGGGTGTTGCCGTTCTTGAACACGTCCACGCCCGTCCCGACGCGGTAGCGGTCGTTCCCGCGGTTGGTCGCGTCGAGGTCGTGGTAGGCGACGCCGTCGATGCCCTTGTCGAAGTTCTCGGCCTGCAGGACGCTGACGCCCGAGGCGTTGATCTTGAAGACGGCGCCGCCGTACGGCGACTGGGTCGCGCCGGCAGGGGGGCCAGAGGGCGCGGGGGCCTGAGGGAGCGGCGCCGGCGCGGGGACCGCGCCGCTGCCGCGCTGGTACGCCAGGCCGATGGCGGCGTTCACGTTCAGCCGCTTGTAGGTGACCTTGGTGACGGCGTCGTACGTGGGCGTGCCACTGTCCTTCAGGACCTGCATGATCTGCTGCGGGGTCGCGCCGGGCCAGACCTGTTTGACGAGGACCGCCGCGCCGACGATCTGCGGGGAGGCCCAGCTGGTGCCGTCGGCGGCCGAGGCGACGGTGTGCTGGCCGGTCAGGACGTTGTAGTAGGGAAGCGTGACCTTCTCACCCGGGGCGAGCATGTCCATCTCGGTGCCGCGGGTGGAGAAGTTACTGATGGCGCCAGACGAGTTGACCGACCCGACGAACCACTCGGCCGCGTCCATCGCCGGCCAAAGGTACTGGGTGGGCCCGGCGTTGCCGGTCGGGCGGGCGACGAAGACGCCGTCGGCGATGACCTGCTTGAGCGCGGCCTTGTAGGTGTTGGCATTGCCGATCGTCAGGTCGACGTAATTGACGGCGGCGATGTTGTACTTGGCCTTGTTGGCGTGGACCCACTCGAACGCCTGCTTGATGTCGTCGGCCCCGCGGACGCGGAGGGCGATCAGGTTGGCGCCGGGCGCGATGCCCGAATAGTGCTTGCCCGCGTAGTCGTACGCATTGCCGGCGATCATGGCGGCCGAGCCGGTGCCGTGGGCGTCGGTGTCGGTGAACGGGTTGGCGTCGTTGCCGTCGAAATCCCACCCGGCGACGACCTTGTGGCCCGCCCCGATGGCGCCGCCGAGGTTCGGATGCTTGTAATCGACGCCGGAATCGATGACGACGACGGAATAGCCCGCGCCGGTGACGGCGGGGTAGTTCGCGGCGGCGAGGTCCTGGCCGATGATCGTGCCCTGCCAACCCCAGGGGTTGGCGGCGAGGTGCTGGCGGGTTTCGAGGGATTCGATTGAGCGGGGAGCGGACTGTGACGCGCCCACGCCGACTCCTGTGGAGTCGGATGTGCGGCGCAGCCGCGATGCACCCGCGTTCGCGAGCGCGATCGAGCCTTGCGAGGTCTGATCGACGATGGGTTGTGCCCCGCGCGGGGCAACGTCCCGACGGATCTTTCGGCCCGCAAATGCGCCGGTCGGCGCGCGGAGAGAGTTGTTCTGCTTGGTGTACGTCATCGCGCAGTTCGTCTGGGGCCCGCTCTCACGGGCGCGGTACGCACGTCACGGCCGGGCGGCCGAGTCGCGCTCGGGTATTGGTGATTTGCCGTGACGGGTATCCGGCCTGTGCCGCTACGCCCGTCACGCCCTCACGTGTTGATGATCGACGTGCGGGGGTGCCCCCTTTAGGGTGGGAGGGCTAATAACTGAGGTGCTCACGATCCACTCACAGAGGAATTCTGCGGTCGGGCGAGCGGCCCTTTGGGAAAGCGGCGGGGCGGGACCGCTAAGCCGCAAGCGGGTGTGCTGGGCACGCGGCGTGCTTGCCCGCGTCGCGGGTTTGCGTTTCAATCCGACGAGGAGGATTCGCCATGATCATCCGCGTCGCGCTCGGCCTTATGGTGCTCGTCGGAGGGGTGGCTCGTGCCGCCGACACGGTGGAGACGCTCGCGATTGGGTCGCCGGCGCCGCACTTCGTCTTGCCGGGCGTCGACGGAAAGGATTACTCACTCAAGGACTTTCGGGCCAGGCTCCTGCTGATCGTGTTCACGACCAACCACTGCCCGACGGCCCAGGCGTACGACCAGCGGTTGATCGACCTGCACAAGGAGTACGCGCCGAGGAACGTGGCGATCGTGGCGATCAGCCCGAACGACCCGGAGGCGGTGCGGCTGGACGAGCTGGGTTATACGGACGTGGGCGACGACCTGGAGTCGATGAAGATCCGGGCGAAGGATCGGGCGTTTCCGTTCCCGTACCTGTACGACGGGAAGACTCAGGCGGTGGCCAAGGCGTACGGGTGCCAGGCGACGCCGCACGTGTTCTTGTTCGACGCGCAGCGGCTGCTGCGGTACACGGGGCGGATCGACGACGAGCAGGTCAAACCGCCGACCAAGCACGATTTGCGGAACGCGCTGGACGCGCTGTTGGCGGACAAACCCGTGCCGGTCGAGAAGACGAAGGTGTTCGGGTGCTCGACGAAGTGGGCGAGCAAGCGGGACGAGGCGGTCAAGTCGCTCGCGAAGTGGGACGCCGAGCCGGTGGAGCTGAACGAAATCGATTTGGCGCGCGTCAAGGCGCTGGCCAAGAACGACGGGCAAAAGCTGCGGGTGATCAACGTGTGGGCGACGTGGTGCGCGCCGTGCACGGCGGAATTGCCCGAACTGGTGACGATGAACCGCATGTACCGCAAGCGGCCGTTCGAGATGGTCACGATCAGCCTGGACGACCCGGAGAAAAAACAGGTCGCTCACGACAAGCTAAAGGAACTCAAGGTCGCGACAACGAATTACCTGTATAAGGGCGACCGCGACGCGATGATGACGGCGCTGGACGCCAAGTGGGAAGGCCCGGTCCCGCACACGCTGATCGTTGCGCCGGGCGGCAAGGTCATCTATCGACACACCGGGCAGTTCGACCCGCTGGAGGTCAGGCGGGCGATCGTCGGGCATCTCGGGCGGACGTACGCGGACAAGTGACCTCACTCTTATGCTTCCACTCGCCAACAAAACTGCCCTCGTCACCGGCGCCTCCCGCGGGTTGGGCCGCGCGATCGCCGCGCGCCTCGCCGCTGACGGGGCGAAGGTCGCGGTGAACTACTTTGGCAGCCCGGACCTGGCCGGGCAGACCGTCTCGGAAATCACGAGCGCGGGCGGCGTCGCCAAGGCCTTCAAGGCCGACGTGCGGGACGAGGGTGAGGTGGCCCGGCTCGTCGCCGACGTCACGCGCGACCTCGGCCAGATCGACGTCCTCGTCTGCAACGCCACGGGCCCGCAGCCGTTCGTGCCGATCGAGAAGCTGACGTGGCGCGACTGCCTCGACCAACTCGAGTTCTTCGTCAAGAGCCCGCTGCTGCTGGTCAAGGCGGTCGTCGGGCAGATGAAGGAGCGGCGGTACGGCCGCATCATCAACATCGGGTCCGAAGTGTTCGACAAGGGCGTGCCGGAGTTTTCCAATTACGTGTCCGCGAAGGGCGCGCAGCTCGGGCTGACGCGGTCGTGGGCGATGGAACTGGCCCCGTGGCAGGTCACCGTGAATTTGGTCGCGCCCGGCTGGATCCCGACCGAGCGGCACGCGGCGGACCCACAGGAGATGAAAGACGCGTACGCCGCGGGGGTGCCGATGAAGCACATGGGCGAGCACGCCGACATCGCCGCCGCCGTCGCGTACCTCGCGAGCGACGGGGCGAAGTTCGTGACGGGGCAGAAGCTGACCGTGAACGGCGGGAACTCGCTGCACTGATCGGGGCGCACAGCGCGGCCCGGCGAGAGGGTTCGCTCCCGTGCAGGCGTCCGGACTGTCATCCCGAGGAACGAGGGATCTGGCCCCGAAGGTCGAGGCCCGTCCGACGTTGTCGGTGGTCCTCGCAGGTGAATCACCCACGCCGAACAGGCCTCGGTCTGCCGGCCAGATCTCTCGGAGTACCTCGGGATGACAGTGGGGACGTTTCTTGCGAAACAGGCACGGCTCGGTCATTCCTGCGAAAACAAGAACGCCCGCGCCTGATCGGCGCGGGCGTTCCTACTTTGCGACTTCGCGTCTTTGCGACGCCTTAGGCTTCTTCGATCGTCACCGAATTCATCACGTCGCCCTGCTTGATGGAATTGACCACCGCTTGTGAGGCTTGGTCGCGGACCTGGCCGAAAACGGTGTGCTTGCCGTCGAGCCAGTCGGTGGCGACGTGGGTGATGAAGAACTGGCTGCCGTTGGTGTTCGGGCCGGCGTTGGCCATCGAGAGGGTGCCGACCTTGTGCTTGTGGGGGTTTTTGCGCGAGTCGGTCTCGTCGGCGAACTTGTACCCGGGGCCCCCGCGGCCCGAACCCTCGGGGTCGCCGGTCTGCACCATAAAGTCGGGGATGACGCGGTGGAACTTGATCCCGTCGTAGAACTTGTCGCGGGCCAGGAACACGAAGTTGTTCACGGTGTTCGGGGCCTCCTTGGGGAAGAGGTCGACCGTGATCTTGCCGCGGTTGGTGTCGATCACGGCGGTGTACTTCTTGGCGGTGTCGATCGACATCGCGGGGGCGGAGGCATAGGACTTGGGCATGGGGGTTCCTTCGGAAAGTCGATAACGAAAAGTCGAAAACGTGAGAGGAGGATGCGAGGGACGACCAACGACGAGACGCTTAGGTCTTTTCGTATTTCGTCTTTAGGCCGCTCTACTTGGCTTCCTTCTCCTCGATCTTGATGCTCTTGATCGACGGCGGGTCGTTCGGGCGGTCGTTGCGGCCGGTCGGGAGGTTGGCAATTTTGTCGACGACGTCGAGGCCCTCGATGACCTTGCCGTAGACGGTGTACTTGCCGTCGAGGTGCGGAGAATCGCCGTGCATGAGGAAGAACTGGGAACCCGCCGAGTTGGGGTCCTGGGTGCGGGCGGCCGACAGGATGCCGCGCACGTGCTTGGTGTCATTGAACTCGGCGGGGAGCTTATAGCCCGGGCCGCCCATGCCGGTGCCGGTGGGGTCGCCGCCCTGGAGCATGAAGTCCTTGATCACGCGGTGGAAGATCACGCCGTCGTAATAGCCTTCCTTGGCGAGGAAGACGAAGCTGTTGACGTGGTTGGGGGCGAGCTTGGGGTAGAGCTCGATCGTGATCGTTCCGGCCGTCGTCTCCATGACGGCGGTGTATTGCTTCTTCGGGTCGATCTTCATCTCCGGCGGCTTATCCCACTGCTTGGCCTCCTTCTTCTCGGCCGACGTGGCGGGGGCGGCGCAGAGCGCCAGGGCAAGCAGGGCGACGAGCGGTGTGGTTCGCATGCGGGTCTCCGTGGGTGAAGCGATCCGCGCCGGCCTCGCGGGCGGCGGTCGCGATAGGGTGAGGTTTGGCGGGGCGAAGTCAAGCGCCCCGGTGAGCGGCGTTACGGCCGGACGAAGAGTGTATTCCGGACCGCGCGCCGCGGTCGATGGCGAAATCGACCGGATCTGCCGGGCGTGCTAACGGTGACGGCACCATCAGCGCAGTTCCACGTGCCCCGCGATGATCTTTCGCACCCCCGCCTTCGTCCGCACCAGCAATCGCCCCGTCGAATCGAGCCCCTCGCACCGTCCGACCACCGGCGGCTCGGCCGTCGCGTACACCGCCAGCGACCGCCCGACCAGCGCGTGGTGCAGATCGTACTGCCGGAGCACCGTCGGGAACGGTGTATCGGTCTGGCGGATCAGCAAGCGGTGCAGGTGGCGCGCTACGGTGGCGAGGACCGTAGTGAGGTCGAGGTGGCCCGTGTCCGGCGGCACGAGGTTCTGGAGGAACGTGACGCGCGGCGCAAGGTCGGCGGGGAGGCGTTTGGCGGGTGGGTTAACGTTAAGGCCCAGGCCGATCAAGTCGACCTGGTCGAGGCGCTCGCAGAGGAGGCCGGCCAATTTCTGAAAGGGGGGTAGCGCTCCGCGACCGTGCTTGCCCGTGGGCGTGGCGTAAACCAAGTCGTTGGGCCACTTCAGGCGGACGTCCGGGTTGCCCGCGACCTCGGCGGCCGCGTCGCGAACGGCCAGGCCCGCGGCGAGCGGCAGGTGGTGCGGGGCGAGCGTCGCGTTGACCGGCAGGACGAACGTCGCCGTGATCGAGCCGGCGGCGGAGAACCACGTGTTCGTGCCCCGTCCCCGGCCGGCGGTTTGCCGCGCGGCCAGGACGATCGCCGGCGCGTAAAGGTCGCCCCGGCGGCGCATCGCCGCTGCATGGTCGCTGGTCGATCGCAGGGTTGTGAAGAAGTGCAGCCGGAACGGCTTGACCGCCTGGCGGAGCTCGGCCAGTCGATAGGCGTTGGATTCGCGGGCGGTCGTCGTCGGCGGCACGGCGGGGAGTGTGACCGCGACGGCCCCGCGTTGTAAAGGCCAATGCTCGTGATCCCGATGACACGCCGGCCGTGCGGCGGGCGGGCCGTGCGTCTATACTCAGACCTTCCTATGGCGGACACACCCCTCCCGCGCCGCGGGTTTTTTAAGCAGAGCCTGGCCGAGTTGATGAAACCGCTCGGCCACGCGCTGCGCCCGGCCCGGCAGATCATGGACGAGCTGAACAAGCTCGAGGGGTTCGTGATGGACGCCGACCCGACGCCCACGGGCCCGGTCAAGCACTGGCTCCGTCCGCCCGGGTCGGTCGAGGAGGAGCAGTTTCGCAACCAGTGCTCGCGCTCCGGCGAGTGCGTACGCGTCTGCCCTGTTAAGTGCATCAAGCTCGACTACTCCGGCACCGAGGGCGAGGGCGTGCCGTACATCGACCCCGACGACATGAGCTGCGTCCTCTGCACCGGTCTGCAGTGCATGTACGCCTGCCCGAGCGGGGCCCTGATGTCGGTGAACTTCGAATACATCGACATGGGCATCGCCGAGTGGCACGAGCCCACCTGCCTGCGCACCCAAGGCCAGGATTGCCAACTCTGCGTCGACGTCTGCCCGGTTGGCGCGCGGGCGATCAACGTCGAGGGAAACCGGATCGAGGTCACACCCGGCGGCTGCACCGGCTGCGGCAGCTGCCAGCACGAATGCCCCACGGCCCCCAAGTCGATTACGGTCCGCCCGAAATCGAACCGATAGGGGGGAAGGGATGAGGGCAGTGCGAATTCCGGAATCCTGAATCCTCGTTTAGCCGCGACCCGCAGGGCAAGCGACAGCGCCGCCCGAAGGCGAGCGCGTCGCGCGCGAATCGGCGCCGACCACGGGGCTGGCCTGACGGCGGTGGCCCATTCCACAAATCGTCCTCTCGATCCCTCGATCCATTTCCTATGTGCGGCATCGCCGGCGCCATCAAGCTCGACCCCAAAGGCCAATGGCCATTGACCGACGACGTCCGCGCGCGAATCCTCGCGTCCCTGCGGTACCGTGGCCCCGACGGCAATGGGGAATGGACCAGCGCGGATCAAAACGTCTGGCTCGCCCACACCCGTCTCGCGATCATCGACCGTGCCGGCGGCCATCAGCCCATGGCCAACGAGGACGGCTCGGTCCAAGTCGTTTTCAACGGCGAGATCTACAACCACGAACAACTTCGCCCCGAGCTCGAGTCGGCCGGGCACCGGTTCGCCTCGCGGTGCGACACGGAAGTCCTCGTGCACGGGTACGAGCAGTGGGGCGTTCGCGGCTTGGTCGACAGGCTCCGCGGCATGTTCGGGTTCGCCGTCTACGACGCCAAGCGCGGCGTCGTCGCGATCGCGCGCGACCGCGTGGGAATCAAGCCGCTCTATTACACGATCTCCGACGGCGCATTGATCTTCGGCAGCGAGGTCAAAGCGCTCTTGGCCTACCCCGGCGTGCGGCGCGAGGTGGATCGCGACGCGCTCGTGCAATACCTGACGTTCCGTTACGTTCCGGCGCCGCGGACGATGTTCAAGGGGGTATCGAAATTACCGGCGGGACATTATTTCGAAGTTGACGTCGCAAAGAGGCAGCGCGCCGGGGGCGTGTCGCCTGTGCGGTACTGGGATGTTCGATACGGCGCGAAAGAGGGCGCGTCGTTCGAACAAGCCGTCGCGAAAGTCGACGATCTGGTCGGCAATGCGGTGCGGTCGCACCTGATGTCCGACGTGCCGCTCGGAGCGCAGCTGTCGGGCGGCGTCGATTCGTCGCTGATCGTCGCCCGCATGGAGATCCTCCGCCGCGAGGGCGGGTTCCGCGACGCCGTGCGGACGTTCTCGATCGGCTTCGACCACGAAGAGTTCAGCGAGTTGCCGTACGCGCGATCGATCGCCGAGCGATACGGGACGGAGCACCACGAGGTCACGGTCGGGTACGACGACTTCGTCGCCAACTTCGCCCGCCTGTGCTGGGTCTACGACGAGCCGGTCTCCGAGCCCGCGGCCATCCCCACCCACCTCCTGTGCAAGTTCGCCCGCCAGCACGTGACCGTCATGCTCACCGGCGAAGGCGGCGACGAACTCTTCGGCGGCTACCCCAAGTGCGCCGCCGACCAGTGGACGAAATACCTCAACTGGATGCCGAACTTCGCGCGGCGCGGCATGTTGGGCGGTACGGCCAAACTCCTGCCGTTCTCGAGAAGGCGTGCGCGGATCGCGCTGGAAAACCTGTCGATCGCTGACGAGGCCGAGCGGCTCACGGCGTGGTTCGCCGGGTTTGACCAAAGCGGCGTCGCCGAGTTGTGTCGGCCCGAGACCCTGGCGGGAACGATCGGCGCGCCAGAGAAGCTCCGCGAGGTATTGGCCGCGTGCGACTCGGGCCATCCCCTCGACCGAATGCTCTACGCCGACCTGCACACCTGGCTGGTCGACGATCTGCTGATCAAAGGCGACCGGATGTCGATGGCGAGCAGCGTCGAGGCCCGCGTGCCCCTGCTGGACCACCCGCTGATCGAGTACGCCGCCCGCCTCCCCGCCGCGTACAAGGCCAAGGGCCGGCGGACAAAAATTCTGCTCAAGAAGCTCGCCGAGCGATACATCCCCCACGAAACGATCTACCGTCGAAAAGTCGGCTTCACCGTCCCCCTCACCCCCTGGTTCCGCGGCCCCCTCGCTGCCTGGGTCCGCGACATGCTCCTAGGCGAGCGCGCTTCAGCCCGCGGGTACTTTCGCCAGGAAGTGGTGAAGCGAATCGTCGACGACCACCTAGAAGGCCGAGTCGACCGCTCGCGCGCGATCTGGACGCTCCTCGCGCTCGAAATGTGGCACCGCCTGTTCGTCGACGACGACGGCACCGCCGAGGCGGGGGGCCGGTTGGAGGAGGATCTCCGGGGGCGCGCTTCGGCGTGACGCGCGGCCAGGCGTTCGGTTGCACTTGGACGCGCTCCGCAAGCGGAGCGGCTAAAAGAGGCTGGCTACGTCTTTTGCGATGCCGCCGCCTGCCGCCGCGCCAGGTCTTCCTTCAGATACGTCTTGAACGTCGGCAACCCCGCCGCCTCCCACGCCGCGTCGATCGCCTGGCCGATCGTCTGGTTCGCCTCCATCAGCGAGCGGAACGACGCGTATTCGCGGCTCGCCGGCGCGGGGCAGCAGTGCGCATCGTGCGTGTCGGCCCGGAAGAGGAATCCGTGCCGGTCCGGGCGGCGCTCGATCACGAGCTTCATGTGCGGGTAGACCTTGTTGCCCAAGCGGAGGAGGAGCCGCTCGTGTCCGGGCTCGCCGCGGGATTCGAACACGGCCGACTCGTAGAACGACTCGGCGTCGAGCGCCTTGAGCGTGTCCAGGCGCGCGCGTACGCCCGACGGCGCGGGGCCGGGGTAAGCGGCGGACATGTAGGCGTCGATCGCCTTCCACACGATCGACGGGTCGGGCCAGCGCATGCGGGCGTCCTGCTCAAGGAGGCGGTTCGAACTGTCACGCGCCCGGCGGCTTCGGCCGGCGGCATTCAACGGACTCGATCGAACGCCGGATCGGCCGCGTTCGCCCCCGCCTTCGGCATTCGGAAAAAATCATATCCGCGGGCGGCCGACGCTACCTCGGCTTGTGCAATCGTGTGCGGCTCGGTCGATCCGGGTGACACCCGGTATCGACACCGCACGCCGCGGCTCATCGGTGCCGATTTTAACCTTGCCACGCCGATTCTATGAATATAATCCGTCCGGCGAAACGAGGAATCAGTTGCATGCCGACTCAAGCCCGTCCGGTGCTGGTCGTCGAGGACGATCCGGAGATCAACGAACTTGTGGGGGCCTACGTCCAGATCGCGGGCTACGGGTACGAGCGCGCGCTCTCGGGCGGCGAGGCCGTCGAGCGCGCGATCGCCACGCACCCGGCCCTGATCGTGCTCGACGTGATGCTGCCCGACTTCGACGGATTCGAGGTCGCCCGCCGGCTCAAGGCCGAGGCCGGTACGCGCGAGATCCCGATCGTCATGCTCACCGCCCTGGACCGTGACGAGCACCGCGCCCGGGGGAAATCGGCCGGGGCGGTAGGATACCTGACCAAGCCGTTCGACCCCGACCAACTCCTCGCCGAGATCAAGCGGAACGCCCTGAACGGGAACGGGCACCGGTAGCGCGGGGAACCACCTGCAAAAAGGGAGCCCAGCGACTTGTCCCGGGACGGACACCAAATGGTGCGGATTCCTTAGAGCGAAAGGTGGGCAGTGCCCACCCTACGGGGTTACCCCGCCCCCCGGCACCATCCACCCCATAAACGCCTTGGCGAGCATGAAGAGCCCGAAGAACCCGCCCACATCCGTAATCGTCGTTGCGAAGATCGTCGCGCTTTGGGCCGGGTCGAAGCCGAGCTTTTTCATGATGAACGGGATCGACGCCCCGCTCGCGCACGCCAGCGTGTGATTGAGGATCAGGGCGAGTCCGACCACGGTGCCCAGGGCGGCGCTCGCCTGCCAGCCGGCTTGGGAATGGTGCCAGAGTAGTGCGACGCACCCCGTGATCACGCCGCACACGACACCCGTCATGACCCCAACGGCGAGCTCGCGCTTGAGCACGTGCCTCAGCAGCGCCCGGTCGACCCGCCCGGTCGCCAACCCGCGGATCGTCACCGCCATCGCCTGGGCCGACGCGTTCCCGCCCATCCCCGCGACGATCGGCATGTAGATCGCCAGCAGCGTCAGCTTGCTCAGCGTCTCCTCGAACGCCCCGACCATCGCGCCGGCCATGAACGCGGTCGCCAAATTCACCACCAGCCACCACACGCGCATCTTGAAGCTGAACCGCCAAGAACTCGTCAGCCGCTCCTCGGCGCCGGCGCCGAACATGCGCTGCACGTCCTCGGTCGCTTCCTCGCGGATCACGTCGACGACGTCGTCGACCGTGATCAGCCCGATCAGGCGGTTCCGGCCATCGACGACCGGCATCGCCATGTACCCGTGGCGGTCGAACAAGTTGGCGACCTCCTCCTGGTCGGTCGTGGCCGACAGGGCGGTCACGTTGGCGATCATGATCTCGCCCAGCTTGCGGTGCGGCTTGGCCAGGATCAGGTCGCGCATCGACAGCACGCCGAGCAAATGTCCGCGCTTGTCCACGACGTACACGTAGTACATCTGCTCGAGCTCTTCAGACATGCGCCGGAGCTCGGTGATCGCCTGCTCGACCGTGAGGTCCTCGGACAAGGCGGTGACGTCGGTCGTCATGATCCCGCCGGCCGTGTCGGGCGGGTACTGCTCGAGGCTGCGCGTCTCGGCGGCCTCGAGCGCGGCCATCTCGTCGACCAGCTCGTCGTGCCGCGGCTTGGGGACGTGCTCGAGAATGTCGACCCGGTCGTCCGGGTCCATGTACTCGAGGACGAGCGACGCCTCGGGCACTTCCATGTCGGTGACGACCGTCGCCGCGAGCGTCGGGTCCATCTCCGACAGGATGCGGGCCGCGGTCTCGGGGTCCAGGTACTCCGCGACGTCCGCCGACAGCTCGGACGGCAACTGCCGGAGCACGTCCGCCCCGTCAGCGGCCGGGAGCTCCTCGATCCGCATCGCCACGCCGCCCGGGTTGTCCGCCGTCGCCGACTCGACCACCTCGGCCGTCGTCGCGGCGCGCTGCTCCGCCTCGACCGTGTCATCGGACGGGAGGTCCGCGTCCGCGGGGGGCAGGGGAGTCGGGCGATCGTGCTCGGTCGGCGGGGTCGGCATGCGTTGGGTATCGTCCACTGAAAGGTGCACCCATCATAGCCGCCCGCGGCAGCCGCCGGTCGGGAAGCGAGGAAGCTGCTGGCCGCGGAGCGGCGTAAGATTAGAGCCCGCGGCGCGAGCCGTGGGTAGTCGGCCGTCCTGCGTGATGCGCCCCTCCTCGTTCGGAGCCCCGGCAGGGGCGCAAGACCCTATCGACGCGCACCCGCGATCCGCGGCGGTGTTTCGTCCCTCCGCGACTCATCGCCCAGCGCGTCGTCGCGTACCCACGGCTCGCGCCGTGGGCAACAATCTCACGCCGCTCCGCGGCAAATACGGCTCGGACGGAGCCTCGCCCTCCCGTTGCCCTCTCGTCAATCCAGCGCCGCGTACCAGAACAGCGCCACCGACTCCTTCACCAAATCGTGGTTCGACGCGAAATGCGTATCGACCCCCGCCAGCTCGAACCCCGCCTTGGCCAGGAACTGCGCGGCCGGCAGGTTGTCCGTCAGCGTCCGCGCCGCGACCGCCCGCACCTCCGCCTGCCGGGCGTGGGCGATGATCTGGAACAGCATCGCGCTGCCCAACCCCTGCCGGCGCAGATCATAATCGACGCGCAGCTCCACGACCCGCAGCGTCTTCGACGCCGGGTCCGGCTGCGCCAGCGCCAGGCCGACGAGCTGCTCGTCGTGATCCGCCACGAGCACAATGCCCTCCTCCACCCCCGCCAGCGTCTGCTTCAGCGAGAACCGCACGTCCTCGTCGACCGGGTTGGGGTCGATCCGCTTCTCCCGCAGCGCCCTCGGCTCGAGCGACCAACGGTACGCCAATCCCTCCCCCGTGCGGTCGACGTGGAGGTACTCGGCCGACTCGATCGTGCCGTCGAGGTCGACCAGCCGGTCCAGGTCCTGCGGGATTGCCGGGCGGATCTGCATGGTGTGGGAAAATACCACGCCCACCGGTAGACTGCGACGGTGATGGTGAGCCGCAGGTGTCGGTGCGATGGCGCGTAACGATTAACGATTAATGCTTAAGCGGGCATCCGTCCTCTTAAGCATTAATCGTTAATCGTTATCGCCCGGTCCCCGAGTGAGCGTCAACTGCCCGCGACCCCATCCTTCCAAACGCCGCCCGCGAGGACCACGCCGATGCCGTCGATCGACATGCCGCTGGAACAACTCCGGCTGTACAAGCCGTCGCTCTACCGCGAGGACGACTTCGAGTCGTTCTGGGAGCAGACGGTGTCGCAGGCCCTCCGCCAGCCGATCAACGCCGAGCTCATCCCGTACGATCTGCCCGCCCGCGGCCTGGTCTGCTACGCCGTCCGCTTCGAGGCGTTCGGCGGCGGGCGCCTGGCCGGGTGGTACGTCCGCCCCGAGCGCGCGGGCAGGTTCCCCGGCGTGTGCGTCTACCACGGTTACTCGAACCGCGCCGCGCGCCCGCTCGACGTGCTGCACCTGGCCGCCCAGGGCGTCTGCGTCCTATCGATGGACTGCCGCGGCCAGAACGGCCAATCGCAGGACGGCGCCACCTACCCCGAGGGCCACTACCTCGGCTGGATGACGCAAGGCATCCGCGACCCCAAGACCTACTACTACCGCTACGTCTACGCCGACGCGCTCAGAGCCCTCGAACTGCTCGCCCACCGCGAAGAGGTGGACGAGAAGCGCCTGGCCGTGACCGGCTTCAGCCAGGGCGGCGCGCTGTCGCTCGCGGTGGCCGCGCTGTCCGAGCGCCCGATCCTCTGCCTGCCGGACGCCCCGTTCTTGTGCGACTTTCGCCGCGCCATCGAGATCACGCCCGCCGGCCCCTACCCCGAGATCCCCGCGTTCCTCAAGAGCTACCCCCACCTGCACGGTGAGGTCCTCCGCACCCTGAGCTACTTCGACTGCCTCAACCTCGCCCCCTGGGTCCGCTGCCGCACGATCGTCAGCAACTGCCTCTGGGACGACGTCTGCCCCCCGAGCACGATCTTCGCGGCCTTCCACCACGTCCGCGCCGACAAGCAGATGGCCGTCTACCCCTACCACAAGCACGAGGTCCCGTACGAGCACGCGGAGGTGAAGTTCCGGGCCCTGATGGAAACGCTCGGGGCGTGAGGGGATTGCCGATTGCCGATTGTCGATTGAAGGCGAACCGCGCCCATCCGCGCACCGGCGTCCCCCACTGTCATCCCGAGGTACCCCGAGGGATCTGGCCCCGAACGTAAGGGCCCGCTCGACCGCATATACGTGGCACAGGCGTCCCGCCCGTGAAAAGGGGGGGCGCCGGAGGCCAAAGCGTGCGCCGGCGGGCGGCATTTCACGAATGACCACGACTCGACACGAATCCATCCATTTGTGCCCGCGAGTACACGTCCGAGAAACCCGAGCGGCGATCGCCCGCCGCGCCCGGCATCGCCCGCCGATAAGACCGCCCCGCACGGCCCCACCGCGCCCGGTGGCCCGATCCGCCCGCCCGACGAAGTCATTTGGCAGGGGCGCCAAGCCATTTGGCAGGGGCGCCAAGTGGTTTGGCAGGGGCGCCGAGTCGTTTGGCAAGGGCGCCAAGTCGTTTCGCAGGGGCGCCAGGTCATCTGGCGCCGACTCCAAATGATTCCGCGCGGGCGCCAAATGACTTGGCGCGGCCCCCGAACGACTTCGCATCCCCGCCGAGTCGCTCGCTACGGGCCCGCGCGGCGATCATCGGCCCGAGCGGGCCGCCGGCTTGGTATATTCGCGAACGTCCGCTGACGCGGCGCTCCGGACGACGCGCCGTTCTCTCGGAAGATTTAACGTGTCAGACCTTGAAGCACTGGTGAAATCGGTCCTCGGGCCGGAGGCGCGGGCATTCGAGTACCGCGCGGCCGGCCGGGACCGTACGGGCTGGCGGCTGTACGTCGAACTGGCCCCGTTCGAGTTGGGACAGCCGCGGGACACCCGGGCTGAGGATCTGGTCGAGGAGTCTTGGCGCGCGTTGCACGCACGCGGCGTGGCCCTGTTCGTCGGCCCCTCGGTGTTCCGCGTCGGCCCGGACGAGTACGCCGACTCGTGGGGCACGGTCACGTGGGACCCTGACGACGGCCCCCCGACCCTGCCGGACCCGTCCGACGCGCCGCCGACGTGCGCCCAGGTGTTCGCCCTGCCCGGGGCCGACGTGCTCGACGTCGTCGAGTTCTGCCGCGTCGGGTCGCACAACGCGCCCGCCGAGCCGTACACCGGCTCGGAGTTCCTCGACCGGATGCGCGAGCAGGAACACCTGCTGACGCCCGAGCAGCGCGAGATGATGCGGATGATGGAGGCCGACCGCGAGACCCGGCGCACCGCCGCTAATCGGATGCCCCACGGACACGAGCCCTGGCGGATGGTGCAAGCCGCGCTGGCCGACATCCGGGCCATCGTGCCATTCGCAATCTTATCCGCCAGCGAGGCCGGCCTGTCCGCAACGCTGCTCGAGGCAGTCGACCGGCTCCGGGCCGCGCGGATCGGCCAGATCATTATGGACGTCGACCCGGACGCGATGGAACTGCCGCGCCAGATCCTGAGCGACCTGGGCCTGCCGATCCCGATCGACCCGCAGTATTCCGACGTCGATCACGACGCCGCGATGACAGAGTCCATCCTGGCCACCGGGCAATTCCGGATGTGGTGGGACTAGGCGCGACCGAGCCGCGCGTGCGCTCACCGTGCGGCGAACGTGGCCCTCACGAGACCGTGACCACCGCCGTGTAAATATCCATCCCCCTCCCCGTCCCGTCCGGGTTGTCGCGCGTGCTGTTCGAGTTGTCGACCCACACCGCCGTGATCCGCCCGCCGTGGTACGCCAGGCCCTGGTAGTCGCCGAAGTCCAAATTGTCGGCGCTGTACGCATCCGCCCCGCCCTCGTAAGAGGCGCCGGCGCTGATCTTGCGGTTGGCGAAGAAGCTCGCCCCGCGGTTCACGCTCACCGTGCCCCACAGCTCGGCCGTGTTGTTCCGCCGCGAGTTCCGCGCGTCCATCCACGTGACCGCCACGTACCCCGTCGTCTGGTCGACCGCCAGCGACGGCAGAAACTGGCTCCGGCCGGTGTCGTCGTCGTTGACAATCTTCTTGCCCGCCCACGAGACGCCGCGGTTGTCGGAGTACTGGAAGACGACGTCCGTGTCGTTCGACTCGTTGCCGTCCTCGTCGGTGTACGTCATGTAGAGCCGGCCGCGCGTCGGGCTGTTGGGGGCGCGGTCGAACTCGACCTTGGGCAGCGCGAAGATCGTGCGGTCCGGCTGCGCGGGGATCGCGTCGAACGTGCCGACGTTGGTCGTCGCCGCCGTGCGGTCGCCGCGCCAGGCGTTCAGGTTGCCGATGCCGGCGGTGTTCACGTCCGAGTAGATCGCGCCCGAGTTCGCGCCGCTCGACTGCCAGACGACCGCGACCTCGCCCGCCGGCCCGACCGCCGCCGCCCCGTACGTGCCGCGCGTCTCGCCGACGAGGAACGGCGCGGTGAAGGCGCCGAGCCCGCCGAGGCGCGTCGTCCGCGCCACGACCATCTTGATCTGCCGCGCCCGCGTGTCGGTGAACCCGACCCACACCGCCTGCCGCGACAGCCGCGTCGCGTCCGGCCCCACCGCGATGAACGGGTAGTCGATGCCCAGCCCCAGCCCCGACACGGCCGTCTTGGTCGTCCACGTCGCCCCGCCGTCCGTGCTCTGGCTGAGCATGATCCGCAGCTCGCGCTTGGACGAGGCGACCATGTAGACGACGTACGCCGTCCCGAACGCGTCGAACGCGACGTGCGGGTCGACGCGCGGCGTCGCGCCGGACAGGCCGTCCTGCGCCGCCCCGAGGCTCACCACCGACCACGTCCGCCCGCCGTTCATGCTCCGGCTGACGACCAGCGCGGACCCGTTGCGGTTCTGGTTCACCCCGACCGACACGAGGTTGCTCGGGTTGAACGGGTTCACCGCGATGTCGGTCTCGAGCTGGTTGTTCGAGAGCTTGGTCGCGTTGACGTTCGCGCCCACCGTCATCGACGTCGGCACCTTCCCCAACCGCGCCGCCAGCGTCCGCCCGGAGACCATCGGCGTCGCCTTGCGCTCGGCCGTAGGCACACCCGCCAGCAGCGCGGGCGAGGCCGACAGAAACTGCCGCTGTTCCAGCGGCTCGAACGACGCGCGCGACTCAACGGACGAACGACTCATGCTTTCCCGCTCCAAAACGACCCGAACGTGAGGCAGACAACGGCCTCGACCATGCACAATGAGTGCCACACCGCGGATTGTACCGCCAGTGGTAAACATGGCCGCGTCAGAGACGACGGGGGACGGAGAGGCGCGTCAGAAAATCGCGGGTGCGGCAACAATTTGCCGGTACCGGCGCGCTCACGCATCGTGACGCGTCGCAGTACACCCGCTTGCAGGTTAGCGGGCCCACCCATCCCCGAAAATCAATGCCCCCCGGGCACCGCAACCCACCTACTTGTCCGACTTAACCCCCAGCGCCAAATCTTCCGCGAGCTTGATGACGCGGTTCGCCGTCGGGCTGTCCTCGGACGTCGTGATCGCCGTCACCTCGACCATGTCCTTGCCGACGTTGCGGTACAGGTGCAGTTGCTGGGCCGTCTTGTCCGGGTTGACCTTGAGCTTCTCCTGGAACCGGCAGTAGAAGCGCGTGTCGGGCTGAACCGTGGGTGGCTCGACCACGGCGGCCTTCGACTTCGCGAGCTGCGACTTCTGCAGCCCGACGACCTCGGTCGCGAACTTCGGCTGCATTTCGGGCGGGGCCGCGCCCTTCGCCCGCACCTGCAACAGCACGGCGTGGGCCTTGTCCGGCGACACGTACGTGATCCCGAGATTGCTCCCCTTCACCGATTGCGCCACCCACCCGGCAGGTGCGCGGTACTTGAAGGCCCCCAGCGTCTTCTCGTCGCCCAGTTCGATCTTGATCTCGTCGGCGGGAGGCCTAGCGGGCTTGGCCGTCTCGCCCTCGAGCTTCTTGCGCAGCTCGGCGTTCTCGGACTTGAGCCGCTCGACCTCCGTCTTGAGCTGCTCGATCTCCCGGCGGAGCGCGTCCGCCGACTCAGCCGGCGATTCCGCGGCGCGTGCCGCCATCCCCAGCGCGAAACACGCAACCAACACGAGACGGCAGGGGTGCGAAAGTGTCATGCGGCTCACCTCGGGTCGGATGCGGGTAGCCTATGTCGCCCAACGCGCCAAGGCAATCATTCGGGAGGGCGAGGCCTCCGTCCGAGCCGCGGGGCACCCCGCGAATCCTAAGCACGGCTCGGACGGAGCCTCGCCCTTCCGAGCCGCACCGGGTGACAGTCGGCGGGTGGCGGGTTACGGTGGGGGCGCGGAATCCCTGCGGCCGTACGGACGGTCCCACCCGGAGAGACACGATGGCGCGCGCGAGGTTGGTCGGTTGGATTACTTTGTTCGCCTGTCTCGCCCCGCGCGGCTCCGTCGCCGAGGCGCAGAACCACGTCCTCCTGATCACCATCGACGGCCTGCCGGCGACGATGCTCGACGACCCGGACGCCTCGCTCCCCACGCTCCGC
>DASPKW010000018.1:0-4408 GCA_035627895.1 Tepidisphaeraceae bacterium | reverse complement strand
GACATGTGCTGCTACTACCACATGCGGGCCAACGGCAACTACCCGGTGCACGCCGTGCCCGACTACTTCGACTACGAGATGTGGACCGGCCCCGCGCCGCTCCGCCCGTTCGACGGCCCGCCGGACAACTACAACGGCCTGCCCCACCTCCGCTGGTGGCGCACGTTCAACGAGTACGGCAACGGCATCGTCGGCGACATGTGCGTCCACATGCTCGACACCGCCCGCTGGATGCTCGACCTGGGCTGGCCCAGGCGCATCAGCTCCAACGGCGGCATCTTCGTTCAGAAGGACGGCAAGTCGAACATCTCCGACACGCAGTCGGCCCGGTTCGAGTTCGACGAGCCCCACCCGCTCACCATCTCATGGGAACACCGCACCTGGGGCAGCGCGCCCGACCCGGATTACCCGTGGGCCCTGTTCATCTACGGCGAGAAGGGCACGCTCAAGGCGTCTACCGCCAAGTTCGAGTTCTTTCCCGTCGGCAAGGGCGGAAAAGTCGAAAAGGCGCCGACGATGACCGGCAAGAACATCGTCGAGCTCGACAAGTACCCCGAGGACGAGGACACGCAGGCCCGCGGTGGCGACCGCGACTCTTCCAACCCCGTCCGCAACCACATGAAGAATCTGCTCGCCGCCCGCGAGAACAAGACCCGCCCGGTCGCCGACGTCGAACAGGGCCACATCTCGTCCGCGGCGAGCATCCTGGCCAACATCTCGATGGCCGTCGGCGGCCGCACGCTCACCTGGGACCCGGTCACCCACACGACCAACGACGCCGAGGCGAACAAGCTGCTCAAACGCGAGTACCGCACCGGCTATAAGCACCCGTCCGCGTAGGGTGAGCTCCGCCCACCGCTCTCCCGCGACGGGCGCGGTCGGGGGTGCCGAAAGGAAATCATGCTACGACTACTCCCGCTCCTGCTCCTCCTGACCCTCCCCGCCCTCGCCGCCCCGCGCCCCAACATTTTGATCCTCCTCGCCGACGACATGGGCTACTCCGACCTCGGCTCCTACGGCTCCGAGATCCGCACGCCCCACCTCGACGCCCTCGCCGCCGGCGGCCTCCGCTTCACCGACTTCTACAACACCTCGCGCTGCTGGCCGACGCGCACCGCGCTGCTCTCCGGCTACTACCCCCAGCAACTCCGCGCCGACCCCCCCAAGGGCCGCCACCCCGCCTTCGCGCGACTCCTCCCGCAGGACCTCAAGCCGCTCGGCTACCGTTCGTACCACTCGGGCAAGTGGCACGTCCCCGGCGCCCCCGACCCGCGCAAGGACGGCGGGTTCGACCGCTCCTACGTCCTCAACGACCACGACCGCTTCTTCAACCCGAAGAATCACACCGAGGACGGCGAGAGAGTGCCGCCCGTCAAGCCGGGGACCGATTTCTACGTCACCACGCACATCGTCGACCGCGCGCTCGACCAGTTGAAGGACCACGCGACCAATCACGCCGACAAACCGTTCTTCTCCTACGTCTGCTTCACATCCCCCCACTTCCCGCTCCAAGCCCCGGCCGCCGACGTCGCCAAGTACAAGGACGCGTACACGAAGGGGTGGGACGCCGCCCGCGCCGAGCGCGTCGCGCGCCTCAAGGCGCTCGGCATCGTCGACTGCCCCCCTGCCGATCGCCGCACGGAGACGACCCCGCCCTGGAACCTGAAGGACGCCGCGCTCCGCGAGCAGATCGACCCCGGCGAGGTCGGCCGCAACGTCCCGTGGGACACGCTCACGCCCGAGCAGCAGAAGTTCCAGGCCGCCAAGATGGCCGTCCACGCCGCCATGGTCGACCGCATGGACCAGGAGGTCGGCCGCCTCATCGCCCAGCTCAAGGCGACGAACGCGCTCGACAACACCGTGATCTTCTTCGCCTCCGACAACGGCGCGTCCGCCGAGCAGATCAACCGCGGCGACCGGCACGACCCCGCCGCCGCCCCCGGCTCGGCCGGCTCCTACCTCGGCCTCGGCGCCGGCTGGGCTTCGGTGAGCAACGCCCCGTTCGCCCTGCACAAGTCCTACGCCCACGAGGGCGGGATCGCCACGCCCCTGATCGTCCACTGGCCCACCGGCATCAAGCCCGAGTCGGACACCAAGTCCAACCCCGCGCTCAACCTCCGCCGCACGCCCGGCCACGTGATCGACCTCGTCCCGACGATCCTCGAGTTCACCGGCGCCAAGCGCGACATCCCAGCCGGCGGCCCCCCGCTGCCCGGCCGCTCCCTCCTCCCGGCGTTCGTCGCCGACGTCAACCTCGCCCGCGGCGTCGGCGGCGCCGGCGACCCCCTCTACTTCCACCACATCAACCACCGCGCCCTCCGCGACGGCGACTGGAAGATCGTCGCCCTCGCCAAGCCGACGCCCGGCGAGGGCAAGCCCAACGACACGAACACGCCGAACGCCGCGTGGGCCCTCTACCACCTGGCGACCGACCGCGGCGAGCGCACCGATTTGTCGAAGGCGCACCCCGACCGCGTCAAGCAAATGGCGGCGAAGTGGGAGGAGATGGAAAAGCGCTTCCGCAAGGAGGCGGGCGAGCCTTGAACTCCCCCATCAGCTGCAGGTCAACGACCTGCCGACGCGCCTCGACGCCCCCGTCGACGGCCAAGCCCGACGACCAGCAGTCCCGCCAGTCCCAGCAGCCCCGGCTCGGGCACCGCCTGGATCGCGGTCGCGAACCGCTGCCCGATCACCTGCTCCCCCGCCGCGTCGAAATGAAGCATGTTGTGGTCGGGCCCGAGCAGGTCGTAGTTCGAGAAGTAAGCGACGTTCGGGACGGTCGCCGCCACCTGCTCCTGCGCCCCGTTGACGACGGGGTAGTTCGTGCCGCCGTACCCGGTCCCGCCGATGACGAACGGCATGTTCGCCCCGTAGCTCGCCCGCATGTCGGCGATGAAGCTCGTCAGATTCGTCCCGTAATTGGTGGCGTTCGCCCCGGCGTCGGATTCCCCCTGCAGCCAGAGCATGCCGTTGATGCGGTACGTGTTCCCGCCGGCCGCCAGCGCCGCCAGCCCGTTGGTAACGGTCGCTTTGAACGCGTTGTGATCCGAGCCCGAGCCGGGCTTCCAGTCGACCGCCAGCGACGTGCCGCCCCGCGAATACTTGATGAGTGCGATCTGCCTGGACGGGTTCGCGTTGGCCATCGCCCGGCCGAAGGTGATCTCCGGCCCGAAGGTCGTTCCCGAGCTGGTCGCCGGGCGCAACGTCGTGAGCGGGCCGGACTGCAGGTAGTAAAACGCGACGTCGTTCTGCGGTTGCTGCAGGTTGACGGGCGACGTCGGGAGGCTGGCGGTCGCGGCCCGGCCGTCCATGTTCGACTGCCCGCCGAGCAGGTAAACGTCGTAGACCGTGGCCCGGGCGGCGGCGCCGGTCATTGAAAGGACGACCAGAGCAACGGGAAGAAGAATTCGCGACAACGGATGGCCCGCCACAAAGAGGATCGGAACGGTACGCCCCCGTTCAGCCGTCGCGGCCACGCGACGGTCGACCGCAGGTCGAACCCGTGCGCAACTGCGGACGTGATGGAACCCGTTTCTAGTACTGCTGTTCCAGCAGCCAGAGCGGCTTGGGGAATTTCGCCCTGAGATTGGCAAGCGCAAACTGCGCCTGCGTATCAGACTTGCCCTTGCACGCGAGCCCGCCGGGGAGTTCCATGACCCCGATCGATTCGACGTGCCCGTCGAAGAACGCGACCTTGCAGATCTTGCGCCCGCCGTGCCGGGCGGCGACGCGGTTCCCGTTGGTGTCGATCTGGTGGTAGACCAACCCGTCGAAGAAAAAGGCCATTTCCGCCGACCTGCGGACCCAGGTCATCTTCGACTGGCGGTCGACGCCGGTCTTGCCCGGGCGGATCCGCCGGGCGGGCGCGCCCGAGCTCATGCTCGTGCCCTCGTCGGCGTTCATGCCGTACCAGACGTGGGTCCACTCGTTCGACGTCGCGGACTTGTGCGGGTACGCCATGTGCGCGCGGCCGTCGGTCGTCCGGTCGACCGGGATGGTCTCCGCGCCGTTGAGGTCTCCCGAAACCGCGTCGGACTCCCCCGACGGACAGTAGAACAGGGAGTCGGACTGGGCCGCACTGTTGTACCCGCCGTTGGTCGCCGTCCGGACCCCCGACACGTACTGCCCGTTGATCATGATCCAGGACCAGTGGTCGTCGAACTCGTTCTGGTACGGGATGGTGACGCCCCGGTTGTCGTTGGAATACATGATCGCGGCCTGGGCGATCTGCCGCAAATTGGACAGGCACTTGGCCGTGTTCGCCTGCTCGCGGGCCTTGGACAGCGCGGGCAGGAGGATCGAGATCAGCAACGCGATGATGCCGATGACGACGAGCAGTTCGACCAATGTGAAGGCGCGGCGGGGGGCGGGTCGGTTCATCTGATCGTCGCTCCACGAACGGGCACGG
>DASPKW010000017.1:0-28493 GCA_035627895.1 Tepidisphaeraceae bacterium | reverse complement strand
TTCTGACGGCGGCGGTCTCCATGCGGTCGTTGAGGTCCGTGCCGGTGCCGTGGAGGTTGATGTAGGCGATGTCGTCCTTCGAGACGCCGGCGTCGGTCATCGCCAGTTCCATGGCGCGGACGGGCTCGACGATCTCGGGGGCGATCTGGACGCGGTGGTAGGCGTCGCACGTGCTGGCGTAGCCGGCGAACTCGGCGAGTGGCGTGGCCCCCCTGCTCAGGGCATGCTCGTAGTCTTCGAGGACGAACATCCAGGCGCCTTCGCCGAGGACGAAGCCGTCGCGGTCGGCGCCGAACGGGCGGGAGGCGTGGCGGGGGTCGTCGAACTTGCGCGTGGAGACGACGCGCATCTTTTCGAACGCGGTAAGGATGCCTTGGGAGATCGGGGCATCCGCGCCGCCGGCGAGCATCATGGGGATTGTGCCCGAGCGGACGAGCATCGCCGCGTAGCCGATCGCGTCGGTGCTGGAGGTGCACCCGGTCGACAGGACGTGGCTCGGGCCGCGGAGGCGCAGGGCGATCGAGAGTTCGGACGAGAGGTTGCCGTGGGTGCCGGCGGTGATGGAGAAGAGGGACGGTTTGCCGTGTTCGAAAAACTGCCGGTACTGCTCTTCGACGAACGCGAGGCCGCCGCCCCCGGTGCCGAGGGCGACGCCGATCTTGCGCTGGGCGTCGAGGTCGTCGAGGGCGAGATTCGCGGAAGCGATGGCCTCGCGCGAGGCGGCGATCGCGAGGGGGATCATGCGCGGGACCCGGCGGAGCTCGACGGGGTCGAGGACGGCGCTGACATCGAAGTGCTCGGGGAGGACCTGCGCGGCGACGGAGGAACGGAGGCGGGTGAGGTCGAGGTCGCGCAGGGCCGAGACGCCACTGACGCCGTCGAAACAGGCGCGGGCGAAGTTCTCCGCGCCGACGGCGTTGGGGCTGACGACCCCGATGCCGGTGATGACGACGCGCCGGCGATGGGGAGTCGGGGGGCTCAACACGGGAATAGTAGGCGGCCGCGCGCGAGGTCGACTATCGGGAAAGTCGCGCCGTCCGAGGGAGCCCAGCGACTTGTCGCGGGACGGAGTCGAACGGCATCCGATCCGGCGACCTTCAGGCGCGTTCGACGCGCAACGGCCCATCAAGCACACGCCCCACCACCTCGTACGCGTTCAACCGCGCCGCGAAGTCGACATCTGATTCCAGCCCCGCGGCGATCACGTTCCGCCCCCCTGCCGAGGACGCGAGGGCGGCGCGAAGGTCGTGGCGGGCGGCGTCGAAGGAGCGCATGGCGATGGTGGCCGAGTCGGAGGGCGTGATCTCGACGTCCACGGATTCGAGTTCGCGGGCGACTGCGCCGGCGCCCACGACGTCTTCGGCGGCGATTTGACCATTGGTGCCGGCGCAGAGGAGGACGACGTCGCGGCCGGCGGCGGCGAGCGCGCGGGCGGCGGCGCGGGCGTTGACCAGGGCGGCCGCGATAAGCAGGGAAGCGTCCCGGGCGGCGACGATCGCGCGCGTGCCGTTCGTGGTGCTCATCAGCAGCGTGCGGCCACGGAGGTCGGCGGCGAGGCCCGGGGCGGCCATGGCCACGGGGCTGTTACCCAGGTCGAAGTCAGCGGGCGGGAGACACTGGGTCTCGCCGACCAGGAGCGGTTTGGGGCTTGCCCCCCCTGCTTCGCGTGCCGCCGCACGGGCGGAATCGAGATCGTCGAAAACTTGGATCTGCCGGACGCCCTGCGCGAGGGCGACGGTCATCGTGGTCGTGGCGCGGAGGACGTCGAACACGGCGACGGATCGGTTTTCGAAATCGGCGGGTTGGGCATGGCGCGGGAGGAAGACGACGTCGACTCGCATGCGTGCGGATGATACGCGCGCGGCGCGGTACAAAAAGAAAGCCCACGCTGCTCGCAGCGTGGGTTCTCCTACGACGTTGGTTTATCCGAGCGGCCCGACCGGGCGACCGATCCATCAAGCACTTCACGGTCGTCGGGTCGGACGGCGATGCGATACGTCGTGCATCAATATCGCTCGGCGTTTTCGAGGATGGAGCCGGGGCGGGCGTACCGCTCCCAGGATTCGCCACGGCATTTGGGGCAGACGCGCGGGGGCGTCACGGACATGTCGGGCTCGTACCCGCAGGAGTGGCAGGTGAGCGTGAAGACGGCGACCCGCTGCTTCTCGTGCCGGAAGGGATCGTAAGTGACGTACTGGCCTTCCGAAGCGAATCGTTCCATGGCGATAGACATGCTAAATCTCCTTGTCTGCAGAACTTGCGAAGTGTTGGCTTCGCCTGACGAGGAAGACTTGGCAACGGTCGTGCCACAAGGAAGAGCCCGGAGGACGAGCCGCTAGGAGACGCTGTTTTTCCGAGACTTTCGGCGCGGGCGTCCGGCATTTCCCGAGGTCCGAGCGGACTCAACTGTGCGGTACTAGGACTTTTGAACTACGACAAATAGACAATGTGTCGCAGTCAAATGTCGCGGTGTCGGAGGTGATAGAAGAGGTGACGTAGGAGAGATGCAGAGGCGTCAAATTGAACCAGCGGCGTAATTTGCGGCTGGAAAACGAAGAACGGCAGGGCCGCGGAAGCGACCCTACCGTCTTGAGTTCGAGAGAATTGTGCGTTCAAGCTTCGGCGAGCGCGTCATCGACGGGGTCGCCGCCCTTTTCGCCGTCGTAGAAGCGTAGCTTGCGCTGGAGCGTGCGGACGGAGATGCCCAGTCGGGCGGCGGCGTGGGTGCGATTGCCGCCGCACTCCTGGAGGGTCTTGTTGATCGCCATCCGCTCCAGTTGTTCCATCGTCAGCCCGGACGGGATCGCGCCCGACGCGCCGGCGGGCATGGCCTCCTGGGTGATGCGCTCGGGGAGGTCGTTCTCGGTCAGGACGTCCCCGTCGGCCAGGACCATCATGCTCTCGAGCGTGTTGCGGAGCTCGCGGACGTTCCCGGGCCAGCGGTAGGTCATCAGGCGGCGCATGACCTCGGGGCTGATGCGCTTCTTGGCGGTGTGCTTGTTCTCGGCGATCTCCTTGAGGAAGTGCTCGCAGAGGATCGGGATGTCGTCGGTCCGCTCGTGCAGGCCGGGCAGGCGGATCTGGATGACGTTCAGGCGGTAGAAGAGGTCTTCGCGGAACGTGCCTTCCTTGACCATCTTGTTGATGTCGCGGCTCGTGGCGGCGAGGACGCGGACGTTAACTTTGCGGTCCTCGTGTCCGCCGACGGGGGTGACGGTGTACGTCTCGAGGACGCGGAGCAGCTTGGCCTGGAGGGCGAGCTCGAAGTCGCCCACTTCGTCGATGAAGAGGGTCCCGCCGTCGGCCTGTTCGAACCGGCCGACGCGGCGGTCGGTGGCGCCGGTGAACGCGCCGCGGACGTGGCCGAACAGTTCGGACTCGACCAGGGTGGGCGGGACGGCGGCGATGTTGACGGCGACGAACGCGAGCTTTTTGCGGGGGCTGTTGTGGTGAAGGGCCTGGGCGACGAGCTCCTTGCCGGTGCCGGACTCGCCGAGGATCAGGACGGTCGAGTCGACGGGGGCGGCGCGCTGGATCTTGGCGAACACGTCCCGCATCATCTTCGACTGCCCGACGATCTGGTCGAGGCCGAACTTCTGGTCGAGGCGGCGGCGGAGGTCGTCGATCTCCTTCTCCTTGCGGTTGGAGTCGATCGCCCGCTTGAGAAGGATCGTCAGCTCGTCGATGTTGACGGGCTTCTGGATGTAGTCGAACGCGCCGGCCTTCATCGCGGAGACGGCGGCGGAGGCGCTGGCCTCACCGGTGATGACGATGAAGTGGGTCTCTGGCTTGCGCTGCTTCCAGAGGGTCATCAGGTCGATGCCGCTGACGTCGCCCATGTGCAGGTCGGACAGGACGACATCGACCCCCTCCTCGACGTAGGAAATGGCCTTGTCGGCGCTGTCGGCGCCGTGGACGGTGAACCCCTCGGACTTGAGGCGGTGGACCAGCGCCTTGCGCGTAGTCTCATCGTCCTCGACAACCAGCAAATGCCCCTGAGTACCCATGGTCGCCTCTACTTTTTTACTGCGGTAAGACCGATTTGGCGGACACAACTCTCCACGGCAAGATGTCATATCCGACATTGTTCCGGGGCGGAACGTACAAAATTCAGCAGACCTACGCGGGGAGTAAGGGAAGTAGCAGAGGGAGGTTACGGGCGGGCGGAAAGAGTGTCGGTGCGGCACCAAGTTGGCGGGGTGCGCCGATATGGGCCGGCCCACCGGCCTCAGGGGAATCGCCGGTTCGCGCGGCGGCACATGTCTCGTAGCGTACGCGAGTATGAAGAGCCGAGCACATCTGAAGGGTCATCCGCTTCATCCGATGCTGATCGTGTTTCCGATCGCGTTCCTGGTCGGGTGTGCGGTGGCGGACGCGGTGGGGATGGCGGTGGATCGGCCGACGCTGTGGACGGTCGGCGGATACCTGAGCGTGGCCGGGGTGGTGATGGGGCTGGTGGCGGGGGTGCCGGGGTTCGTGGACTACGTGACGGTGGTGCCGCCGGCCAGTTCGGCGAAGAAGCGGGCGACGTACCACATGGTCGTCAACGTGGGGGCGCTGGGACTGGTGGCGCTCGGATGGGCGTTTCGAGATTGGACGACGATGCGGCCGGGCGCGGCGGCGGTCGTGCTGGAGTGGGCCGGCGTGGGGTTGATGTCGGTCGGCGGGTGGCTGGGCGGGACGCTGGCGTACCGAAACCAGATCGGCGTCGACCGGCGGTACGCGAACGCGGGCAAGCCGCGCGAGGTGACGGTCGACGGTGCGGCGGGCGAACTGGTCGTGGTGCCCGGTGCGGCGGCGGAGCTCAAGCCGGGGCAGATGTGGCTCGTGAAGTGCGGATCGCGCCGGCTGGTGCTGGCGCGGACGGACAACGGCCTTGCGGCGTTCGACGATCGGTGCCCGCACCGCGGCGGGTCGCTCGCGGACGGGGCGCTGGTCTGCGGGACGGTGCAGTGCCCGTGGCACGGGTCGCAGTTCGACGTCACGAGCGGGAGCGTGAAGGCGGGGCCGGCCACCGAGGGGATTGCGACGCACTCGGTGGAGGAGAGTGGCGGGGAGGTGCGGGTGCGGTTGCCACAGGAGTAGGTGCAGTCGACCACCGCGGGTGCCCCCGCGGCTCGGACGGAGCCTCGCCCTCCCGAACGACGTCACGGTTTGAGGGCGGCGTCGATTTCCTTGGCGGCGGTGGCCATGGCGGCGGTGAAGTCGTTGAGGCGGCCGGTCTCGGCGGCCTTGAAGACGAGGTCGAGGCGCTCGATGGGTTGTTTGAGTTTGGCTTGCAGGGCCGTCAGCGCGTCGCCCTTGAGGGTGCGGAGCATCTCGCGCGCGCCGAGCAGGCCGGTGCCCTTGCCGGGGCCGGAGACGCCGCCGAAGAACGGCCGGCGTGCGCCAGTATGGGCGAGGGCGAAGCGGAGGCGGAGGTGGCGGAGACCGAAACCGTCGGGACTGCCGCGGCCGAGTGGCGAGGCCGTGTTGAGGATCGCGATCGTGATGCGGTCGCCGGCCCTGGTGGGCATGGGCGCGTTGCTCATCCAGTGGGTCGCGTGCTGGTCGGCGTTTCGCAGCAGGCCGTCCTTGCTCCAGAGGCCGGCGGGCTTGCCGTTGATGTAGGTGTAGACCTCCCAGACGCCGAGGCAATTGCCCTCGACGCCCAGGTTGTAGCCGTTGGGCGGGATTGCGAAGTGGCCGAGCTTTTCGGGGACGACGAAGGAGACGCGGTACCACCCGGCCGCGCCGGGCTCGGACCGGCCGTGGACTTGGTACGGGTCCTTCAGGACGGCCATGCCCGATTCGTCGGCGTCGACGGCATGAAGCGCGGGGAGGAGGCCGGGGCGGAACTTCACGGCCCTGGCGATGTCGATCGAGTCGAGGGCGATCAGGCGGTCGATCAGGGCGGTGAGGTCGTCGGCAGTTTGGGCCCGTGCGGGCGCGACCGCGAAGAGGGTTACGAGGGCGAGCGCCAGTCGCATTCGGAGAGGATTCAAACACCGATGGGCACGGATGACACCGATGGAAGTTTGGACTGATCTGTGAGGATCGGTGGTCATCGGTGTAATCGGTGTCAGAAAAGGTCCGTGGTGCCCACGGGGTGTGCCGCGACGACGCGAAGCGGCCGCCGGGGGCCGTTCCGTCGAGGTCACTTCGTTTGCCACGTGTCGGCTTTCTCGAGGACGGTGCGGGGACCGTCTCCGTCGAGCCATTGCTTGGCTTCCGGGACGCCGCGGAGGTAGGCGTCCCAGAAGGCGGTGCTGAGGGCGAGAATGGCCTTGTGGTGGTTGGGGTTTCGCTTGGCGCCGAGGTCGCCGGGGAGGAGGGAGTCGCCGAAGGCGGAGTGGCGGGCGGCGTCTAGGACGAGTTCGTATTTTCCGCCGGCAGGGAGGGCGGGGAAGACGGCCAGACGGGACTTGACGTCGATGTCGCCGATCGGCGACGTGTCCTGGGTGCCGGTCATGAGGAGCCAGGGGATCTTGACGGCGCCGAAGGCGCGGGCCGGGTCGCCGGCGCGGGGGCTGCTGGGGCTGAGCGGGATGGCGGCCTTGATGCGCGCGTCCGTGGGTGCGACGTTGCCGGGGAAGGATTGGCCGCTGACCGCTTGCGTGGTAACAGCGCCGAACGAGTGGCCCGACATGCCCAGGCGCGAGAGGTCGAGCCGGCCGCAGAGCGGGTGTTCGGTTTCCTTGTTCCAGACTTCGAGTTGGTCGATCACGGCGGGCACGTCTTTGACGCGGAGCGAGAAGTTGTGGGCGCTGGCGGCCTGGCGGAGGGCGGGGGCGCGCTCGCCGAGCGGCTTGCCCTTCCAGACGTCGACGTCGCTGCCGGGGTGCTGGATGTAGACGACGGCGTACCCGCGGGCGACCCAGTGCTCGCCGAGGTAGGCGGGGCCGTTGCGCGAGCCGCCCAGGCCGTGGCTGAAGAGGAGGACGGGCGCGGGCTCTTTGCCGTGGGGCAGCATGACGCGGATCGGGATGTCGCGGGCGCGGGCCGAGTCTTTGACGGTAAGGTCGATGGGCTCGGGCGGCTTGTTGGCGGGGATGGCGAACGGGTTGTAGGCGCGGGCGGGGAGGGTGAGGAGGACGACGGCGAGGAGGAATGGTTTCATGAGGTCACGCGCGTCGGAACGGGTGGGGAGTCGTAATCACATACGCGCGAACTTCGCGGATATTACTAGCGAGGGACCCCAGTAGTCGCTAAGCCGCAAGCGGCGGCGGGTGTGCGGGAACGTTCGGCACCCGGTAGAATCCCACGCGTTGATGTTCCGGAAGCTCCGACAACTCGAGATCTCGCTGGCGGCCAAGTGCCAGCTGCTGTTCGGGGCGGCGGTCGTGCTGATCATCGCGGCGGCGCTGTTCGTCCCGTGGCAGCGGATGGAGCAGCTCGTCGAGCAGATCGACGAGCGAAGCGCCCGCGCGATGGCCGAGACCGCCAAGGCGCAGCACCTGGTGTGGGCGGCGCTGCCGGCAGACGAGCGGCGCGGGACGGAGATGCCGTCGCGGATGGCGGGCAACGCGACGACGCTCCCGGTGAACGAGGAGGGGCGGTCGATTCCGGTGCCGCGACTGGTCCCGCTGTGGGACGCGGGGCTCAAACTGACCGGGTTCGAGCGGCGGGCGGTCGAGTACTTCAAGAAGCACCCGAACTTCGACACGCACGTGCAGAAGTACGAGACGAAGGACGGGCGGGAACAGGTGCGGTTCGCGCTGGCGCTGCGGGCGGAGCAGTCGTGCGTGCGCTGCCACGGGGAGGACATCGGGCGGGTGCGGGCGGGTGTGGCGGGCGGGCCAAAGACGGAGCAGCCGGTTGCGGAAGCGCCGGGCCGTAAGGATGAGGGGACGGAGGGCGGGCCGGCAGACGATCGGCTCCCGATCCTCGCGTCGACGGCGGGCGTTTCGGGGGCGGAGGATTTGGCGAAGAGACAAGCCACCTCCTCGCCAACGACGCGCGCGACGACCGCGGTCGTTCAGGCGCCGGCGACCGCGCCCGTCGCGACGACCCCGCCCACGACCGCGCCGGCAGTGCCGTCCGGTACGCTGGTCGGCCTGGTCAGCATGGAGATGCGCACGCAGGTCGATGGCAACCAGCTTTTGCTCAACCGCGTGTTCCTGTTGACGGCGGGCCTGCTCGCGGGCACGCTGGCGATCCTCGTGTTCTTCCTGATCACGACGAAGCTGATCCTCCAACCGGTGCGCGTGCTGCGCGAGACGGCGGAGAAGGTGTCCAAGGGCGACCTCAACGTCCGCTCGCACATCTTCACGGGGGACGAGTTCCAGCACTTGTCCGAGACGTTCAACGTGATGCTCGCGAACCTGAAGGAGAGCGAGGATCAGCTCCGGGGGATCAACAAGAGCCTTGACCTCAAGCTCGGGCAGCTCGCCGAGAGCAACGTGGCACTGTACGAGTCGAACCGGCTCAAGAGCGAGTTTCTGGCGAACGTGAGCCACGAGTTGCGGACGCCGCTGAACTCGATTTTGGGGTTCGCGGAGCTGCTGCGCGACACGGCGATCACCGGCGCGGGCACGCCGGCCGAGCAGCGCACGGGCCGGTACGTGACGAACATCCTCACGAGCGGGCGGAACCTGCTGGAGCTGATCAACGACCTGCTGGACTTGGCGAAGATCGAGGCGGGGCGGATGGAGGTGCGGAGCGCGCCGCTGCCGCTGGGCGATTTGTTCGAAGGCCTGACCGGCATCCTCAAGCCGCTAAGCGAGAAGAAGCAGATCGAGATTCTGTCGACGATCACGAGCGACGTGCCGATCCTGTACACGGACGCGGCCAAGCTGCAGCAGGTGCTGTACAACTTCCTCAGCAACGCGATCAAGTTCTCGCCGGCGGGCGGGACGATCACGCTGTCGGCCGAGCGGGTCGACGACGGGCACGTGCGGGTCAGCGTGACGGACCGCGGCCCCGGGATCGACCCGGAGAAGCACGCGCTGATCTTCGAGAAGTTCCGGCAGCTCGACGGGAGCGTGACGCGCGAGCACGGCGGGACCGGGCTGGGCCTGGCGATCTCGAAGGAACTCGTGTCGCTGCTCGGCGGCGAGATCGGCGTGCGGAGCACCGCGGGCGAGGGGGCGACGTTCTGGGTGCAATTGCCGCTGCGGATCGAGGCGGGGGCGGCGGACGTGCGCGGGGGGATGGTGATGGCTTAGGATGGACGGAAAACGAAAGACGAAAAGACGTAAGGGGGGCGCGACTGCCCTTTATCGGGCGCGACGGGCCGTTCGCGGGTCACGTCGCTGGCGGCGGTCGGCGACGCGGTCTTCCTTCCAATCGGATTCGGCGGTGCAGGTCCACCGATCGTCCTTCCGGCGGAAGCCGAAGAAGCGGGTTTCGCTATCGCGCCCGAGGGACCAGCGCGTGTGGACGGCGGCCTGGTCGTGGCGGCACGTGCGGGAGGGGATCGCGATGCGGAGGACTGGGCGGACTGATTTGTCGGTGGCCCAGGTCCAAATGTGGCCGTCGTGCGTGAGCATTTCGGACCAGTCGAACTCGGGGAGGCCGATGAAGCCGGGGCCGTAGCCTGCCGGGAAGGCGAAGCCGCCGTCGGCAGTCCAGCGGGTCTGGTGGGGGCGGAGCCAGTGGGAGCAGCGGCCGACCTGCACGAGCGCGCCCGCCTCTACGGAGGAGGGGAGTTCGGCGAGGATGTGGTCGAGGGCGGTCTGCCAGAGCCAGAAGTCGTCGCCGGGGCGGAGTTGGATCAGGACACGGTCGACGGCACGGCCATGACCGAGCCCGAACGCGGCGGCGGCGCGGGCGGCGAAGGCCCAGACGTTTTCCTTCACGTAGTCTTCCAGGGGCGGGTTGCGGTCGGGCGGTGTGGCGGGGTCGACGAAGACCTGATCCGGGGCAGGCGCATCGAAGCAGCCGTAGAGATCGCGAGCGAGTTCCGGGTTCACGCCGGGCACGATGTAATCGCTCAGGAACTCGTCCAGATCCGTGTAGATCAGCTGGACGATGCGCGGGACGCGGGTGCGGAGCACGGCGTAGTTGCCGCGAACCGGGTCGCGGAGCAGCAGGTCGCCGACGATCGTCCAGCCGACGATTTCGGTGGAGCGCTCGGCGGCGGGCTGCCACGCGGGCAGGGTCGTGATCGGGCAGGGAGTTTCGAGGAGGCGGTACACGGTTGCGGCGAGCGTACGCAGCGGGGTCGTCGCGGGTCAACGGAAATCCGGAGGTCGAACAATCGGCGACGCACCTCGCATGCTCATCCCCGCCGCCCCGCGCGGCCGCGCGTGATCGAGCCCGTTCTCGGTGGGTCGGAGCATGGCACCGATCGCACCTGGCGGCACGTCGTCACACGCCCAGATACCGCACGAGGTACGGGGCCGTGCGGCTCTTCTTGTGTTCCGCGAGCTTCGCCGGCGGGCCGGCGAAGACGATCTGGCCGCCCTCGTCGCCAGGGCCGGGGCCGACGTCGATGACGTGGTCGCTGTGGGCGACGACGCGCATATCGTGCTCGACGACGATCACGGTGTTGCCGGCGTCGGTGAGGCGGTCGAGTTGGACGATCAGCTTTTCGACGTCGTGGGGGTGCAGGCCGGTCGTCGGCTCGTCGAGGACGTAGAGCGTGTCGCCGCGGCCGGCGAGCTGCAGCTCGGTTGCGAGCTTGATGCGCTGGGCCTCCCCGCCCGACAGCTCGGTCGCGGGCTGGCCGAGGCGGATGTAGCCCAAACCGACCTCGCGGAGGACGGCGAGCGCGCGGTGGACCGGTTCGACGGCGGCGAAGAAGTCGTGGGCGGCGTCGACCGTCAGGTTCAGCACTTCGGCGATGTTCTTTCCGTCGTAGGTGATCTCCAGGGTCTTGGGGTTGTAGCGCTGGCCGTGACAGGTCGGGCACGGCGTATAGACGCTCGGGAGGAAGAGGAGTTCGACCATGACGAAGCCCTCGCCGGCGCAGTGCGGGCAGCGGCCGGCGGCGACGTTGAAGGAGAAGCGGCCGGCCGAGTAGTGGCGGGCGCGGGCCTGCTTGGTGGCGGCGAAGAGCTTTCGGACGTGGTCGAACAGGCCGGTGTAAGTGGCGAGGTTGGAGCGCGGCGTTCGGCCGATGGGCTTCTGGTCGACGCGCACCAGGCGCTTGATGCGGTCGAGGCCTTCGGTGATCCGACCGACGGTCGGGGCGACGGGGGCGGATTCGAGGTCGACGGCGTCGCCGGTGGCGTTGTCGGCGTCGTCGAGGGACGAGTCGTGGCCGAGGGAGGCGCAGACGAGGTCGACCAGGGTCTGGGAGACGAGCGAGGATTTGCCCGAGCCGGAGACGCCGGTGACGGTGGTGAGGACGCCGAGGGGGAAATCGGCGGAGAGGTCATGGAGGTTGTTGCGGGTGACGTGTTCGAGCTTGAGCCAGGCGCGGGGTGAACGGGGTGTCTTGGGTGCCGAGTCCGGAGTGCCGAGGGAGGCGTGACCGTTGAAGAGGTATCGCGCGGTGTGAGAGGTTTCGACGGTTTTGAGTCCGTCGGGTGTGCCGGAATAGAGGATCTCCCCCCCGTGCGTACCGGCGTCGGGGCCGACGTCGACGATCCAGTCGGCGTGGCGCATGACGTCCAAATCGTGCTCGACGACGAACAGCGTGTTGCCGGCGGCCTTGAGCTGGTCGAGCGCGGCGAGCAGCGCCTCGGTGTCGGCCGGGTGGAGGCCGGCGCAGGGCTCGTCGAGGACGTAAACGACGCCGAACAGGTTGGCGCGGACCTGGGTCGCCAGGCGCAGGCGCTGGAGCTCGCCGGGCGAAAGGGTGGGGGTGGAGCGCTCGAGTGAGAGGTAGCCCAGGCCGAGGTTCAGGAGCGTCTCGCATCGAGCCTGGAGGTCTTCGAGGATGCGCGTGGTGACCTCGGCCTTATCGGGGTGCTCGGCTTGGAGCTTGGCCCAGCCGGGCGCAGTGCCGTCGAGGAAGGGTTTGGCGATCTTGTGAAGCTGCTTGAGGGGGAGGTGGGAGATGTCCGCGATGTCCATGCCGGCGAATTTGACGCGCAGGGCCTCGGGCTTGAGTCGCTTGCCGTGGCACGTGGGGCAATCCGCCCCGGTCATGAATTGGGCGACGCGCTTTTTCATCAGCGCGCTCTGGGTGGTGGTGAACGTCGTCAGGACGTAATTCTTGGCGCCGATGAACGTGCCCATGTAGTTGGGCGTCTCGTTGCGCTTGACCGCCCGGCGGGTCTCCGCGGGCGTGTAGCCGGGGTAGACGGGGACCTCGGGCCGCTCTTCGGTGAAGAGGATCCAGTCGCGCGTTTTCTTCGGCAGGTCCTTCCACGGGACGTCGACGTCGATGCCCATGGAGACGAGGATGTCGCGCTGGTTCTGGCCGCCCCAGGCGAGCGGCCAGGCGGCGATGGCGCGGTCGCGGATCGTCCGGGTCGGGTCGGGCACCATCGACTTTTCGGTCACGTCGTACACGCGCCCGAGACCGTGACACGTGGCGCAGGCACCTTCGGGCGTGTTGGGCGAAAAACCTTCGGCGTAGATGATCGATTGGCCGCGCGGGTAGTCCCCGGCGCGGGAGTAGAGCATGCGGAGGAGATTCGAGAGCGTGGTGACGCTGCCGACAGACGAGCGGGTGGTCGGCGCGCCGCGCTGCTGTTGCAGGGCGACGGCGGGCGGGAGGCCGTCGATCTCGTCGACGTCCGGGTTGGACATCTGGTGGAACAGCCGCCGCGCGTAGGGCGAGACGGACTCGAGGTATCGGCGCTGGGCCTCGGCGTAGAGCGTGCCGAACGCGAGGGAGGACTTGCCCGAGCCCGAGACGCCGGTGAAGACGACCAGGGCGTCGCGCGGCATGCGGAGCGCGACGTCCTTGAGGTTGTGTTCGCGGGCGCCGCGGACGCGGACGAAGCCGTCGTCGGGTTGCGATTTGGAGGGAGTCGGGCGGGCGCGGGGAGGCATGCCCGCGACACTAGCGGCAGGCGCTCGGGTTGGGCAGGGTCAATTTACGTTGCGATGCTTCGTTTAGCCGCGACCCGAAGGGCAAGCGACAGCGCCGCCCGAAGGCGAGCGCGGCGTGCGCGGTGGGAGCGCTGACCACGAGTGAGACCTTCCGGTCATACCGATTCCGCGAGAACATCACCCCAGAACGCTCGTCGCGCTGCCGACGAGGTCGTCGAGGCGGTTGGCGGTCTGCGCGATCAGGACCGGGTCAAGGTTGATGTCGGAGAGGCCGGCGTCCTCGATCTTCTGGTTCAGGGCGGTGAGCGGGAAGCCCTTGCCGGCGTGGCAGCACATCGTGTCGGCGACGTAGACGAGCGTGACGAGCAGGCGGTTGTTGTCGTGCAGCGCGGTCGGGCGGTGGTGGTAGCCGGCGACCATCTGGCACGAGCGCGGGAACTTCCAAAGCTCGGCGAGGCCCTGGCCGAGCTGCGGGTGGTCGACGCCGCCGAGCCACTCGCGCTCGATCTCGGTGAACGGGCGCTCCGGTGCGGCGGCGGCCGCGTCGCACGCGCCGCGGAGCTTCTCGGGCCAGAGCTGGAGCGAGACGAGCAGGCCGGCATCGTGGATCAGGCCCGCCAGGAAGGCCTCATCCGCGATCGGGAGCTTCATCTGCCGCGCCAGCTCCCGGGCGGTCACGCCGACCGCGATGCAGTGGGTCCAGAGGTCCTTGGCGGTGTAGTTGCCGGTCAGGCGGACGCCGCGGAAGAGCTGGCCCAGCGACGCGGCAACGGCGATGTTCTTGATGGCGTTGAGGCCCAGCAGGACGATCGCGCGCTCGACCGAGCCGATCTGCCCGGGCAGGCCGTAGAACGCGGAGTTGACGACCTTGAGGATGCGCGTGGCGAGCGCCGGGTCGTGGGCGACGATCTTGTGGAGCTGGGCGGCGGACGCCTTGGGGTCCTCGACGGTCGTGACGATCTTGGCGGTCACCTCCGGGAGGGTGGCGATCGTCGTGAGCTTCTTGAGCGCGTCGGCGACGGCGGCGGCGTTCTCGGCGGGGGCGGCGGCGGCGAGGATCGGCATAGAACGGGTCTCCGATCAATTATCGGCGCACGTCGACCTCAGGTTAACCCGGTTCATCGTTCCGCTCGGGCGAGCCCGCTTCAGCGGGCGGGTCGCGAAGCGAGGTCTGGTAATCACGGGCAGAATCACCGCAGAGACGCAGAGTCCGCAGGGATGCGCGCCTCGTGCACTCAGTACGTGATCAGTTTCCGAAGCCATTTGTCGGTCATCGGCACATTCGCAAGATGCCGCGCAATCGCGCGCCCCGTCCCGCCCTTCCCGTACGGGTTCTTGTGCGAATACCGGACCGGGCTCCCACCGTTCCAGACTGCCTTGAGCGCCGCCCGGATGGCGGATTGCCTAAACGGCACGGTCGTCACATTCTCACCGCGCAGGCGCCCCTTCTGGCGGTCGCCGACGTCGATTACGGGCGTGCCGAAACTGGCGGCCTCGATGATCCCGGACGACGAATTGCCGACGAGGACGGCGGCGTCGCGGAGGAGGCCGAGGAAGGCGCCGCGAGGCAGATTGCGCACGAATCGCTGCCTGAGGAGTTGCTGCGGAAGCATTCGATACTTCCGGTTCCGCATTTCGTCCCAGAGGCGGACGACGCCGGCCGATCCGGGGTCGTTATTGGGGTAAATGACGACGACGTGATCGAACGGGACGGCGAGCGTAGCGCGGAAGAGGTCTGAAGCGCGCTCGCGTTCGATGTCGTCGTCCGCGTCGGTCGGGTGACAGAGGAGCAGCGCGTATCGGTGAGGGGCGATGGGCCTGCGACCGTCGGCGGTGTGTCGTACTTCAAGGGGCTGAGGCCCCGTCCGGACAGACAAGAATGTCTGCCCCACTGTTCGCAGGTCGGCCTTATCGACACATCGCGGGAGCGGCCACGCATCTGCGACGATCCCGTCAATCCCCGGCGAGCCGACGAGCTTGATCCGCCAGGCATCCTCGCCGAGCCGCACGATTCGATCCGCCGAGTCCTGCGTCGCCGGGAAATGCAGATGTGCGAACTTGGTGATCGCGTGGCGGAGGGCGTCGTCGACTTGGCCGAGTGCGCGGTCGCCGCCATGGACGTGGGCGACGAGCCGGCCAGACAAATGCGCGGCGGACGCGGCGGCGAAGGCCTCGACGCGGTCGCCGACGACCAGCACGATGTCGGATTTCAGCTCCGCGTAGGTCTCTGCGAGCTTGGCGGAAGCGAGGGCCGTCTGACGGGCGAGTTCGGTTTGGTCCGCGCCGGCGGGCTTCCAAGGTACGGTGGCGGCGACGTCGAACCCGGCGGCGCGGATCGCGTCGATCGACCGGCCGTGCGCCCGGTCGAGGTGCATACCGGTCGCGACGATCTGCAGCCGCAGGCGCGGGTGGGCTTGGATCGCGAGGAGGACGGGGACCATCAGGCCGAACTCGGCGCGGGTGCCGGTGACGAAGGTGATGGTGCGGGGGTGGGTCAAGGGTTCGTCGTCGGCTTCCGTTCGTCCGCCACGCCGCATCCGGAGCCTTGGGCGACGGACCGGATCGAGGGCACCCATTCTCCGAATACGCCCGTCATCCTGAGTACTCCCGAAGGATCTCGCCCCGAGCCTCGAGGACGGTTCGCCAACGTCCAACGGGCCTCGGACCGCGGGGCCAGATCCTTTCGGTGTACCTCAGGATGACGGCTCTACGCTCGTGCGGGATTCCAATCACTCACGCCGCAAGCATCTCCCAGTCGAGGAGGGTCCCGGCGCGGAGCGCCATTGCGACCGATCGCCCGGTCACCTTCTGGACGTCCGCGGCCGGAATGCCGGTGCCCGGCCGCTGTGGCGTGAGGTCGGATTCGCTAATCAGTTCCCCCGGCGCCAAGTCGCGCGTGAGGACGAGGCTCTGCCGCGACACTTTGCGGACGTCCTGCTCGATGGGAAGGACGCGCTTGCCCCCCTGCCCGCGTAGCACGTCCGCCCGCCGGACGGCGCGGACGTAGTCGACGAGCTGGGCGGGGTCGGCGGAGGCGCTGTGATCGGGGCCGGACGCCGCGCGGTCGTAGGTCAGGTGCTTTTCGATCACGGTCGCGCCGGCGGCAACGGCGAACGCGCCGGCGAGGCCGTCGGTCGTGTGATCGGAGTAGCCGACGGGGCAGCTGAACCGGCCGGCGAGCTCGGCGATCCAGCAGAGGTTCGCCTGGTCGTCCGGCGTCGGGTAGCTGCTGACGCAATGCAGGAGCGTGAACTCGGCGCCCCAATCGCGAAGCCAGCCGACGGTGGCCGCGACTTCCGCCATCGTGGCGGCGCCCGTCGAGAGAAGCAGCGGCTTGCGGAGCCCGGCGGCGGCCTGAAGGAGCGGGCGGTTGACCAGGTCCGGCGAGGCGATCTTGATCGCCGGCAGGTTCAGCTCCGCAATCTGCGCGAGGTCACGCGGCGAGAACGGCGTGGCGATCGGGTCGAGGCCCGCGGCGCGGATCGCCTCCACGAGCGTCGTCACGTCAGAGGGGGACAGCTCGTACCGGCGGAGCATGTCGGCGGGCGTCGCGTCGGCGACGCGGCCGGCCTGGTACGTGGCGAACGCGCTGCTCGCGTGCATCAGCGTGTGGGCGCGGAAGAGTTGCAGCTTGACCGCGTTCGCGCCGGCGGCGCGGGCGTGCTCGACCAGTTCGAGGGCCCGGGCGAGGACCCCGTCGTGATTCACACCGATCTCGGCGATGACATAAGTGCTCATAAGGATCAACCACGAGGGCGCGAAGGCGCGAAGAAGCCGACGTTCAATCAGACTGCCGCTGACGTCAGCCACCGATCACACCCGCATCCTCGCGCCACTGCACCCCAAGGTTCTCTCTGTATCCATTCCCCTTCTTCGTGCCTTCGCGCCTTCGCGGTTCACTCTCTGATTACGCGACCTGCGCCATCGCCCGGTCAACCAGGATCGCCTCGGCCCAGTACAGGTCGCGCACGTGATCGATCTCGATCGTCTCCCCCATCTCCGTCTCGATGGCCCTGCGGTCGACCCCGAAGAACGCGTGCGGGTCGTCCGGCGTCTGCTCGCCGCGGAGCATCGACCCCCGGCTGACGGCCACGACCGCCCCGTCGTGCAGGAACGTGGGCGTCAGGTCCTGCCTGCGGTGGATCGACCCGGCCGCCAGCGGGATCACGCGGTCGCCGTCCAGGCGCGACATCCACTGCGGGTGCCACTTGCCGACGGGGCAGAACGAGCGGACCGAATCGCAGCGGGTCTCGGCGAGGTGGCGGACGGCGCGGTCGATCGCGCCGGCCGGGCGGATCGGGACGTTGCCGTAGAGCGTGACCAGCGCGTCGGCGCGGAAGCCGGGCCAGCGCGACTCCGTCTGCCGCAGCGCGTGAAGCATGGTGGCCTGAACGGACGCGTCGGCGGTCGACAGGTCCGCCGGGCGGTCGATCGTGTCGAACCCCTCGGCCGCGGCGAGCCGACGAATGACCGGACAGTCCGTCGTGACGACCGTCTTGGTCAGTGTGCGCGCCGCCCGCGCGTGGTCGAACGTGTACGAGATGACCGGCCGACCTGCGAGCGGCCGCATGTGCTTCCCGGCAAGGCCTTGGCTGCCGGCGCGGGCGAGGATGATGGCGAGGGTGTTCATGATGTTTCACGGGCGTCTTGCCCATGTTCAAAAGACTTGGAGCCGACTCCGACTCGTTCATAGACGCGGGCGAGACGCCCGCGATACGACATCACGGCCGGTGCCACTCCCTGCACGACACGCACAGCGGGTGGGCCGACAAGTCGCCGGCATGATGGGCTTCACGGAGCGGTCGCAGCCGCGCCTTCCACGTTTCCGTCACCGTTTCGTTCACGGTCGCCACCGCGTGCGCGCCCAGCACATCCTGCTCGCACGGCGGCACCGCCCCGTCACTCCGGATGGTCATCCGCGTCTGTATTCGCTGGCACGGCCGCCGTCGCGGGGGCGACATGTCCGCGCACGCGTGGTCCGGGATCTGCCCCGCGAAGTCGCTCGGGCCGACGATCGCCGCCGCCCCCACCGTCCGCAGGAAGTGGTCGTACCACGGCTCCATCTCGTCAAGATTCTCGCGGCACTTCGTAAACGTCGGCACGACGATCGGCGTCGGACCGGTGCGGAGCTGTAGCAGGCGGGAAAGGTTGCGCACCGCCTGCTCGATCTGCCCGACGCCCATGACGCGCTCGTACGTGCCGGCCGTCGCCGCGGGCAGTTGGACGGTGACGACGTCGAACCGCCCGCGGGCCAGTGCGTAAATCGCTTGGTCCGAGACGTCCACGAGGTCCGTCTCGACATGGATCGCCGAGATGTCACTGATCGAGAGCAGGTCGGCGATCGCGGGGAATTCCGGGTGAAGGAGCGGGTCGCCCGCGCCGGCAAGGATCAGGCGGAGGTCGTCGGCGGCGGCGAACTGCTCGATCAAGTCGCGGACGTGCGCGATTGATAGGTCCCCCCTGCCCAAGCGAAGGTGCGTGCCGGGGGCGAAGATCGGGCGGGTGGCCCGCGTCGTCGTCACTTCGAGGGTCACGTCGCGCGGCATCAGGTGCTCGGCCGTGGCGGCGTCCAGAACGGCGATCAGCCCCCGCGCGTCCGTCGAGATCAACGACCCGTTCAGGTGCTCCGTCGCGGCAGTCAATCGGCGGATCTGCCGGTCGGAATCGAGCGTCAGCCGGTGCAGCGTCCGCGCGATCTGCGGCGGGACCGCCAGGCACGAGTCGGTTGTGATCGGGTCGCGACTCGGCGCGTCCGGCGAATAGGCGAAGAGCCGTCCCGGGTACGTGCCGGCGGTCGCGAGCCGCTCGAGCAACGGGCGGCGGATGACGATCCCACCTATGCCTGGGGCGGACTGGGAGAACACGTACTCGACCTCGGGATGCGCGTCGGCGTGCGCGACCAGCGCGTCGACGAGCGCCGGATCGACCAGGCCGGCGGACGGGTCAATGAGGACGACGGCGTGCGCGTCGTCGGCGGCTTCGAGGGCGGCGGTCCCGTGGAATCCGCGGTCGAAGTGGGTCGCGCCCAAGAGCCCCCCGCGCCAGCCGTCCGTCCAGCGGAGGGCGGCGGAGACGGCGTCCATCGTCGCCAGCGCGCGGCGCGGGCCGACCGAGTGCACGCGCGCGCCCGTCTCGGTCGCGAGCGGTGTGACGGCGAACAGTTGGTCGTCCCAGCAGACCACGACCGCGGCGGCGACGTTTCGAGCGCGGGAGAGGCGCGATAGCGTCCACGCGAGCACCGGCTGCCCGCGGAACAGTCGCGACGCGCTGTCCGCCGGCCGCGCCCCAGCCCGTGCCGAAGGCTCGTGCAACATGGAGAGGACGGCCGTCACCTCCGTCACGCGGCCTCCTTGGACGGCGCCGGGCCCGCGGGCTTCGCGTACCGCGCCGCCTCGGGGTCCGTGAACGCCGTGAGCCGGCCGATCACGTCTTCCATCAACTTCTGGAACTCGCGGGCCGCCTGACCGACGGCCTTCACGTTCTCCACGTCCCGCTCGATTTGCCGCTTCTGTAAGGCCTCGCCAGTGAGCTTTGCAGCGGTGATCTTGCGGTCGTTCTGGAACCGCTGGAGTTCGGTCACCTGCGTGAGCTGCGTGATCAGGTCGTACGTCGGACCCAGGCCGTCCATGCGGGCCCGGAGCGCGTCGACCCGGGCGATCGCGCGATTGACCCGCGGCTGGTCGTCGGCCAGGTGGTTGCGGATCTCCTCGAGCAGCGGGAGCGTGTCCCGGCTGACCATCTCGATCTCGCGGGCCTCCTCGCGCCGGGCCTGCAGGCTGGCCACGCACTGGCTCGTCCGCAGCCACTGCATCCCGGGCTTGCCGTCGCCCGGGCGCTCGGCGGGCAGCGGCTCCTTGCAGAACTCGCGGATCGCGTCCGCCAGCGGCATGACGACCGCGCCGCGCTTGGCGGCACCGCCCTCGGTGGCGTCGATGATCCGCGTCTTGGTGCGCAGAAAGTCGCGCTCGAACTGCTGCAAATACGTGAACAGGCGTTCTTCAGTGTACATCGGTCGGCCCTGGAAATCGGGGATCTTTCGGAGCAACTTGCGGTCGCGGGCGATGAATTCCCACTGCCTCATTTCGGGCGTGCAGAACCGCCCGAACTCGGGCCGCCACACGTCATCAATGTTCGTGCCCGGCGCGTACGCCAGGCCGTCGCCGAACCCGAGGTCCTGCCCGACGAAGATGATCGGGTCGCACCCGAGGTGCTCGGCGAGGTAGTACGCGAGGTGGGCGACGGTCGACCCGCTCAAAAGGCGCCCCTTCGCCGGCTGCGGCGCGTTCTCGCGCATCAGCTTGTCGGCGTAGTCGTTCCCGAGGATCGTCACTGGCCCGGGGAACGCTTCGAAGATCGCGTTGCTGGCTTTCGGCTCGGCGACCAGGCGCGTCTTCAGATCGGCTGGGAGTTTCTCGTAATACCGGGCGGAAATGTCGTGGTAGTCCAGCGCCGTCACGAACTGCGGCTCGATCCCCATCTCGATCAGCGGCTGGAGGATCGTCTGGACGGCGATGATCACCGCCTTGCCGTCGGCGTCCTTCAGGAACTGCTTGTTCTTCCGCAGCGACGGCCCCGCCGACACGATGATCGCCGGCCTGCCCTTGTACGCGCTGCCGAGGTCCAACACGCTCGGCGTGGCGGCGTACCACGCGAGGTTGCGCGTGATGTTCTCCGCCGTCCGCCGGCCGTTGACCAGCAGCGTCGTCAGGCACGTCCGCCCGAACGACACGAACTCGGTCAGCAGGTCCTGCGTCTGCTTGTAGAACGCCGGGTGCAGGCCGAGGCTCGGCGCGTGCACGAGGCCCTCGAACCCCATCGAACACATGGCCGCGTACGGCGTCAGCCGCGTGAACAGCTCGCTCTTCTCCGCGCCCCGGCCGACCATGAAACAGACCCGACCCGAGTCGATCAGCCGGGAATAATCTCGCGCCCGCAGCGCGGCGCACAGCACCCGCGCGTCCGCCTCGAACACGAAGTGCATCGCCTCGGCGCTGGCCGCGTCGAACAGCGCCTCGACGTGATACCCCAGGCCCATCCCGAGCACGTAGAAGACGACGCACGACTCTGCCTTTACGCCCTCGGCGAGCCGGCGGGCCTCGCCGAACGGGTCGTACCGGCTGTGCAGCGCGACCGTCTTCCCGTCCGCCGTCCGCGCCAGCAGCGTCGGCGGTCCAGACTTGGACGGCTCGACCGCGAGCGACGGATCCGCCCCGCCCGCGTCGATCGTCTCGAGCTCCGCCGCGAGCTTCGGCTGCACCGCCCACAGCGCGGCGAGGTTCCGCAGCCACGGCGCGTCGGCCGGCAGGACAAATCGATCGGATAAGTCGACGGGGATCGGCATGGGCGCAGCAAGACCGCGGAACGCGATACGGGGAATGCTTCCTCAGAGTCGTTATCGGACGTCGGGCCCCATTTGGATTAACTCGCCGGTCAGGCTCGGATGTCGTTTCCGGACTCCCCCCCGCCAAGCCCACGGATTTCTTCGTGGGAATGCCCCGACGATCGCCCGACTCTCGCTACAATCCCGCGGCACACTCAAACGAGGGAACCCATGACCGATTGGCTCTTCGATACCCCCTGGTGGCTCCCGGCCGGCCTGGCCGTTGCCGCCATCGCCCTGTTCGTCGCCGGAAACAACCGCCAGGACGCCGCCCTCAAGCGCCTCGCCGCCGCCGCGCTCGGGCTGGCGGTCGTCCTGTTCGCCGTCAGCTACTTCGTCAACACGCCGAAGGAGGTCGTGGCCAAGCGGACGCGCGAGTTCGTAAGCTCGGTGGAGAAGAAGGACCGGCCCACGATCGAGCGACTCCTTCATCCGGCGGCTCACTTTCTGGACCTGAACAAGGCGAAGATTGTCGAAATCGCGTCCAAAGCGATGGACACCTATCGCATCAAAGACGTTCGCATTACCTCGATGGACGTCCGTTCGACGGGCGACACGATCGTCGCCGTCTTTCAGGTCGGGTCGAGCGTCGAAGTCCAGGGTTTCGGCGGCAGCGTGCCCACCCAATGGCAGATCACCTGGGAAAAGCTCGGCGACGAGTGGCTCGCCCGCGGGATCGACGGCACCATCCAGGGCATCGAAATGAAGGACGCCGTCAACCGACTCCGGTAAAGCCCGCGCCCCCCAAACGTCGCGACCGCGTCGCCTGCGAATGCTCAAAACAAGCCGGGGCACAGTGCACGGGCTCCGCCCGAAGCGCCGCCCCGGATCGCTCCCTCGCAATCACCCCCCGAACCGCGCCACCGAATACGCCCCCGCGTCGATGTGCGTCGCCGCCCCCGTCGCCATCTCCGCGATCAGCCGCCCCGTCCCCGTCGCCAGGCTCAGCCCGAGCATGTTGTGGCCGGTCGCCAGCAGCGCGTTCGATAGCGCCGGCACCCGGCCGATGATCGGCAAGCTGTCCCACGTCATCGGCCGCCACCCGTACCACGTCTGCGCCGGCCCGTCCGGCGCGGCACTCATCAGGTAAGGCTCGGCCGAGTCGCGCAGCTGTTGTATGCGTTGCGGCGGGATCGACTCATCGTACCCCGCGAACTCCATCATCGACCCAAGGCGATACCCCGTATCAAACGGCGAGACCGCCACGCGATGCTCCGGGAACAGCATCGGCACGCGCGGGCACGGGTCCGGGCGCGACATCGTCACCGAATATCCCTTCCCCTGCTCGATCGGGATCCGGCACTCGAGTTCGCCCGCCAGTTTCGGGCTCCACGCGCCGGCGGCGAACACGTACTGGTCGGCCGAGAGCGGGCCGCAAGTCGTGTCCAAGCCGACGATCCGCCCGTCGGATTTGCGGACACCGGTGACGCGACAATTCTCGACGAACTCCACACCCCGCGCCCGCAGTCGCCCGACCCAACTCGCGTTGAGCAGGTCCGGGCGGACCGACGCATCCTCCTCGTAGTGGAACGCCCCGGCGAGCCCGGGCCGCAGCGCGGGATCGAACGCCGGAAGCGCATCGCCCTCGATCCGCTTCGCGCTGACGCCGAACTCCTCTGTTAGCAAGTGGTCCGACTCGGCGAACGCGCGCATCCCCTTCGCCGTCCGCAGCACGTAGAGCAGCCCGGTCTGCTTCCACTCGCAGTCGAGTGATTCGGCCGCGATCAGTCGCCTGTACTCCGCCATCGACGAGTCGAGGATCGCCTTCAGGTGGTGGCCGGCGTCGATCATTTTTCGGTGCGTGCACCGCCGCGCGAACTGCCACATCCAGTTCCACAGCGCCGGGCTCAGGCGCGGCTTCACCCTGAACGGCGCCCGCGGGTTGAACAGTGACTTGATCGCCATCCCGATCGCGCCCGGCTCGGTCATCGGCAGCACGTGGCTCGGGCAGACGTAACCGCAGTTGGCGTACGAGCAGCCCGAGGCCAGTTTGCCCTGGTCGATCACGGTCACGCGCAGGCCGGCTGCGCTCAGGTAATGCGCGCACGCGATGCCGATCACGCCCGCGCCGACGACGATCAAGTCCGGCCGATCGCTGCTCATCGCCCCTCCCGGAGCACGATCCCCTCGGCGAACGGGTCGCCCGGCTGGCGCAGCAGCGTCGACTCCGCGCACACGAACGCCCGCCCGACGATCGTCGGCACCACCCGCCCGCCGTTCCCGATGCGGTACGTCGCGGTGAACCGGCTCCCGACGATGCTCTCCTGCACCCACAATTCGCCCGGCGCCAGCTTCCCGTCGGCCGCCAGGCACGCCAGCTTCGCGCTCGTCCCCGTCCCGCACGGCGAACGGTCGTACGCCCCACCCGGGCAGTAGACGAAGTTGCGGCTGTGCGCGTCCGGCGCCACAGGCGGGCCGAAGAACTCGACGTGGTCGATCTCGCCGCCGTCGGCGCCAGTGATACCCGCCCGATTCAGCGCATGCCGCACGCGGTCGGCGGCGTCCGTCAGCCGGCCGATGTTCGCGCCCGTCAGTTCGTACGGCGATCGGTCCACCAAGAAAAACCAGTTCCCGCCCCACGCCACGTCGCCCGTCACCACGCCCAGCCCGTCCACCTCGACGCCCACGCCTTTCCGGTACCGGTAGCTCGGCACGTTCGCGACTGCCGCGCGGTTCGCGTCGATCAGCGTCGCCTCGACCACGCCCACCGGCGTCTCGATCCGGTGCGTTCCGGTGCCGATCCGCCCCAAATACGCGAGCGTGACGACCACGCCGATCGTCCCGTGCCCGCACATGCCCAGGTACCCGGCATTGTTGAAGAAGATCACGCCCGTCGCGCACGTCGGGTCCACGGGCTCGCACAGCAGCGCCCCCACGACCGCGTCCGACCCGCGCGGCTCGAGGATCACCGCGCGCCGGAAGCCGTCCGCTTCGTCGCGAAACCGGCGCACGCGTTCGGGCAACGGTCCGCCGCCCAGCGCCGGCCCGCCCTCCACCACCACGCGCGTCGGCTCGCCCTCGGTGTGCGAGTCGACCACGCGCGCGACCCGCTCGGCCGACGATGTCAGTCCGCTTTGCCCGGCCATCGGCTCCACCATTGTTCGAATTGCTCCCACTGTGATTGCGCGAACGCCCGCTGCGCCGGCGTCAGCGCGTCCGTCGGCACGAAGTGGTGCTCGTATTCCGGATTCCCGCCCAGCACCATCATGTACTTGTAGTACAGCACAAGGTCCGTCCCCTCGTCGAACGTCGACAGCACGCGCAGCGCCTCGTCGAGTTCCTGCGCAAGCCGCCGGGCCCCCGCATCGCCCTTCGCCGCCCGCTCGCACAGCGCGATCAGCCGCAGCACCGGCCCGGGCAGCGCGTTGCCGATCCCCGTGATCGCCCCGGCCGCCCCGCACCGCACGAACCCGTGGAACACCTGCGTGTCCACGCCGACCATCAGCACCAGGTCCGGATCGCCGCTCGTGACGAACTCGGCCGCGTAGCTGAGCGACTGCGCCCCACCAAACTCCTTGAACCCCACGAGGTTCTTGTACTCCCCCCGCAGTTCCGCGAACAGCTCCGCGCGCGTCTGATAGCCGTAATACGGACTGTTATAGATCACGGCCGGCACGTCCCCGCCCGCCTTCAGCACCGCCGAGAAGTGCGCCCGCTGCGCCGCCACCGAGATCCCGCGCGACAACAGCCGCGGGATGATCATCAGCCCCGCCGCCCCGACCTTCCGTGCGTGCGCCGCGTGCGCCGCCGCCTGCCGCGGGCTCTGAGCGCCCGTCCCGACGACCACCGGCACCCCCGCCTTCGCCAACCGCGCCACGCCCTCCTGCCGCTGCTCGTCCGTCAACAACGGCCAATCGCCCATCGACCCGCAGTACACGACCGCCCGCATCCCGGCCGCCACGAGTTCCTTCCCCTTCGCCACCAGCGCGTCGTACTCGACGGCCCCGTCCCGCGCACAAGGCGTCATCAGCGCCGGAATGCACCCCCGAAAGACATGTGTCGCCGACATAACGGTGCTCCTGCATTCCCCAGGCTAGCCGCTTCAGCGGCCAGTGCTCCCGCAGTCATGCTACCGCTGTATCGACGCGCGTCTTGCACAATTGCGTCGCCCAACCTTGAAAATGCGCACATTCCCCTCGCACCCCGACTCAGATCTTCCAATCCCCCCCCTGCCACTTCCGCGCCAGCGCGTGGTCCGTCAGATCGAACTGCAACGGCGTCACCGTGATCCACCCCTCCTTCAGCGCCGCCACGTCCGTGTCCCCCTCCGTCTCGACCAGCTTGAACACGCTCGTGTTCCAGAAGTAGTCGCGCCCGCGCGGATCCTTCCGCCGCTCGTACGTGTCGACCCACGGCCTGGTGCACTGCCGCACGATCTTGATCCCCCGTGGCTCCTCGCCACGGTGCAGGGCCGGAACGTTCATCGTCGCCACCTGCCCCTTCTGCAGCCCGGTCGCCAAAATCTTCTCGATCGTCCGCCGGGCGTACACCGCCGACCGCGCGTAGTCCGTCTCCACGTCGCTCTTCAGATACAGCGACACCGCGACCGCCGGCAGCCCGAGAAACGCAGCCTCGATCGCCGCCGCCACCGTCCCGCTGTAGATGACGTTGATCCCCACGTTCGTCCCGCTGTTCATCCCCGACACGACCAAATCCGGCGGCTCCCCCGCGCACAACTGGTTGATCGCCAGCTTCACGCAATCCGCCGGCCGCCCGTCCACCGCCACGCCCTCGAACGTATCCTCCACGCGCACCCGGCTCGTCAGCAGCGGCGTCGCCATCGTGATCCCGTGCCCCGTCGCCGACTGCACGGTCTCGGGCGCGACCACCGTCACGTCACCGAGCTTCGTCAGCTCCCGATACATCGCCACAAGACCTGGCGCGCGGATGCCGTCGTCGTTAGTAAGCAGAATTCGCATGGGGTGGGGGAGTATAGGGAAGGGAGTGGCCATTGCCCATTGCCGACGGATTCGCGCGCCGACGTCCGGACTGTCATCCCGAGGTACTCCGAGGGATCTAGCCCCGAACGCCGGGGCCCGTTCACTCGCATCCCCGCGTAGTCCACCGCTACCATTCCCCCATGCCCCTCCGCCTGTCCCGCCCCCAAGTCCGCGCCGTCGATCAGATCGCCATCGACCGCTACCACGTCCCCGGCATCGTCCTGATGGAAAACGCCGCCCGCGGGGCCACCGAAATCGCCTGGGACATGCTCGGCCACACCCCCGCCCCCGTCCTCATCCTCTGCGGCGGCGGCAACAACGGCGGCGACGGCCTCGCGATCGCCCGCCACCTCCACAACCGCGGCTGCTCCATGACGATCGCCCTCACCACCGACCCCGCCAACTTCAAGGGCGACGCCCTGATCAATTGGCGCATCGTCGAAGCCATGCGAGGTGACCGACTGCACATCCAAACGCTCGACGGACCCCTACCCGACGCCGCGCTCGTCATCGATGCGATCGTTGGCACCGGCCTGACCCGCCCGATCGACGGCCCCGCGCGCTGGGCGATCGAACTCACCGTCGGCCGCCGCATTCTCGCGATCGACATCCCCTCCGGTCTCGACTGCGACACCGGCGAGCCGATCGGCGACACCTGCGTCCGCGCCACCCGCACCGTCACTTTCGTCGCGGAAAAGTTGGGCTTCGCAAACCCCGCTTCACGCGCCTACACAGGCGATGTCTCGGTCGTCGACATCGGCTGCCCGCAGGGCGCTGTCGAGGAAGCCCTTCGCGCGTAACGCGCGCCTCCCACTCCGTCCCGCGACAAGTCGCTGGGCTCTCTTTCCCATGCGACGCATTCCCCCTTCGTCGCTCCGTCGCTCCGTCGCTTCTCCCTTACACCATCAACGTCCCCACCACCACGCGCTTCCGCGCCCGCGTGTCGAAATCGATCAGCACGATCTGCTGGTACTCCCCCGTGCACAGCTTGCCGTTCGAAAACGGGATCGTAACGCCCGGCCCGATCAGCGCCGCCCGCAAGTGACTGTGCCCGTTGTCGTCGTTCCACGTCTGCTCGTGCTGGTACACCGCGTCCTCCGGCACCAGCTTCTGCATCAGCGTCGCCACGTCGTGCTTCACCAGCCCCGGCTCGAACTCCAGCGTCGTGATCGCGGCCGTACTGCCCACCACGAACAAGTGCAGCAGCCCGTCCCCCTTCACCTCGCGCAAGTGCTTGACCACCTCCGGCTGAAGGTTCCGCACGTCGCAGTGCCCCTCCGTGTACACCTCGAGGGTGAATCGCCTCATCGCCCTGCCTCCTCGCTTCCACACGCGCGCCGCCGGCGCGCCCGAACAGATGTGATACCGCCACCCCTTCTACCGGACCGCGCCCCCGCGCGTTAGCCGCTTCCCCCTGATCGATCATTTTCCTCACCCGCGTGTGTGGAATCCCTCACGCGCGGCAAAAACGAAAAGACGAAAGGCGTAAAGCAGCCACGCGCGCTTTACGTCTTTTCGTCTTTTCGTTTTTGCCGGGTTCCTAGTACGCCACCGCGAACAACACCTGCTTGTCCGTCTCCTCGCCCGTGAACACGCACTTCCCCGTCCCGCCAGGCTGGTCGAACGGGATGCACCGCACGGTCGCCTTGGTCTGTTCCTTGATCTTCGCCTCCGCCTCCTTCGACGGCTTGAACCACACGCGGACGAACCCGCCCTGCTTTTCCAGGATCTGCTTCATTTCGTCGTAGCTGCCGGCGTCACGGATGCTGGCGTCGCGGAACGCCTTGGCCTTCTCGAACATCGCCTTCTGCGCGTCCACCAGCTTCCCGCGGAGCCACGCCCCCGTCACCTCGCCCGCCGGCACGACCGCCTTGCTCCGGTCCAGCCGCTGCTTGACCATGACCGCCCCGCCGTCCACGTCGCGCAGGCCGACCTCGATCCGGAACGGCACGCCCCGCTGCTCCCAGTGGTACTGCTTATCCCCCGGCCGCGCGTCGCGCCAGTCGACAACGACCCGCTGGTTCGTGACCTTGTCGAAGAAGAAGCTCTCGATCCCGTCCCCACGCACGCGCGTCGCCCCCGACGCCACTTCTTCCTCCCCCACGAGCTGCACCAGCAGCCCGCGGATGAACGCGCGCACCTTCGCCTGCTCCTCCGGGCTCTTGAAGATCGGCACGGTGCACGCCGGCGACTGGCCGAGCTCGGTGCCGGACCTGCTCGTCGCGGAGGGGCGGATGGGCGTGATCGTCGACGAGGATCCGGCCGATGCGCGCACGGCGTTGGAGCTCACGATCGCGGAGGCC
>DASPKW010000016.1:0-2665 GCA_035627895.1 Tepidisphaeraceae bacterium | reverse complement strand
CTTACCGGGGAACGGGGCGGGTACACACCGCGATGGGCAAGCGCAAGGAACTGAACCTGATCCGCCGGGCGTTCAAGGAGCGGTGGGCGATTCCGCCGAAGGTGCGGGAGGAGCTGGTCAAGCGGCTGCGCGAGGTCATCGACAACGAGACGGACAGTCGCGCCGTGGTCGCCGCCGCCAAAGCCATCCTCGAGGCCGACCGCCTGAACATGGAGCAGGAGAAGCGGGACGGGGACATACCGGACCGGGTGGACGTGACCAGTGGTGGCAAGCCGCTTGACCGAGACAGCCTCACCGCCGACGACCTCGCCGCCGCCATGCGACTTGTGGGCGTGGCGCGTGGCCGAGTACAGGCGGACGGTGGACAGGAATGAGTGGATACCGAAAGACGTCAGGCCGCACCCCAAGCAGCGCTATTTCCTCTTGGTGTCGGACTGCCTCGAGGTGCTGTTCGGCGGCGCGGCCGGCGGCGGGAAGAGCGCGGCGTTATTGATGGCGGCTCTCCAATACGTTGACGTCCCCGGCTATTCCGCCCTGCTCTTGCGCCGGACGTTCCGCGACCTGAACCAGCCGGACTCGCTGATCCCGAAGTCGAAGGAGTGGCTGTACGGGCGGGCCGACTGGAACGCCATCGATAAGCGCTGGACCTTCCCCAGCGGGGCCACCGTGACCTTCGGTTATTGCGACCACGAGGACGACGTCTACCAGTACCAAGGGGCGGCGTTCCAGACGATTTGCTTTGACGAACTGACGCAATTTACAGAGGGGCAGTACCTCTACCTGTTTAGCCGACTTCGGAAGCGGGAGGGGGTAAACGTCCCGCTGCGCGTGCGGGCGGCGAGCAACCCGGGCGGCGTCGGCCACCAGTGGGTGAAGAAGCGGTTTATCAGCGAGGCGGGGAAGGACGCCGACCGCCTTTTCGTCCCCGCCACTCTCGCGGACAACCCCAGCCTTAACGCGAGCGAGTACCACCGGAGCCTGGCACAGCTGGACGAGGTGCTCCGCCGACAGCTGCTGGGAGGCGACTGGGACGCGGGGAATGACGACGACCCGTTTCAGGTCATCCCCACCGCCTGGGTCCGCGCCGCGATGGACCGGTGGAAGGGCGAGGGGGATGGGCGGGAACGCAAGCTATCTTCCGTCGGCGTCGATGTCGCCCGCGGCGGCAAGGACGCCACCGTGATTGCCAGGCGGTACGGCGGCAGGTTTGTCGTCGAGAAGGTGCCGGGCACGTCCACCCCGAACGGTCCGGCGGTCGTCACGTTGCTGGCCAAGAGTGTCGCCGAGAACCCGCAGGCGTTGCTGTGCATCGACGTGATCGGCGTGGGGGCGAGTGTTTACGACCTGTGTGCGCAGAAGGGGTGGCGGGCATTTGCCGTCAACTTCGCCGAGGGCGCGAGGGGGGCGAAGGATAGGAGTGGCACGTTGGAATTCGCCAACGTCCGTGCGTTCGCGTACTGGTCGCTCCGCGAACTCCTCGACCCGTCCTCGGCAACCCCCATCTCCCTGCCCCCCGACCCGGAACTACTCACCGACCTGACTTCCCCGCGCTGGCAGATGGGGCCGACGGGGGTGAGGATCGAACCGAAGGAAGAGATCAAGAAGCGGATCGGCCGGAGTCCTGACGCGGGCGATGCGGTGGCGTGCGCCATCCTGTACCCCGCGAGTTTGGCCGGCGGGCGTGCGGCCGGGCCGAGCGCACTGAGGGCATGACACCTGTGACACACGTTGACGTGATGTTGATTTTGCTCACCTTCGGCCACGCGAGTCTCGTCTTCTACTGCCTGGCGGTGAGCGGCCGCATGGAGAAGGTGAGTGCCGCCTACAAGAATGTAGTCGTCAAACACAACGCATTGGTGAAGCAGGTGGGGGAGCTCGTCGCCTCCCACAACTGGCTGCTGGAGCGGGTGGAAACCGTCGTCGGGGCGCACAACGCCAGCGTGGAGCACGCGAAGAACATCGCCGAGCGGCTGCGGTTCGTCGAGGAAGCGTGGCGGAGTGAGTGGCAGAGTGGCGAGTCGTGGAAGAACGGCGTAGACCCCGCGGACCTGGAGGACTGGCAGTGAGCGAGCCGCTGAGCGCCGTCTGTTTGGAAGCCATGCGTGCCCGCGTTGCCCGCGGGCACCTCGACGGCCCCGACGCCCACAGCCGCGCCGACCGCATCCTGCTGCTGAATGAAGTGGACCGGCTGAAAGGGGAAGTGGAGAGGTTGCGGGGCGAGAATGAGACGCTACGCCGCGATGTGCGCCACGGGGAGCGGAACCTGGAGCAGCTTCGGATGTGTGGGGAGTTTGCGATGGCGGAACAGGAGAAACTCCGGGAGGCGTTGGCATTCTGCCGCGACTGCACCGGCGACCCGGCGATCATCCGTGCCGTCAACGCGGCGCTGGGAGAGGTCGGCTAGCCAACGCCACTCACCGATGGACTACCTCGCCACCTTCATCCTGGGACTACTGACGGGCACCGCCCTGGCGCTGCTCGTCCGCGGCATCGTCCCCGTCACGATCACCGTCCGCCAGGAGCGGGACGACGACGGCAGCAACTGGTGGAAGCGGAACGGGGAGGATGGTGGAAATGACGAGTAGCGGACCCCCGAATGCCCCGAGTCGGAACGGCGGCGCACACCTTCCCTCCGACGTGAATACCCTCCGGGAGGAAGTCCGGC
>DASPKW010000015.1:0-8070 GCA_035627895.1 Tepidisphaeraceae bacterium | reverse complement strand
CCCGGCGAACCGGGTTGAACGGCGGGGCAAGTTGGGGTGCGCCATTTTGGCGGGCCTCCTGTTCGCCGCACCGGCCGCCTTGGCCGACGCCAAGCCGCAGCAGCCCGCCTCGACCCAGCCGACCTCGGCCAGCGGTGGCGGCGGCGGCGGGGGCGGCGCCATCCCCATGCTCGGCCTGATGGGCGCGGGCGGTGGTGGCGGCGGCGGCAGCGGTGACGCCGAAGCCTCTGGCGCGATCGGCGGCGGCGGCGGGGGCGGCGGTGGGTCGGGCGGCGGTGGCGGCGGAGGCATCAACGATAAGGCCGCCGCGTTCGACTCCGGTTCCCCCGGCCACGCCCCGGTCCCCGCGGCCGTCTGGATGGGCATCGTGGCCGCCGGCGGCATCGGCGTCTGGGTCAAATCCCGCCGCAAGGCGCAGGCCTGACCCCGCCCGTGAATTCGGTACCGGTGTGATTCTCCCTGACCCAACAGGCCCGACCGGCGACGGCCGGACCTTCTGACGCGAGCGGGCCAACTGGTCGGCCACGCCGCTAAGGCAACGATCGACGATCATCACGAACGACCCGGGCCCGATGCCCGGGTCGTTTCGCGTCCAGGTCAACAGAGGCTTGGTCACTTCAGTGACCGAGTTGCTCGCCGCAGAGCACGATCGCGGGGTATAAACAGGACATGGTCCCAACGCGTCATTGGTGGGCTCGGGTGGCAATAGGGGTCCTGTGCGCGGCGGGCATCGCGCCGGCAGGTCTGGCACAATCGCCAGCCGCCGCGCGCGACCTGGCCGTCAACGTCGACGGCATCGCCGACTGGATGACCTCCGCCGCCTACATCGACGCCACCGCCTACTTCCGCCGCTGGGGCAAGGCCGACGCCGGGTGGGCGGACGACTCGTCGCTCAAGCTGTCGGCCGACAACCTCCCGCTCGGCGACGCCGACGCCGTCTCGCACCTCCGCGGATATCCCGACGGCCTTTACAAACTCCGCTGGGAGGGCGGCGCGGACGTGTCGGTCGCAGGGTTCGCGCGCGTCGTGCCCGGGACGGTCAAGAAGACCGGCGCCGTGACCGAGGCCGACGTCGAGGTCCGGCACGCCGGGCCCGACGATCTCGTCTCGCTCCGCGTGCGCAACGTCGACGCCAACCGCCCGCTCAAGCGCATCGAACTGATCAGCCCCGGCTACGCCGACGCCAGCGCAGTCTTTCGCAACGAATTCGTCCGCCGCGTCCGCCCCTTCCCCACGATCCGCTTCATGGACTGGCAGCAGACCAACGGCAACCCCTTGAAGGAATGGCAGGACCGCCCTCGCCCGACCGGGTTCAATCGCACCGGCGCCAAGGGCGTGCCCGTCGAAGACCTCGTCACGCTCGCCAACGTCACCCGCCGCGACGTCTGGCTGAACGTGCCCCACGGGGTCAGCGACGACTACGTGACCGAGTTCGCCAAATACCTCCGGGACAATTTGCACCCCGAAGCGATCATCCACGTCGAGTACTCCAACGAGGTCTGGAACTTCAGCTTCCAGCAGGCCAAGGACAACCTGGTCGCCGCGCGGGCCCAGCCGTCGCTCACCAAGACCGACGACTTCGGCCGCGGCGCCCAGCGCGCCGCCGACCGGCTCGGCAAGATCGCCGTCACCTTCAAGGGCGTCTTCGGCGCCACCGCGTACGACAAGCGCGTCCGCCCGACCGTCGGCGGGTTCGTCGCCGTCACCTACTGGGGCCAAGCCCAGCTCGAGTTTCTCCAGGCCAACTACCCGGGCCTCGTGAAGCAGATCGCGATCGCCCCCTACTTCGGCGTCGAGAACGACATGAAGCCCGTCGACGTCGCCGGCGCCACGGCCGACCAGCTCTTCGACTTCTGCGACCACTGGATCGACACGAAGATCGCCGACTGGGTCAAGGCCCACGCCGGCCTCGCCAAACAGTTCAACGTCGCCCTGGTCGCGTACGAGGGCGGCGTCCACTTCACGGCCCTCGAGGGCAAGAACGAAGACCTCAAGCGCAAAATGCAGAACGACCGCCGCATGGCCCGCACGCTCCAGAAGCTCTTCGACATGTGGCGCGCGAACGGCGGCGGCCTGTTCGTCCAGTTCGGCCACATCGGCCCCTACTCGAAGTTCGGCTACTGGGCCCTGCTCGAGCGCCCGGACGCGCGCGGGTCCGTGAAGTGGGACTACTTCATGTCCAAACTCCTGCCCCCCGGCGACGCCGACCTCGACGGCCGCGTGACCGCGGCCGACATGGCGATCGTACAGCAGAACGTCGGCCAAGCCGGCAAGTGGTGGGAAGACGGCGACTTCAACGCCGACGGAGTGGTCGACGAGACGGACGTCGCAGTGGCAAAGGCGGGGATGAAGTGACGGACGAAGGCCAAGAGCCCGACCCAGTCACTGACCGCGGGATAAAGAAAACGCACCGAAAGCCCACGGAACTTGTTCCGTGGGTTGCGTGGCACCCCCGCGCGTCCGTTGTGTTTCCCCTGCACGCCACGGCGCAACCCGCTCCCGCGCCGCCGCGCGGTAAACTGTCGCGCGCGTGTGGCGCACCCTCCTGAACCTGCTGACCGTACTCTCCGCGCTACTCTGCGTCGCGACCATCGTCCTATGGGTGCGGGCACAGGTGGGGTCTGAAGACTCCGTATCATTCGACAACCTCCCGGTCGGCGGCTTGACCGCCCCCGCGGACCGCACCGCGCTACAGCACGTGACGATCTACACGCTCGGGTCCGCGCGCGACGGACTGCAAGTTCAATCCGACGCCGTATCGGCACCGTGGGAAGCCCTCCCGTGGCGCTGGCGGAACGGGATGTCGCCGCGACCCTCAGACCTCGCCGTCGGGCCCGCCCTGAGCGGCCGTTCGTTTGGTGGATCGATCATCCGGTACCAGACCCAGGCGCGCGAAGTCTATATGGTGGGGATAGCGGCGCTGGAGCGACGGCGACTCGTCGTCGCGCACGGCGTCGTCGCCGGCGTGCTCGCGCTGCTGCCGGCCACGCGACTCGCGGCCTGGCTCGTTCGCCGCCACCGAACGCGCCGCCCCGCCCCGGGCCTCTGCCCCGTCTGCGGCTACGACCTCCGGGCCACCCCCGGCCGCTGTCCCGAGTGCGGCGCCGGCAACGGGTGACCCGCACATCGCACGGCGACCAGCGCCGCAGCGCGCCGACGGACCCGAGGCGGAGCACAACGTGAGTCCGCAACCGTGGCGAACGAAGGGCGGCCAGCGGTCGCTTCGCGTCGGCGCGGCACCCCCGCAAACCACTCATAAAAGCCCTCCACGCAACCCCCGACCAACATCCTTCCATCCCGGCAACCCGGAGTCTCGTGCGGACGTAAGCTTATCGGACCCCGCGAACCTTTGGCGTTATCGGAGCCCCCTTACGGTTGAGTTGGCGCGATCCCGCATGGACTACCGATCTTCGTTGTGATGCCAACGGGGGCGGTCTATATTGATCGGGCTCGCCCCGCGCCAACGGAGCCGGCGATTTTTCGGGTGAACCGGAAACGCGCCCGCCTCGTCTGTCTCGTGGCGGGCTCGGGTGGACATGTCAGCAGCAGAAGCAGCATCGGCGCCGGGAGCGGCGTGGCGAGGGCACCGGCTTGTCGTTCTGGCCGGGTCGCGCAGCTCCCCTCGTGCAGTCGGCGGCGCTCGGTGGACGACGCGGGAGTGGTGTCTTGGCGAAGCGGTCTACCCAGGTTGGCGGTGACGGTACGTTCGCGCGGCGGGGGCCCGCGCTCATTCCCCCTCGGCCCCCGATTCCCCTTGTAGTCGCCCCGCTCGCGGGGCGCGTCCCGAGGCGCTCCTCTCTTCTCCGCCCCTCTGGACGCGCGCTTTCGCGCGCCGTCCGCCTCGCGCTCGCGGCGATCGTGACCACGGGCGCCGCCCACAGCGCACGCGCTCTCGAGTGGGACTCGGTGCCGTTCAACGCGCAGGCCGACGGGGGCGGCGGGGTGTGGGACCTGAACAACTTCAACTGGTCGTTCGACGGCGGGGCGGGCGGGAACTTGCCGTGGACGAACGCCAACCCGGCCGTCTTCGGCGGGCCGGCGGGCGGTGAGGTGCAAATCGCCGGCGGGATCCGGGCGTCGTCGCTGACGTTTAACACCGCCGGGTACGCCCTCACCGGCGCAGAACTGCTCACCCTCGTCAGCAACCCGACGATCACGACCAACGCCGACGCGACCGTCGCCGTATCGCTGCAGACGTCCGGCGAGCTCTGGAAGTACGGGGCCGGCAAGCTGACCCTCGGCAGCCCGACCGGGAACAACGTCGGGATCACGGGGCCCGTGTACGTCGAGGCGGGCGCGCTCGAACTCCGCGCGCCGATGGCGGCCGGAACCGGCATGGTGCACGTGGCGACGGGCGCCACGCTCGTCGTCAACGGGACCAACGTCGCGAACAACTTGTTCATGACCGGCGGCGCGCTGCGGATGGCGGGTGACGCCGACGTGGCCGTGACCGGGCAGATGTTCATGAACGCGCCGGTCGCCATCGCGGTGCCGGTCGCGGGACGGACGATGACGCTCGGGTACGTCGGCGGGTCACAGCCGATCACGGTCGACGTGGGCGGCGGCGGGACGCTCCGCGTGGCGGGCGCGTTCGAAAACTCCAACAACTCGTACCAGGGGAACCTGACCGTCAACTCGACCGGGGGCCAGGCCGGACGGGTGGCGCTCGCGTACCGCATCGAGGCTCCCCCCGGGCAGACGTTCAGCGCGACCGCGGGCACGCTGTCGCTCGGCGACTCGGTCGGCCGCGTCTGGCTGCACCCCGGCGCCACCGTCAGCGCGACCGGCACCGGCGTGGTCGAGCTCAGCGGGCGCGTGTCCGGGGTCGGCCCCGACCCCGGCGTAATCGTCGGCGGAAACCTAACGGCCACCGCCGGCGGCCGGATCGTCGTCGGCGACCCCGCCGCCGACGGCAGCCCGATCGAGTTCTACGGCGGCGCGAACCTCGCCGCCGACGCCGGCACGATCGTCCTGCGGTCGCGCGGCACGCCGCTGACGCTCGACGGGACGAAGATCAACGCGCTCACCGTCGCCAACGGCGGCGCGCTCGTGCTCGGCGCAGGCTCGGCCGACCTGACGATCAACAAGGACGTCACGCAATCCGGCGCGTGGTCGCTCGTGAACCAGTCCGCCAGCCTCCTCAAGGTGGCCGCGGGCAGCCAGGACTCCACGGCCGGACTCACCCTGCGCGCCGAGTCGGGCGTGATCCGCTACGAGGCGACGACCCTCAACGTCGGCCCCGCCGCCGCCAACGGCACCGCCAACGTCGAACTGCGCGGCGGCACCTTCGACCTGCGCAACGACGTGCCCGGCGTGCAATTCACCTACGCCCCGGCGGGCATCGTCGGCGGGTGGGGGCAGATCGGCACCAGCGCCGCCAACCAGGCGCACGTCATCCCGGCCGGCGGCGGGGTGCAGTTCTATTCGAACGCGCCCGCCGCGGCCGCCGGCACGCTCGCCGTCGTCGGCGCGATCGACGAATCGGCCGGCACCAAGGCCGCGTTCCGCATCGCCGACAACGCCGGCATCTCGCTCGCCGTCCCCAACGCCACGCAGGCGACCGCGTACGCGCTCGGCACGGGCGCGGTAGCGGTCGACGCCCAGGGCTCGGGCAACGCCGCGCGGCTGATCGCCGCCGGCGGAATCGTGCGGGCGAACGCCAACGCCTTCGCCGGTGCCGCCAACAACGTCCGCCTCGAGGCGACCGCCGGCGGAACGCTCGTCACCGACCTCACCGGCGTCGGCACCGTGCTGCGGGCCGGCCCGGGCGGCGCCCTCCGCGTGACCGGCGGCGGGACGATCGTCACTTCGGCGTCCGCGTTCACCCTCAACGCCGGCGACGTCATCGGCGGCGCGGGCGGGACGCTCTTCGGCTTCGCCGGCACAGCCACCGTGCCCACCACCGCCCTGACCCTCAAGGGCACCCTCGCGCTCGACGGGTCCCTCGGCGCGACGATCGCCGCCGGGTCGAACGGAACAATCGCGCTCTCCGGCGGGCAGACGCTCAAGCTCCTCGGGGCCGCGGACCTCACGCAGGCGACGCTGTCCTACGCGGGCGCCGCCACCGGCCCGGCGACCCTCGAAGCCGCGGCCGGCGGGACCAACCTCGTCCGCATCGGCGCCGCCACGCCGATCAATACCGCCCCCGAATTCGCCGGCGCCCGACAGTTCACCGCCACGTCCGGCGTCCTCCAGGTCGACGCCGCCGACGCCCACACCGTGACCGTCGGCCCCGCCGGCGCGCTCTCCGTCGACCGCACGGCAGATTCGACCGTCAACCCCACCCCCTTCGGTGCCCTGGCGCTCAACGGCGGAACCTTCCAGATCGGCGCGACCGCCAGCGCCACCACCGTCGCCGGCGCCCTGACCGGCAAGGGCATCTACGGCCACACCGCGACCGTCGACACGTTCGTGAACCAAGGCACCGTGCAGGCGGTCGGCGGCGCGCTCACCATCAACTCCGGCGTCATCCGCGCGACCGACACGAGCGCCTTCGATCCCAACGGCCAGACCCTTACGCTCCGCGGCGGCCTCGCCGACTTCGACGCCACGACCAAGTCCAAGCTCCGCGTCACCGGCGCGGCGGGCGGCACCGTCACGGTCACCCCCGGTATCGCCGCGCCGATCCCGATGAGCGGCGGCGCCGAGGTCACCGGCACGGCCGCCGCCCGCGTCACCCTGCGCGTGACCGCGACCGGCGCGCTCGGCACCGGCCCGATCACGATCACCAACGGCCAACTCTCCCTCAACAGCGACGCCGGGGCGGACCTGTCCGCCAACACCGTCGCCATCGAAGGGGCCGTCGGGTCGAGCTCGGTCATCGCGTTCGACCGGCTGAACAGCGCCCCCACGCGCATCCACAAGCTCGGCGCGCTGACCATGAACGGCCAGTCGCTCACCTTCCAGGGGGCCAACGGCCACACGCTCAACGTCGCCGGCATGACCGTCGGCCCGCTCGGCGGCACGCTGACCAGCTTCAACCAGGTCGGCAACGCATCGCTCGCCCAGGTGACCGCGCCGACCACGGTCAACGGCCCGCTGGTGATCGACGTGCGCAACACGCTCGACCTGTTCGGCCTCGCCGGCGGCGGGTCGGTCACGCGGACCGTGCAGTCCGGGACGCTCAACTTCCGCGCCGCGTCCCCGACGTTCACCGGCACGGTCGACCTGTCCGGCGGGACGACGCGGTTCCAGGCCGCCAACACGCTCGGCACGACCGCCGCCGTCACGCTCCGCGGGGGGTCGTTCGTCCTGGAGGCTGCGAACGCGCTCAGCGGCGCCACCGCCGTCACCGCCACGCCCCTCGTCGGCTCGGGAGAGACCAAGATCTTCGCGACCGTGCCCGACGCGCTCGGCGGGGCGACCGTCACGCTCACCCGCGCGCTCCCCGACTACCTCGAGGCGTCGGCCGCCAACGCGCTGGGCACCGGCACGGTCGTCCTGGCGAACGGGCAGTTGCGCCTGGTCAGCCCGACGAGCACGAGCTTCGGCGGCACGGTGACAACCACGCCGGGCCTGCTGTCGACGTTCGTCGTCGGGCCGGTGAACGGCGGCTCCCTCCCCGGGCAGACGCACGGGATCGGCACGCTGGCGCCCGCCGGCGGGACCCTGAACATCTCGACGACCAACGGTTACAAGCTCGACGTCGGCGCGGTCACGGCGGGCGGGACGACGGGCTCCAACCTGTCGAACGAGACCGGCGGCCTTACGACGCCGACGCTGACCCTAAACCAGCCCCTGTCGGCGTACGGGTCGGGCTCCTACACGGTCGGCCGTGTCGGCGGCGCCGCCAAACTCACCTACTCCGGCACGGGGACACTCACCCTGACGGGGACGGCCCTCCCCGGCTTCACGGGGACAATCGAGGCGGCGGGGGGCGGGACGATCAACCTCAACGACCCGGCAAGCAGTTCGCTGGCCGGGGGCGTGCTGAGCGTGAACGGCGGGCGGGTGAATCTGAACACGGCCGGGGCGCTGGGCGGGTCGTCGGTGACGGTCAGCAGCGGCACCCTGGTGGCCGCCGTGCCGAACGCGCTCAACGGCTGGACGGTCCCGGTCTCCAGCGGGACC
>DASPKW010000014.1:0-8150 GCA_035627895.1 Tepidisphaeraceae bacterium | reverse complement strand
CCCGAGGAACTGCGCGACCAGCGGGTTGATCCCCAGCATCCCGGAGATCCAAGACGGGATGATCGCGATGATCACGAGGAACGCCGCGCCCACGTAGGTGATCCGCATCATCACCTTCTCGAGGTAGTCGGCCGTCCGCTTGCCCGGGCGCAGGCCCGGGATGAACGACCCGTAGTCGCGCAGCTGGTTCGCCATCTCCTTCGGCTGGAACTGCACCGTCGTCCAGAAGTAGGCGAAGAAGTAGATCATCACCGCCTCGGTTAGCAGGTACAGGTAACCCGCCCCGGGACTGAACTGGCCGTTGAGCCATTGGAGGGCGCCCGTGGTCGGGAACGCGCCCGAGAGCCAGCCGAACAGCATGCCAGGGAACAGCATGAGCGACTGCGCGAAGATGATCGGCATCACGCCGCCGTGGTTCACCCGCAGCGGCAGGTACTGGCGGCTCCCGCCGTACACCCGCCGGCCGCGCGTGTGCTTGGCCTGCTGCACCGGGATCCGCCGCTGCGCCTGCGTGATCAAAATCGACCCGGCCACGATGAACACGAACGACACCATCAGGAAGACGACCTTCCCGAACACGGCCCCCCCGCCGCCCTGCGACGCCTCGACCCGGCTCTCCTGGTACAGCGTGAAGATCGCCGTCGGCACCCGCGACACGATGCCCGCCAGGATGATCAGCGAGATCCCGTTGCCCAGCCCGTACTCGTCGATCTGCTCGCCCAGCCACATCAGGAAGATGCAGCCCGCCGTCAGCGCGAACACGCTCATCACCCAGAACCGCATCGTCCCCGCGAAGCTCTCCTGCACGAGCGTGTGCTCGCGCCCGTCGGCCCCAGGTATAGACTGGTTGTGCATGTAGCTGATCCAGAAGATCGCCTGCACGATGCACAGAGGCACCGTCGCGTACCGCGTCCACTCCTGGATCTTCCGCCGCCCGGTCTCGCCTTCCTTCTGCAGCTTCTCGAGCGCGGGCGTGACCGTCGTCAGCAGCTGGAAGATGATCGACGCCGAGATGTACGGCATGATCCCCAGCCCGAACACCGTACTCTGTGACAGGTTGCCGCCCGAGAACAGCGACACGTACGCCGCGAGCTTTCCGGCGGCGCTCTGCTGATTCGCCTGCTGGCGCGCCTGCTGGTCGCGGCGCGCGGCGTCGAGCTTTTTCTGAGCCTGCTCAACCTCGAGCTTGGCGATGTTCGCGTTCTCGCTGGTCGCGCCGTGCTGCCCCTCCACCTGCTTCAGGTTCGCCTTCGCCGCGTTGAGCGCGCGCTCGGCCTGCTTCACCTCGCGCTGACCCGGGTTCGCCTGCTCGGCGAAGCTCTCCTGGTCCACGCCCGGCAACGGCACGTGGTACCCGATCCGGTAGATCGCGAGCATGAACAGCGTGAAGAGCACCTTGTTCCGGAGCTCGGGCACGCGGAAGATGTTGATCAGCGTCTTAAACATGAGCTCACCAGTGTAGCACCGCAGACTCACCGACGCACGCACGCGCTACGTCGGTCGATCCCCCTGCTTGCCTTGGTAGCCGAGGGCGGAAGCCCACGGCCGCGCGTCCGATCCGACGACGGTCCATCCGGACGCGAAGGCGGCCGCGGCACTAGGTCCGCGGCCGCGTCGTTTCGGTCGGCAGTCGTTACTTCAATCGCGTTACTTCGCCTCGCCCTCGGCGGCAGGCGCCGCAGGGGCAGCGCCCTCGGCGGCCGGGGCGGCCTCCTCGGTCGCGGCGGCCTTCTTCTTGCCCGTGCCCTCGCGCTTCACGAACTTCTTCTTCGGTTTGGGGAACTCGAACCCCTCGCCCTTCAGGTTGTTCGCGCGCCCGCCGGCCTCACCGATCGCCGCGTGCGCCGACTTCGAGTACCACCCCGCGACGACGGTCAGCTTCTTCGACAGCTTGCCCTCGCCCAGGATCTTGACCGGCCACTTCTCGTTCGGCACCAGCCCGGCCTCGATCAGCGCGGCCGCGTCGATCGTCGTCCCGTCCGCGAACCGCTCCAGGTCCTGCAGGTTGACGATGTAGTACCGCCGCGCGAAGTCGTGGTTCGAGAACCCGCGCTTCGGGAACCGCCGGAAGATCGGGGTCTGCCCGTGCTCGTGCCCGCGCTTCACGTACTTGCCGGTACGGGCCTTGGCGCCCTTGTTACCCCGGCCGGACGTCTTGCCCTTGCTGGCCTCGCCGCGACCCTTCCGGGTCGGGGCCTTGTACCGCGGGCTCCGCGCGGTCACGTCGTGAATCATGCTCATGGGATCGCCTTCGATTCTCAGGTAACCACGAAGGACACGAAAGGTACGAAGAGCTTCCTAATCGATCGACCGAGCCCCGCGCACCGCGCCCAGCCCATCCGACCCAGAACAACTCTCGTTTCTCTCTTATCTTCCTTCGTGTGCTTCGTGTCTTTCGTGGTTCAGTTCGACTTACTCCGCGGTGACCAGTTCCCCGGCGCCCTTGACGAGCTTCACGCCGCGGACGGTCTCGACCTGCTCGCGGTTCTGCACCTGCCGGAGCGCGTCGATCGTCGCCTTGACCAGGTTCTTCGGGCTCGTCGACCCGTACGCCTTCGACAAGATGTCAGTCACGCCCACCAGCTCGAGGCACGGGCGGACGCTCTTGCCGGCCGTGACGCCCGTACCCGGGCGGGCCGGCACCAGCACGACGCTGCTCGCGCCGCTCTTACCGGTCACTTGGTGTGGGACGGTCCCGCCCTTGAGGTTCACCTTGAACATCTGCTTTCGCGCGTCCTTGGTGCCCTTCTCGACCGCGTTCGGCACCTCGTTCGCCTTGCCGTACCCGATGCCGATGTTGCCCTTGCGGTCGCCGACGACCACGAGCGCGCCGAACGAGAACGTCCGGCCGCCCTTGACCACCTTCGAGCAGCGGTAAATCCGGACGACCGACGACTCGATGCCCGAGCCGTCGTCCTGGCGATCGCGATCGCGCCCGCCACGGCCGGGGCCGCCGCGGTTGCCACCGAAGCCGGGACCGCCACGGCCGCTGCCGCCACGGCCACCCCGGCCACCGCCACCACCGCCTCGGCCACCGCCACCGCCACCGAAGCCGCCGCCACCCTGGCCGGTCGGGCCGGAGGGGGCCGCCGCCGCGGGGGCTTGGGGCGCTTCCGCCGCGGGGGCAGGAGCGTCGGCCGGAGTCTCGGGAGCCGCTTGCTGATTCTCTTCTGCCATGATTCCTCTGCCTGTCTCGTAAGCTGCTGTGCAGTCGCTCGCGGTCACGCGTCCGGGTCGCCGCCGGCGGTCACTCGACCAACTCGGTCATGCGCCCCATCGGGCCGCGGCGAAACAGGGTCATTGTTGATTTAGAACTTCAGCCCGCCCTCGCGGGCCGCGTCGGCCAGGGCCTTGATCCGCCCGTGGTACCGCCGGCCACCGCGGTCGAACGCGACCTGCGTCACGCCGATCGACTTGGCCTTCTCGGCGATCGCCTTGCCGACCGCCTTCGCGGCCGCCACGTTCGCGCCCGTCTTGGCGCCCTCGGCCAGCACGCCCTCGTTCAGCGAGCCGATCGCCGCCAGCGTCTTGCCGGCGTAATCGTCGATGATCTGGGCGTAAATGTGCTTGCCGCTGCGGAACACGCTGAGCCGCGGACGCTCCGACGAGCCGAACAGCCCCGAATTGCGGATGCTGTACTTCCGCCGCAGCAGCCGCTGCGCCTTCGCTTGATTCTTATCGGCCATGTGTCATCAACCTTTCGGGGCGGTCGGTTACCGTTCGTCCGCCCGGGTGATCTTCGCGCCCGAATGAAATTCGAACGCGGGTCATTTGTTCTTGATAGCCGAGGGCCCAAGCCCACGGTCGCGTCGCCAACCGGGATTGCGTTACTTCGCCCCGGCGCCGGCGAAGGCCTTGCCGGCCTTGATCTTGACGACTTCGCCTTCGTACCGGATGCCCTTGCCCTTGTACGGCTCGGGCTTGCGCGTCTTGCGGACGCGGGCGGCGAACTCGCCCACCGCCTGCTTGTCCGCCCCGCTCACGTGAATCTTGTTGTGCCCCTCGAGGGCGACCGTCACGTTCCCCGGGATCGCCACGACCACCGGATTGGCGAAGCCGACCGACAGGACGAGGTTCTTGCCCTTCTGCTCGGCCTTGAACCCGACGCCCTGGACCTCCAGCGTCTTCTTGTAGCCGGTCGTCACGCCGATGATCATGTTGTTGATCAGCGACCGCACCAGCCCGTGCAGGGCCTTTGACTCGCGCTCGTCGTTCGGGCGGGCGACCACGACTTCCTTCTTCGCGTCGTCGAGCGTCACCTTGATCTTCGGGTGGACGGCCAGCTCGAGCTTGCCCTTCGGGCCCTCGACCTTGACCTGCTGCCCTGCCACCGACACCTTGGCGCCGGCGACCGGGACGGGCTTCTTGCCGATACGACTCATGATCTCTTCTCGCTTTCGTAAACCTCTGCGGCTCGCGCCTCGCGGCGGCTTCGAGGTAATTCCTACTCGGTCGATGCGGGCCCGCTGAAGCGGACCGCACCACAGGTTAGCTGACGGTGCAGAGCAGTTCCCCACCGACGCGCTGCTCGCGGGCCTGGCGGTCGCTCATCACGCCCTTCGACGTGCTGACGACGGCAATGCCCATCCCGTTCAGAACGTTGGGCAGTTCCTCGACCTTGCGGTACACCCGGCACCCCGGCTTGGACTCGCGGTCGATCGTGTGGATGACCTTGCTGCCGTCCATCGCGTACTTGAGCTTCACGCGGATCATGCCCTGACGCTCGTCGGGGATCACGTCGAACGCCTCGATGTACCCCTCCTCCTTCAGCACCTGGGCGATCCCGGTGCAGATCTTGCTGTTCATGATCATGACCATCCGCCGGCCCACCTTGTTGGCGTTCCGGATCCGGGTCAGCATGTCCGCGATGGGGTCTTGATTGTTCATCTCTCGCTCGGTCCAGAGTCCTAAGTCCTGAGTCCTGAGTATCGAGTCGGCCGGCCGTAGATCGCACGCGGGGATCTCCCACGCGGCGCTCCGGACTCAGGACTCAGCACTCGCGGCACTTCTCGCTCGCTCGCTCGCTCGCTCGCCGTTACCAGCTCGCCTTCTTCAACCCGGGGATCACCCCCGCCAGCGCCAGCTCACGCAGCTTGATCCGGCAAACCTTGAACTTCCGCAGGTTGCCCCGCGACCGGCCCGTGATCTCGCACCGCAGGTGCGACCGGGTCGGGCTCGAGTCGCGCGGCAGCTTCGCCAGCGCGGCGTAGTTCTTTTCCTTCTTCAGCTGACGGCGGACGTCGGCGAACCGCGCCACCAGCGCCTCGCGCCGCTTCTGCTTCGATACCCAGGCCTTGGTTGCCATAGTAGATCCAGTTGCGAGTTTCTAGTTGCGAGTTGCGAGAGTCGTCGGGCCGCTGTTGCTCGTGCTTCCACTCGCAACTCGCAACTCACCACTCGCAACTACCTTCTCAGTCCTTCTTCGAGTCGTCCCGGAACGGCATCCCGAACTGCTTGAGCAGCTCGCGCCCGTGGTCGGCGCTCTCGGCCGTCGTGCACACGGTGATGTTCATCCCCTGCTGGAACGTCACCGAAGCGCCGTCCACTTCCGGGAACACCGTCTGTTCGGTGAACCCGAAGTTGTAGTTCCCGTTCTTGTCGAACCCCGTCGGGTCGATCCCGCGGAAGTCCTTCACGCGGGGGAACGCCAGGGAGATCAGGCGGTCCATGAACTCGTACATCCGGGCCCCGCGGAGCGTGACCTTCAGGCCCGTCTCCATCCCCTCGCGCACCTTGAAGTTCGCCACGCTCTTCTTAGCCTTGCACCGCACCGGCTTCTGGCCCGCGATCGTCGCCAGTTCCTTCTCGGCCTGGTTGATCTTCTGCTTGCCCTCGCCACCCTCGGTCGCGAACCGGCCGACGCCCATCGAGATCACGACCTTCTCCAGCCGTGGGACGGCCAGCAGGTTCTTGATCCCCAGCTTCTGCCGGAGCGCCGGGACCATCTCGGCCCGGAACTTCTCGTACAGCCGCGCGGGGGGCGCCGGCTGGGCCGGGGCCGATCCGTCGTCGACCTCGATCGACACGTCCGCCGCCTTCGGCTTCCGCTTGTTCTTCTCGCCGCCGCCGCCCTTGCCGCCCTTACCGGCGCCGCCTTCGGCCTTGGGCTTCTTTTCCTTCTTGTCGTCTTGCTCGGCCATGATTCGTGCCTCTCTCGCGACCCTTCGGCGCCGTCGGCTGTGTTCGACGACGCGGGTCAGTTTCCGGAGCATGGTCGCCTCGCGGGCGATCACGTCACGGGGGATTTACTTCGCCTTCTTACCGACGACGCCCAGGTCGGTGCCGCTCTTCACCGCCACGCGGTGCTTCACGCCGTCCCGGACCTCCGACTTCACCCGCGTCCCCTTGCCCGTCGCCGGGTCCAGGGGCTGAACGTTGCTGATGTGGATCGGGTTGTCCTTCTGGATGCGCCCGCCCTGCGGGTTCCGCTGGGTCGGCCGGACGTGCTTCCACACCCGGTTGATGCCCTCGACGACCACCCGGTTCTTATCCGTGATGATCCGCAGCACCTTCCCGACCTTCCCCTTGTCCGACCCCGTGATCACCATCACCGTATCGCCAGTCTTGATCCGTGCCATTGTAGTACCAGTTGCGAGTTGCGTGTTTCGATTTGCGAGTCAGACCGGACGTGCGAGTCGCTCAAGCCGCTGTTGCCTCACGCGCAACTCGCGACTCGCAACCCGCAACCGCCGCTAAACCACTTCCGGTGCCAGCGACACGATTTTCATGAAATTCTTATCGCGGAGCTCGCGGGCGACGGCCCCGAACACGCGGGTGCCGCGGGGGTTGTTTTCCTTGTCGATCACGACCGCCGCGTTGTTATCAAACCGGACGTAGCTGCCGTCGACCCGCCGGGTCGGCTGCTTCGTGCGGACGACCACGCACCGGATGATCTCACCCTGCTTCACGTCACCGCCGGGCAGCGCTTTCTTCACCGCGCAGATGATCACGTCGCCGATGTGCGCGACCTTCCGCTTGAACTTGCCCTTGCTCGACGACCCGCGCAGCACCTTGATGCACATGGCCTGCTTGGCCCCGGTGTTGTCCGCGATGTCGACGTACGTTTGTTGCTGAATCATGGCAGTACCACAGAGTTGCTAGTTGTCCGGTGCTAGTTGTCCGCACGGGCGCCCGGCGAAGCCTCGCCCGGCGCGTCTTGTCGGTCTCACGGTGGCCAGCAACTAGCAACTGGCAACCAGCAACTCTTTCCGGCTTACTGGGGCTCGGGCGCCTTGCCGGTCATGATCTCCTCGGCCGACACCTGCACCGCCCGCTCCGGGGCCCGCTCGACGACCCGCACCAGGCGGTGGTGCTTGGTCTTCGACAGCGGCCGGCACTCGGCGATCTCGACCGTGTCGCCTTCCTTCGCGTCGTTCTTCTCGTCGTGCGCGTGCAGGACGGTGCGGCGCTTGAGGAACTTCCCGTACTTCGGGTGCTTGGTCTGGAACGCGACGACCACCTTGATCGTCTTGTCGCCCTTGTCCGACGCCACCACGCCCCGAACCAGGCGGAGCTGGGCGCGGGCGGCCTTGTCGTCGGCGGTCTTCGAAGTCTGCTGGTCTGCCATGGTCGTCACCGTTCTGATCGTCGTCGTCGTCTGCTATGCCGCCCGCGGCCAAGGCCGCTGACGTCGGATGCTCACGCCTTCTTCTGACCTGCCGCCGCCGTCTGCTTCGCCGCCTCCAGCTCCCGCTGGCGGAGGATCGTCTTGATCCGGGCGATCTCCCGGCGGACCTTGCCGAGCTGGCTCGGGTCCTCGAGCTTCTCGGTCACCGCCTGGCTCCGCAGGTCGAACAAGTGCCGCTGCCGTTCCGACACGTCCTTCGTCAGGTCGTCGGTGCTCCGGTCGCGCATTTCCTTGAGTTTCGCTTTCATGGTCTAGTCTCTTCGCTGCGTAATCGTCGCGGGTTCGCGCTCACTGTTCGGAATCGCCACCGGGCGGCCAATCTCACCGGCCTCAGGCGACTGCGTGCCGCCGGGCCACGAACTTGCACTTCACCGGCATCTTGTGGGCGACGCGGGCCAGGGCCTTTTTCGCCGTCGGCTCGTCCACCCCGCCGACCTCGAACAACACCGTGCCCGGCTTCACGACGGCGGCCCAGAACTCCGGCTCGCCCTTGCCGCTGCCCATCCGCACTTCGAGCGGCTTC
>DASPKW010000013.1:0-8458 GCA_035627895.1 Tepidisphaeraceae bacterium | reverse complement strand
CGCCGCCGCCGCCGCCAGCACCCGCCCGAACGTCTTGGTCCCGTACAGCACCATGTCTGGGATCAGCCGCTGCGCGACCGGCGACCCCAGCCCCGTCACCAGGTCGTACCCCGCCTTGGCCTGGTGCCCGTTGTTACCGCTTTTGATGTCGTGGAAGTCCGAGTACGGCACCTTGTACAGCGCGTCGATCGTCCCCTTCGACTCCAGCGACCCCAGCCCGCGCGCCGCCCGCCCCTGGTTCACCAGCGCCACCAGCCCCGCCCACTGCGGCGCGCCGCCGCTCGTCCCCGCCACCGTGTACCACCCCTCGCCTTCCGACGAGTCGTACACCGAGTAGCCCGTGATCGGGTTCGCGTTGTACGCCACGTCCGGGCTCGGCGAGTTGTCGATCTTCGACAGCCCACCGCCCGAGCTCCCCCACCCCGTCTCCGACCGCCAGTAATCGCCCGGCCCCAGGTCCAGCGTCGTCCCGCCCACCGCCAGCACGCTCGGGCTCGTCGCCGGCCACGTCGCGCCCATCCCGTCATCCCCCGACGACGCGACGAACGTCACCCCCCCGCGCATGCCCGCCCCGCCGATGTGCCGCTTGGGCGTCACGAAGTACGGCTCGTAGTCCGTCTGCCCGAAGAACTCATCCGTCCCCCACGACATCGACACCACCGTCACGCCCGGCACCCGCCGCGCGTAGTCCACCGCGTCCAGCAGGTCCTCGATGTCGTCCGAGATCGCCTCGACGTGCAAGATCTTCGCCCGCGGCGCGATCGCGTGCGCCCACTGCACGTCCATCGCCGCCTCCCCCGCCCACGCCGTGTCCACCCGGGGCAGCCGCCCCCGGCTGTCCCGCAGCGTGACCTGGCTGAAGATCGGCGCCCCCGTCAGATCATGGTTGGGCAGCCCGAACTGCTGGTTGAACACCTTGAGGTCGTTCGCGATGTTCGGCGCGCGGTACGCGGTCACGATCGCGATGGTCTGCCCGCGCCCGTCCGCCGTGTTCCGCCCCCCACCCTTCCCCAGAAACGCCACCTGCTCGAACCCGTACGCGCGCCGCATCTGCGCCGGCGTAAACCCGTCCGGCGTCGCCGCCATCAGCACGCGCGCCTCAAGACATTGGATCAGCGAGTCGGTTTCTGGCATGAGGCGTGTGTTCGATCAACCTACAGGACAACAACCCCCATATGGACGCCGCCCGCCCGGCAGGTGACACATCCTACCCGGGATTCCCCCGGCTCCGTGAGTCGGGCACCGTTCGGGCCACCAGCGACCAGCATAAACCGCCGCGCCCGCTTCCATCCCGCGCACGACCCGATTCGCCGGTCCTACGACGCCCGCCCCCGGCAGGTTGGGAAAACCTCACCAATTATCCGCCCGCACGCCGTCCCAGCCCTCGAGTACGCGCGAGCACCCACCTCACAGCCGCCCCGCGCGCGACCGCGACGGGCGTTCCTTGAGAAAACCCGCGTGCCTAGGCACGAGACCCCGCCCGTGCTTAAAATAGCGGTGATGAACCCCCTTCGCACCCTCGCACTCGTGCTCGCCCTCGTCGCCCCGCCCGCGTTCGCCGCCGACAAGCCCGCCGCCGCGCCCGCCCCGCGCGTCGTCGACCCCGCCGAATTCGAAAAAATCGCAGCCAAGGAGGGCGTGGTCGTCCTCGACGTCCGCACGCCCGAAGAGTGGAAGTCCGGCGTCCTCAAGAACGCCGTCTTGATCGACTTCAAGGCCCCCGACTTCGCCGACCGCATCAAGGCGCTCGACAAGTCCAAGACCTACGCCGTCTACTGCCGTAGCGGCCGCCGCAGCGCCAGCGCCTGCGACCTCATGAAGGCCGCCGGCTTCGCGACCCTCCACGACCTCGGCGGCGGCATCCTCGCCTGGGAAAAGGCCGGAAAACCCGTCAAAAAGTAGCTCAACATTCCGACGTTGAGGAACGCCTCTCGACGACCAGACCGCGTTCCCGGCGCGTCATCCGCGAAGCAAGCCGGGGCAAAGCCGCACGGGCTTCGCCCGAAGCGCCGCCCGGATCGCGCCGGGCGCGCCCTACGCGTTCCCGTTCTTCTCGCACTTCTGAATGTAGCGCTTCACGCGCCGGGCGACCGGCGACGCCGCCTTCTTGGGGTGCTTGCGGGCCAGCAGTTCCAGGTGGCCACGGATCGACTCGAGCAGCATCATGTTCCGGCTCATATCAGCTCCCATTGCCCGTTCCCGGGCGGTTGTGGTTAGCAGCAGCGGTGGACAGTTCGCTCGATTGGATTGTCGTATCTGACGCGGGATCGTTGGACCGACTGACCGCTTCAGGGCAATGCTTTAAGTCGACTCGCCCGCTCCCACCCCTTGAGCAATTGCAGGACCATGGGGGATTTTCCGTAGAAATCGCGGTTTTATCGGCCCCCAACTCCAACGCAGAATAATTCGGGTTTTGTTAGCTAGGCGTTCGATAGGTTGGATGTCATGTTCGCGTTCTGTTCGGACGCGAGCGACTCAAACCACACCCGGCCAGTCCCGCCCGCTGCAGCGGCCTCGCCGAGACTCGAAAGGAGCACGCCCATGGTCGCCCAGGTCCAACGCGTCCGCCGTGTCCGCCCGTCCTCCCCCGCCTTCGCCCACGCCGACATCCTCAGCCGCCTCGGCGAGACGATCTGCGTCACGATCACCCTCGAAGCGCCCCGCCACCGCGCCGGCCGCCCCGACACCGCGGCGCGCACGACCGCCCACCCCGAACTGCTCCCCGCCGCCGGTAACGACAACGTCCCCCCGATCCAGGCCGCCCACAGCGCCTGCGAGTTCGACGAAGACCCCGAACGCTGGGACGGACTGTCGTGAGCCGCGAACACGAGGATGGAGGTTGGAGGGTGGAGGATGGAGGCGGTGGCGAGGCGGACAGTGGAAAGCGACGGATCGCGTCCGCCCTCCTTTCATCCTCCATCCTCCATCCTCGTTTGCTTACCCACCCCCTATGCGCGCCCGCGGCCCGCGCGTAAACTCACCGCGTCGGAATCACACGTCGTCCCAACCCCCGAGGAGTCACCCGCATGCCGCGCCCCCCCACCCGCACGTCCGGCTTCTCCCGCCGCACGTTCCTCGCGTCCGCCGCCGCCTCCACCGCCGCCGTCGCCCTCTCCCGATCCCGCGTCTACGGCGCCAACGACCGCGTCAACCTCGGCTTCATCGCCGTCGGCGGCCGCGGCTCCCACTCCGCCAGCTGGTTCAACGATCTGAACAAACCCGCCAGCGCCGAGGCCGCCGGCAAGGGCCCCGCCCTCCCCCCCGAAAACGTCCGCGTCGCCAGCCTCTGCGACGCCGACACCAAGGTCCTCGGCAACGTCCACAAGAAGTACAAGGACGCCAAGGCCGAGGTCGACTTCCGCAAGATCCTCGACGACAAGGACGTCCACGCCGTCGTCATCTCCACCTGCAACCACTGGCACGCCCTCGCCGCCGTCTGGGCCATCCAGGCCGGCAAGGACGTCTACGTCGAAAAACCCGTCTCCAACAACGTTTGGGAAGGCCGCAAGATCGTCGAGGCCGCCCGCAAGTACAACAAGATCGTCCAGGGCGGCACCCAGCAGCGCTCCGACCCCGTCCAGAAACAGGTCAAGGAGTTCATCAAGTCCGGCAAGCTCGGGAAAATGCTGTGGATCCGCGGCAACCGATTCGGCGTCCGCGACTCGATCGGCAAGCGCGACAAGCCCATGGTCCCCCCCGCCGACGTCAACTACGACCTCTGGCTCGGCCCCGCACAGGACCAACCCATCTTCCGCGAGAAATTCCACTACGACTGGCACTGGGTCTGGAACACCGGGTCGGGCGAGATGGGCAACTGGGGCGTCCACATCCTCGACGACATCCGCAACATGCTCGACGACCAGTGCACCCTCCCCAAGCGGATCCTCTCCGCCGGCGGCCGCGTCGCCTGGAACGACGCCGGCGAGACCCCCAACGCCCACACCGTCTACTTCGACACCGGCGTCGTCCCCGTCATCTTCTCCCTGTCCAACCTCCCGCTCAACAAGGAGCGCAAGACCGCCGCCACCGTCTGGCGCGGCCAGCCGCAGTCCGGGTACGTCATCGCGTTCGAGAACGGCTACTACTCCGGCGCCCGCGGCGGCGGGTGGGTCCTCGACAAGGACTGGAAGAAGGTCCAGCAGTTCAAGGGCGACGGCGGCGGCCTCCACGCCCGCAACTTCATCGAGGCCGTCCGCAACCGAAAGCCCCAGCACCTCAACGCCGAGATCGAGGTCGCCCACCTCTCCTCCTCGTGGTGCCACCTCGCCAACGTCGCCTACCAGCTCGGCAAGGGCTACACCCGCGAGCAACACGAGGCCGCCGCCAAGGACTTCGCCCCCTGGACCGAGCTCGTCGACGGCTTCCACAAGCACCTCGAGGCCAACGAGGTCGACGCCGCCAAGGCCGCCCTCAAGGTCAGCACCATGCTCGAGATCGACCCGGCCAAGGAAACCTTCGTCGGCCAATCCGCCACCCCCGAGGCGCTCGCGCTCCTCCGCCGCGAGTACCGCAAACCCTACGTCATGCCCGAGCAGGTCTAACGCTCTCTTGCGCGCCCGGGATGCGAAACGAACGACCCGGTCCCGTCGACCGGGTCGTTCTCATTGGCCGCGCCGCGCCCCCCCGTGGGTGGGCTCCGCCCACTGCTCGCGCGCCCACGCCGATGGCCGACTTCGCGGCTGCACCGAAGCTGCAAAGTGAGCGCTGCCCGCGCGCACCCGCATCCGCTGTCGCCGCTCCGTGGCCGTGAACGGCCCGGACGGAGCCTCGCCCTTCCGAGCGGCGCGCGCCTCGCCCGCCGGGGGCGTCGCGTTATGATGCGCGGATGCGAACCACGCTCGCGCTCGCGCTCTGCATCGCGTCGCTCCCCACGCTCTCGGCCGACCTCCCCCCACTGCTGTTCAACAAGAACTTCGAGGGGGCGTCGATCGCAAAGATCGAGGCGGTGGGCCCGGACAGGTACCGGTGTCACGTCGAGGGGCAGTACGACGCGCGGGGGCGGAACCGGCAGACGACGTGGTACAGCTTTCGGCTGGACAACGCGAAGGGTCGGACGATCACGCTCGTCATGACCGACTTCGTCGGCGAGTACAACGACAAGCCGGGGGCCGTGCCGATGCGGGCGGGGCTGCTGCCGGTGGTCAGCGACGACGGGAAGGCGTGGCGGCACGTGGCGGCCGAGTCGGCGGTGTGGGACGACCAGACGAAGGAGCTGACGCTCACGCTGACGGCGGCGGGCGACAGCTTGTGGGTGGCGCACGTGCCGCCTTACACGAACGCGGATTTGACGCGGCTGCTGGCGGACGTGGGACGGTCACCGCACGCGGTCGTCGAGACGATCGGGCGGTCGGTCGGCGGGCGCGATCTGCACATGGTGACCGTAACGGACCTGGGGACGCCGGATGCGGGGAAGAAGGTGGTGTGGCTGCAAGCCCGGCAGCACGCGTGGGAGGCCGGGACGAGCTACGCGATGGAGGGGGCGCTGCGGTTCGCGATTTCCGAGGACCCGGCCGCGCGTGAATTGCGGAAAACGTGCGTCATGAAGTTCACGCCGATGGGCGACCCGGACGGGGTCGCCAACGGGAAGGTGCGGTTCAACGCGAACGGGTGGGACGTGAACCGGCACTGGGACGTGGTGGACCTGCGCGACCCGAAGTGGCTCCGCGCGATGCCGGAGATCTGGTACGCCAAGCGGGCGATTTTGGCGGCCCACGCGCGGCAGCCGATCGACCTCATGGTCAACATGCACAACACGGAGACGGGCGAGTACGTGCAGACGTTCGCCGAGGACGCGGACGTGCTGAAGCGCATGCGAAAGTTCGAGGACCTGCTGGTCGAGCGGACGAGCTACGACCCGTCGCAGCGGCTGACGGTCGGGAAAATGCCGGGGAACACGACCAACGCGCTGTGGACCGAGGCGAAGGTGCCGGTGATGCTGATGGAACAGCGGATCGGGCCGTCGAAGAAGCTCGGGCGGCTGCCGACGGTGGCGGACCGGCTGGAGTACGGGCGGGGGTTGATCCGGGCGATGGGGGAGGCGGTGCGCAGCCGGGCGGAATGAAATGAACGCCGAGACGCCGAGGCCGCCGAGGTCAATAGAGCAGGGAGATGGGTCGGTGAGGGACGTAATTCGAAGAATCGCGCGGGCCAGAGGCGGTGAGCTCTCCAACCGGATACGCGATGCTCGTCGGTGCCCGGTCACTCTTGTGGCATCTCGGCGTCCTCGGCGTCTCGGCGTTCGACGGAACCGCTCGGACGATGCCTCACCCTCCCGATCTTCGAGGTGCGAAATGGACGCCGTGCGCGTTCGCTTTTGTGCGTCAAATCGACTAGAATATCCGGTTCCCCGTGAGCCCATTTCTGACCGTTTTGGGGCCTCGATTTTACGGGTGTTTTGACGCGGACGGACGAGACGCGCCTGCCGGGGATGGCAGATCCCGGGTCGCGTGAACCTTGAGCGTCCGTCGGGTGGTGTTCTCGCTAAGCCGCAAGCGGCAAGGCGGATACTCCCGACGGGCGCGGAGCGAGCAACCTACCGATGGCCGATACCGACCTTCCGATCCCCCCCGTTGCCCCGCACGACCGCATCGAGGACCTGCGGATCGAGACCGAGCTGTCCGGGAGCTACCTCACGTACGCGATGTCCACGATCATGGACCGCGCGCTCCCGGACGTGCGGGACGGGCTCAAGCCGTCGCAGCGGCGGATTTTGGTCGCGATGAACGATCTGAACCTCGGGCCGCGCTCCAAGCACCTCAAGTGCGCGAAGATCTGCGGCAACACGTCGGGCGACTACCACCCGCACGGCGAGTCGATCGTCTACCCGACGCTCGTCCGCCTGGCGCAGGATTGGAGTTTGCGGTACCCGCTCGTGCACGCGCAGGGGAACTTCGGCTCGACCGACGGCGACCCGCCGGCGGCCATGCGTTACACCGAGGCGCGGCCGAGCTTCGTCGAGGCGGAGTTGCTGGCGGATCTGCAGCTCGACACGGTCGACTTCCAGCCGAACTACGACGAGCGGCTGATGGAGCCGAAGGTGCTGCCGGGGAAGTTCCCGAACCTTCTGGTGAACGGCTCCACCGGCATCGCGGTCGGCATGGCGTGCAACCTGCTGCCGCACAACTTGCGCGAGATCTGCGACGGGATCATCCGCGTGATGGACGACCCGCAGGTCGGCTTGGCCGAGCTGCTGGAGATCGTGCCGGGGCCGGACTTCCCGACGGGCGGGATCATCTGCGGGAAGATGGGGATCATTGAGGGGTACAAGACCGGGCGGGGCAAGGTCACGCTCCGCGCCAAGCTGCACGCCGAGGAGGCGACCAAGGGCGGGCGGGCGCAGATCATCATCGACGAGATCCCGTACGGGGTGATCCGCAAGTCGATCGTGGAGGCGGTCGCCGACGCCGTGAAGGACGGGCGGATCAACGACGTGTCGGACGTGAACGACCACTCCGGGCGCGAGCACAAGTGCCGGATCGTCGTCGACCTGAAGCGCGACGGCGACCCGAACGTGGTCATCAACCAGCTTTACCAGTACACGCCGTGCCAGATCACGGTGTCGATGATCAACATCGCGCTGGTCAACCGCCAGCCGCGGACCATGGGCCTGAAGGAGCTCATGGAGCACTTCATCGACCACCGCAAGGAGGTCATCACCCGGCGGACGCGGTTCCTGCTCCGCAAGGCGCAGCAGCGCGGGCACATCCTCGAGGGCCTGATCTTCGCGGTCACGGACATCGACGAGGTGATCCGCCTGATCCGCAGCAGCTCGACGCGCGAGGAGGCGATCGCCAAGCTGCGCAACCGCGGCTTCCGCATCCCGGAGAGCCACCCGTACGCCCTGAAGATCCCGGCCAAGCTGTTCGAGCGGGCGAAGGAAAATCCGGTGCTGCTGTCGCAGGCGCAGGCCGAGCACGTCGGGCGGCTGCAGCTGATCCAGCTCGTCGGGCTCGAGATCGAAAAGCTGGTGACCGAATACCGCGAGGTTGCGGAGGAGATCGAGGGGTACGAGCGGATTTTGGCGGACGAGAAGCTGGTGATGGACGTCATCCGCACGGACCTGCTGGAGATGAAGGAAAAGTACGGCGACGACCGCCGCACCGAGATCAGCGGGGCCGTGACGGACGTGAACATGGAGGACCTGATCACGCCGGAAGACGTGGTCGTGACGGTCAGCCACGGCGGGTACGTGAAGCGGCTGCCGGCCGACACGTATCGGAGCCAGGGGCGCGGCGGGCGCGGGATCAAGGGGACCGAGGCGAAGGACGGCGACTTCGTCGAGCACATCTTCGTCGCCAACACGCACGACTACCTGATGTTCTTCACGAACCAGGGCCGGGTGTACGAGCGCCGCGTGTTCGACATCCCCGAGGGGAGTCGGACGTCGCAGGGGCGGTCGGTCGCCAATCTGCTCGAGTTCCAGGCGGGCGAGAAGGTCGCAAACGTGCTGGCCGTCAAG
>DASPKW010000012.1:0-3192 GCA_035627895.1 Tepidisphaeraceae bacterium | reverse complement strand
TGGCCTGCTCGTCGATCCGCTGAAGCGCCCGCCGCACGCGCTCCGCGTCCGGGAGCGTCCGATCTATCGCGCTGCTGATCGCGCTACGTTCGTCCCCCCCGCCGTCACCCATCCCCTTTGACGTCCCGCGCTTGTGCCGTTTATCGGGCCTGTCTACGGAACCGAAGGTTGCAGGTTCGACTCCTGCAAGCTGCATGACCCCCTCAGCAGGCAAACCCCCGCCCCCCGTGTCACTTGCGCGATTCCGGCCACCCGCGACGACCGTCGCGCGAGTGGACATATCCGGACACTCGCGGACGTTGGGGCGCTCCGTCTGCGCTACGTTTTTCCCGTCCGTCCCCGTCGCCTGCTGTTGCTCCTTGCCCATCTTCACATCGGCCGCGCCGAGCTTCCGGACGGCGGCGGCGGTGTCGTGCAGTTTCAGGTGGGCGTAGTAGTCCATCGTCTGCTGGATGCTGGCGTGGCGGGCGAGGACCTGGCACTCCTTCGGGTTCACGCCCGCCCGCACGAGCCGGCAGATGAACGTGTGGCGCAGCGCGTGGAAGTCGGCGAACCGCCCGTCGGCGTCCCGGTAGTCGAGCCCGGCCCGCTCGACGTCGGGGCGGAGCACGTCGACCGCCTCGTCGGGCAGCGGCCAGATCGGCTTGTCGGCCGGGCGGCCGTCGAGGAACTTCCTGAGCCTGGCGGCGAACTCCGGCCGCACCGGCTGCGTGTCCTCCCGGCGGTGCTTGCTGTAGCCGGCGAGGACGACGATCACCGGGTGGAGCCGGTCGAGCTTGCACCGGGCCGGCGTCAGCGTCCGGCACTCGTTGGCGCGGAACCCCGTCTCCAGCGCCGTCTCGTACAGCATCGCCCGCTCCTCGCCGGTCATGCCGAAGGCGTCCGGCGCGGTGCGCGTCGATTCCAGCAGCAGGCGGTAGCCCTCGTCGCCGAGGTCCTGGTGGTCGTGCCGCCGGTCGGTCCGGACGTTGTACCCCTCCATGTCGGCCAGCAGGTTCTCGCCGACGCGGTTGTTCTTCTTCAGCCACTTCGAGAACTGCTTGATGTGGCGGAGGTAGTGCTTCTGCGTCTGCCGCGCCCCGCCGTTCTTCCGCGTGCCCAGCGCCCCCGCCTCGCGCAGCTTCTCCAGCGCCGCCCGCACCGGCGCCGGCAGCAGGTCGGACGGCGCGATCGCGCCGGCCTGCTCGATGATCCACTGGCAGTGCCGCCGCACCTCGTACGCGTGCTTCTTCGTGTTCCCCTTCGCCAGCAGGTCGCGCTCGAAGTCGGCGAGGTGGCAGTCGCCGAGGCCGGTCCCCTCCGCCGTCCGCACGAGCGGCTTGCGCCCGGCGGCGGCGAGCTGTGCGGCGCGCGGGTCGACGTGGCCGGCCTGCACGTCCTTCGCGACGGCGAGCACGCGGCGGTACGTCGCGGCGACGTCGGCCGAGACGCGCTCGACGATCCGCTTCGTCCCGCGGCCGAGCCGGTAGGCGATGCACCACCGGGCGCGCTCGCTCGCGCCCTTCGGCTTGTACACGCTCACACCGTCGGGCACCGACCTGGGGAATGTCCATTCGCTCGCCATCGCGCCGTCCTCCTCACGCCGTCATCAGTGCCCGCTGCTGCTCCAGCTCGAAATGCTTCAGCAACGCCTTGCCCAGCCAGTACACGCCGCGCCCCTTGCGCATCGGCGCCGGGATCTCGCCGCGTTCGACCCATCGGTCGATCGTCTTCTCGGAGACGTCCATCAGCGCCGCGAGCCTCGCCCGCGTGACGATGTCCGTCGGTTGGATTGGCGTCCTCGTCCCGCCGTCGCTCATCGCCGTCCCTCCGCCTTGGCCTTCTTCTCCGCCGGCCGCTCCGCGTACCGGGGACGCCCGCAGATCGAGCACTTCGTCGCGCCCAACGCGTACACGCAGTAGCCGGCCCGTTTGCAGTTCTTGGGGTCCATCGTCCTCACCTCACCGCTTCCCGGCCTTGGCCTTCGTCGTCACCGTCAGCAGCTCGTCGCCGATCAGGACCGCGCTGCCCATGTGCTTGGACAACTTCGCCTGCAACTTGGCCTGCTGGGGCGTCATCCCGTCGGCCATCGCCGCCGCGATGAATTCGGCCCTCGTCACGTTCCGGCGCTTGTACTGCTTGATCTTCAGGTACTGCTGCACGGCTCCGCCCATCGGTCCAAACATGGCTACCTCCTCCTTCTCGTCTGATCCCCCGTCCACTCGTCCTCGCCCGCGACCCGCACCCGCTCGCGCTCGGCCCGCTCGCGGCGGTCCCGCGCCTCCCGCTTCCGTTCGTGCAGGCGGATCACGTCCGCGATGTGCTGCTGCGCGGCTCGCGAGGTCGCCCAGGGGTCGCGGAGGAAGGTGATGGTCATTTGCGGCCCTCCGCCTTGGCGATCGCGTCCCTTGCGATCGAGTGCACGAAGTCCAAGCATCCTTCGCGGTCGTCGGCACGATAGCTGTTCTCGTCATCCGCATTCGTGGCGTCGAAGATGTCCCGCAACACAGCGAGCATGACGGGGGACGCCTTGATGAGATTGGCGATCGCAATTGTCTCGTCGGCCTCCGGAGTCCGTCGCCAGCGGCGATCCTTGCCGCGCTTGGCGACGTACTGGCTGATCTGGCAAATCTCCCGCACGCCGCCGTCGTAGTTGTCGTCGTGTACGAAGATGCAGGGCCAACGCACGCCCGTCTCGGCAAGCTCGATCTGCCAGTCAGACTTCATCACGTTCGCTGTGTCGCTCATCGCCTCTCCCGTTGATTCATCGGGCGGCCGGGAACGCCCCGACCGCCCACCGTGGGCTCCGGCGAGTGCCGGATTAAGACGCCGGCCGGCGTTTCCGCGAACCGACGCCCACGACCTGTTGCATGTCGCGCCCTCGCGGGCGAGTGGTCCGACTCCCGGTCGTCCGGGCCGGTCCCTGCGTCGCGGCCCTCGCGGGCCAAGTCCCCGCGCCGCCTGTCGACGGCGAGGGGAGGGATTCCCGGCGGGTGGGATACGTCCCGCCGTGGGAAGGAAAGGGCTCGTCAAAGTTCCTCGAACCGCTCCGGCACGTTGTCCCTGTCGAACGCCTCCCGCAGCCGCTCCGCCGCCTCGTCGTGCCGGGGCGCGGGCTTCTCCGTCTCGTCTCGCTGGTCCGTCTCGGGCGTCGTCGTCGTCTCGTCCATGATGGGGTCTCCTGTTCGGTTACTTGGTGCGGGCGGCGAGCAT
>DASPKW010000011.1:0-7387 GCA_035627895.1 Tepidisphaeraceae bacterium | reverse complement strand
CGTCGAGGGGCTGGAGACGACCAACGTCTTCGTCACGTTCAACCGCACCACCCCGATGGCAGCCGCAGAGAGCGGTGCGACCGCCGCCGGGTCGAGCGGTAGCGGAACCGGAAGCGGTGGCGGCGACCGCACCCTGCTCATGCAGGTGTTAGCCGTCGCGGCCGGGTTCGGGTTGCTCAGCATTTTCCTCATCGCGCTGCTCGTCCGCGAGAAACGCCGCCAGCGCCTGGCGGCGGCGGTGGAGACCCCGGCGGGCGAGGTGCTCGCGTAATACGCTATTCCGACGGACCCGCGCAACCGCGGGCTTCCGCGCACGGCTATCAGAGTTAATGAGTTTTTCGCATTGCTCGCGGCGCGTGCGGGCACGCGTGACCCGCGGATCGTGAGAGCCCCTTGTGCCCCCCCCTCTTCCCACACCAGACCGGCCGGCCGACTACCGCACCCGGGCACTGACCTGGGCGGTGCGGGCGTGCGCGACGGGCGTCGGCGACGTGCTCCAGTGGCACCCCCGCGCCGACGAGATCCGCCGGCGGACGCGCGAGCAGGACGCCGACGAATCGCTCGCCGACATCCTGTGGGACGAGCTGGTCGCGGCGGAACAGGGGTCGCGCGCCGAGGCGGCGGGGGGCCCGGCGGCCTTGCTGACGGACCCCGGGCTCGAGCGCGGCGCGCCCGCGTCGTACTGGCTCCGCCGCCGCCGCGTCGGGCAGTGGGAACTATGGCGGTCGGCGGCGGCGCGCCTGCCGCGCGTGTGGATCAAGCTGATCGAGGCGCCGGCCCCGGTCGTCCGGTCGGTTCAGCGGGCGTTCGGCATCGAGATGATCGCCCGGGCGACCGCCGGCACGTCGTCGCGCACCCTCGTCAAGTTCCTGGCGCCGCTCGAGAACGACCTGGCCGGGCGCGTGGTGACGCGGATCCGCGCCGCCGGCGCGGCCACCGCCGAATCGCCCGACGGCCCCGGCCCCGTGTCGCCCGAGATCGCGGCGCGCTGGCGCGACGCGTACGAGCGCGCCGCCAAGATGCTGACCGGCGACCGCCTCGCGTCCACGCTCGGGCGCGGGCTGCTCGCGGCCATGTTCCGGCAACTCCCCGAGGCCGAGCGGCGCGACGTGGCACGCCTGAGCAAGTCGACCCTCGCCCCCCTGCTCGAGCACGACGAGTTCCTCGAGCCCGTGTCGGCCGACGAGATCGCCTGGGGCGGGCGCATGCTCTCCGCCCCGCGCGTCGTCATCCGCCTGACGCGGTCGTCGGCGGCGATCGACCAGGACAGTCTCAACACCCGGAGTTCCGACGATGAGTGACGGCGGCCCGATCGACCCCGGCGGCGCGGCAACCACCGCGGCCGCCGCCCCCGCGACCCACGCCATTCCGACGGCGCGGGTCGTCCGCGCCGCGTCGGCCCGGGTCGAGCCGCTCTACCCGGCGAGCCGCCTCTTGCGCGGGGCGGTATTCGAGGCCGAGGCCGCGCTCGCCGACGCGGCGCGGGTGCTGGCCGAGGCGCGGGTCGAGGGCGACCGGATCCGGGCCGCCGCCGTCGCCGACGCCGGCCGGGTGCGGGACGAAGCCTTCGCGTTCGGCGCCGAGCAGGCCGCCGCCGAGACCGCCCAACTCATGCGCAACCTCCAGGCCGAGCTCGACGGGCTCAAGGCCCAGTTCGCCCGCGACGTGCAGCGGCTTGCGTTCAAGATCGCCAAGGTCGTGCTCGGGGCGGAGATCGACGCCAAGCCGGAGCGGATCGTGTCCCTCGTCGCCGCCGTCCTCGACCGGGCTAAGATGTACGAGCGGGTCGTCCTCCGCCTGCACCCGGGCGACGTCGACCGCGTCCGCCCGCACATGGCCGCGCTGACCAGCGGGCTCGCGTTCGCGGAGAACGTCACGCTCGTGGGCGACGACGACCTCCCGCCGCACGGCGTGCGCGTCGAGACCGAGATGGGCTCGTTCGACGGGTCGATCGACACCCAGCTCCGCCGGCTCGAGGTGCATTTGATGGGCGAGCGCCCGGGCATCGCGGGCGGCGACGGCGCCGCGGCCAAACCCGCCGGAGGTACGGAATGAGCGTGGCCGAGAACAAGCCGATGCTGTCGCTGGCGGACCTCGACGGGCTCGAGGACCGCTTGTCTCGTTTCGACGGCGTCGAGCGGTTCGGGCACGTGACGGCCGTCACCGGACCGGTCATCCGCGCGGCCGTCCCCGACGTGCGCATGGGCGAGGTCTGCCGGATCCGCCGGGCGCACCGGGACGACCTGCTGGCCGAGGTGGTCGGGTTCGACCGGCAAGATGCGTTGATGCTGCCGCTCGGCCGGCTCGACGACGTGGCGGCCAAGGCCAAGGTCATCCCGACCGGCGCCGCCGCAACGACGGCGGCGGGGCCTGGCGTGCGCGGGCGCGTCCTGGACGCGCTGGGCGAACCCGTCGACGGCAAGGGGCCGATCGAGGGCTCGATCCGCATGCCCCTGATCAGCCCGCCGCCCAACCCGCTGCAACGCGCCCGCATTACCCAGCCGCTGTCGACCGGCGTGCGCGCGATCGACGGCATGCTGTCGATCGGCGTCGGGCAGCGCGTCGGGATCTTCGCCGCCGCGGGCGGCGGCAAGTCGACGCTGCTCAGCATGATCACCCGCAACGTCGAGGCCGACACCGTCGTGATGGCGCTGATCGGCGAACGCGGCCGCGAAGTCCGCGGGTTCCTGGAAGACGACCTCGGGCCCGAGGGCATGAAGCGCGCGACGATTGTCGTGTCCACCGCAGAGCAACCGGCGCTGTTGCGATTGAAGGCCGCGTACACCGCGACCGCGATCGCCGAGGAGGCGCGCAACCGCGGCGAGAACGTCGTGCTGATGATGGACTCGGTCACCCGCTTCGCCCGGGCCCTGCGCGAGGTCGGCCTGGCCGCCGGCGAGCCCCCCGGGCGGCAGGGTTACCCCGCCAGCGTGTTCGCCACGCTCCCGCTCCTGTTCGAGCGCGCCGGCAACGACGACAAAGGCGCGATCACGGGGCTGTACACCGTGCTGGTCGCCGGCGACGACCTCGAAGAGCCGGTCGCCGACGAGACGATCAGCTTGCTCGACGGTCACATCGTCCTGTCGCGCAAGCTCGGCGCGCGCGGCCACTACCCGGCGATCGACATCCTCCGCAGCAAGAGCCGCCTGATGCACGAGATCGCCACGAAGGAACACCGGCTCGCCGCCCGCAACGCCGGCGAGGTCCTGGCCCTGTACGAGGAGAACTACGACAAGATCTCGGTCGGCGTGTACGAGTCGGGCAGCGACGCGAAGGTCGACAACGCGATCGCCCGCATCCGCGAGGTCGAGGAGTTCCTGGTGCAGGACCGCCACGCGGCGCAACCGTACCAGCAGACGGTCGAGCAGTTGACCGGGCAGTTCGGCGCGTGACGCCGCTTGCGGCTTAGCGATTTCCAGGCGGAACTATGGCGTCAAAGAAGTTCATCTTCCGCGCCCAGCCGGCATTGGACAAGGCGGTCGCCGAGCAGAAGAAGTGCGAGGAGGCGGTCGTCGCCGCCCGGCGCGAGCTCGAGGCCCAGCAGCAGGCCCTGCAACGACTTAAGGACGAACTAATTCGAATTCGGCAACAGATCAAGGTCGAGCACGATAACCTCGTGTCGCCGGCCCGGACGGGCGTGGTCTCCGACCCGCGCGAGCTTGGGCGGCGCGGGAACGCGGTCGAGGCCGAGAAGCTCAAGGAGCAGCGGCAGCTCGTCAAGATCAAGGAGCAGGAAGAGCGCGTCGCGTGGGCGGCCGACAAGGTCGATCTGCGGAAGCGCGAACTGAACGAGGCCGTGGCCCACGTGCAGGCGCTCGAGAAGCTGAAAGAGAACCGTCGCAAGGAACACATGGCCGAACTGGCCAAGGCCGAAGAGCAAAAGCGCGACGACGACGCCATCCAGTTGTGGAACAATCAGCGGGACGGGTAGTGGTTCCCGCGGGGCAATGAACCGGGGCACTGAAGTGCCACGGCCCGTGAGGATGACGAAGCAGGTGACGCATGGACCCGCTACACTCGTTCAACATCAACCCGACTCCGCCGTCGACGACCGACGACGCGGCCGAACGGCGTCGTGACGAGCGCAAGGCCCAGGACGTGGCCGCGGCGAATCGGTTTCAGTCGACGCTCAAAAACTCGCGCGACGGCGGGGCGCCCGCAGCGAAACTTGCCGCCAAAGCTCAGCAGCAGCAGCAGCAGCAGCAGACGACGACCAAGGGGAACACGAAGACCGGAGCGAATGTCCCGCAGGAGGCCCTGTCGCCCGCGCTGATGAAACTCAAGGCCAACGCGGGCGCCGAGGCGGGGGCGGCGGCTTCGGCCAAGTCGGTCGCGAGCGAAGGCGCGGCCGAGGGGCTCGCCGAGGCCAAGGGCGAACAGGCCGGCGCTACCGGGGCCGCGGCGAGCGGTGCGTCCGCCGACGTGCCGATGCACACCCGCATGGCCCGCGGCGGCGCCGCCGGGGGCGGGGCGCTCAACGCGGCGCTGATGTCGGCGATGTCGCAGTGGAACGCGTCGACCACGGGGCCCGACCTCAACGCCGGCACCGAGGCCGCCCGCCTGCAGGACCGCGTCGTATCGACCGGCGGTCGCGGGATCGGCGTCGACAAGCCCGACGACAAGGTCGGCACGGCCGGCGAGGTCGACCCCTCCGAAGCCGGCGCCGCCGCCGCCGCGACCGGCCCGGCTCCCTCGCTCGCCCCGCAGGCACAGCACGCCGCCGCGCCCCAGCAGGCCGGGCCGGCGACGACGATCCCGACCGCCCTGCTCCAGCAGGTCGTCGAGTTCGCGACCGTCGCGAAAAACGCCGACGGGTTCATGGAGTTCCGCATGGGCCTGTCGAAGGACGCCCTGGGCGGCATGCGCGTCCGCGTGACCGCCTACGGCAACCGCCGGATCGGGCTGAAGGTGCAGAACGGGTCGGGGGGCGAGCGCTCCGTCGGCGAAGACGAGGTCTCCAGTTTGATCGAAGCCCTCCGCGCCCGGAACGTCGAGGTCGTCGACGTCGAGGTCGAGTGATTTGCGGGACGTGCCGAATCGAACGCCGATCCGACCCACCCACGCGACCGGCGGCTTCCGCCGGCGGCTATCAAGGGCTCTGGGCTACGCGTACGCGATAATGACCCTTGGTCGGCGTCCGCGCTCGACGACGCACCCGACCTGCGCGCAGAACGCACACCTTGCCCCGTCCGCAGCCCCCCGTCGCCACCGATCGATCCGCCGGCGAATGCCCGCTTGACCCCACTCGCGGCGAGTGGGATAGTCGATTCCACGAACCCCGCGCCGCCCCCGCCGCGGCCTGCCCGATGAGCGCGTTATGAAGTCCGCGACCCCGACCACTCCCCCGCCGCCGTCCGCCGAGCGCGCCGCCGCCGGTCGCGCGGCCAGCCCGGCGACGCCACCGTGGTTCCTCACCGCCCTCACGCGCCCGGCGGTCCTGCGGGCCGGGTCGCCGGTGTCGGTGGCGGGCCGGGTCGCGTTCGACCGCGTGCTCCAGGGGGTGCTGGCCGCGCTGGAGCGCTCGCTCGACCGCCCGGTCGTCGCCGACATCCCGGGCGAGGTGCCGAAGGGCACGGGCGCGCCGCCGGCGTTCGGGGTGACGTTCTCGTACGCCCCGGCCGGGGGCGGGCCGCGCGTCGAGGCGATGGTCGCGGTCGACGTCGCGCTCGCCCGCGCCGTGCTGGATGCGGTTGAGACCGACTTCGCCACCCTCCGCGGCACCGGCAACGTGACCGACGCCGAGGCCGGCCTGCTCGAGTACATCACGCTCGCGTGCGTGGACCAATCAGCCCGCGCGGGCCGAACGGCGGGCGCCAACGGCGCGCCCGCGGCGCGGTCGCTGGCGCTGGGCGAGTTCCTCCGCGCCCAGGGCATCACCGAATGGGTCGGGCGGACGAAGGCGACCGCCGCCGTGCTGAACGTGCGCGTCGCCGGGCGCGGCGGGCTGGCGCGACTGTACCTGCCCGGGTGGGAGCCGGCCGACCTGACGACCGCCAGCGGGTGGGAGCCCGCGACCGCCGCCGCCCCAGACCTGACCGCCCTCGTGCAGACGCGCCTCGCGCTGCCGACGGTCCGCCTGCCCGCCAGCGCCGGCGCGCTCCGCCCGGGCGACGTCGTCCTGCTCGGCGCGACCGACGTCACCGCCGTCGCCGGGTGCCGGTTGGTCACGTCCCAAGGGTGGTCGCTGGCGCAGGTCACGGTCGAACGCGACTCGGCCGACGTCGTCACGGTACGGTGCGGGGCACTCGCGCCGGCCCTGTGGGACGCCGCCGCGGCAGCCCCGGGAGACCCGGTGCTCGGCCCGACGATCGGCTCGCAGTTCCTGTCGCTCGAACAGATCGCCCGCTGGCCCGTCGGATCGCCGCTCGATTTGCCGAAGGAGACCCAGGCCGCGGTCGATTTGTGGCGCGGCGGGCGGATCGTGGCTCGCGGCGAACTGGTCCGCGTCGACGGCGAGCTCGGCGTCCGCGTGACCGAAGTCTCCGTCGAGGCGGTCGCCACGGGATGACCCGCACGCCCGACCCGCCCTTCTCACAAACCGTCCGCCCATGACGCGACCTTCGACCCCACCCGCCCGAACGATCTCTCGCTCGGCTTGGACGATTGCATTTTTTATTGCAGCTGTGGCGATCGTGACCGCGGCGAATCTGCCCTCACCGCTCCGCGCCGCCGACCCCGCCGCAATAACCCCGGCCACGACTTCCGCAACGACCAGGGAGTCCACCCGGCCGACAACCACCGCCCCCGCCGGCGCGCACTCGACCCGCCCCGGCCGCGGCCCCGGTGGCCCGCTCGACGACCTCCCCACCTACGGCGCCGCGATCCGCAAGGCGCTCTACGTCCTGGCCGGCATCGTCGCCGCCCTGCTCCTGGCGGCCAAACTCCTCCCGCGCCTGATGAAGTCCCCGGCCATGCGCGCCCGCGGCGGTGGTGCCGGCGCGGGCGGGGCGCGCCTCCTGACCGTCGTCGAGTCCCAGCGCATCGAACCGCAAAAGACCCTCTACCTCGTCAAGGTCGGCGACCAGTTCTTCCTCGTCGGCTCGACCAGCACCGGCCTCGAAGCCCTCTCCGGCGGCCCGCTCGACCACGACGCCCTCGCGGTGGCGATCCGCGCGGCGGGGACGAAATCGGCTGACGACAACCCCTCCGCCCCCAAGCGCGCCTTCGGCGAAGTGCTCCGCGGCAAGCGGGGCGAGTGACCCAGGGTCGCGCCGGGCCCAGGCCCGGTCACTCCTTCCGCCTGAACCACCCGAACACGCCGCCCCCCTGCCGCGGCTCCTCGGGCCCGTTGACCCACGCGCGCAAATCGTCCGCCATTTCGCCGGCGCGGGAGTAGCGGTGTTCGGGGTTTCGGGCGATCGCGCGCAGGCAGATCCGCTCGAGTTCT
>DASPKW010000010.1:0-9734 GCA_035627895.1 Tepidisphaeraceae bacterium | reverse complement strand
GCCGGCCAGCAACTCGGACCGCTTCCGGCGAAACTCTTCGAGTCCGGGCGTGAGCTTGTTCGACGGGCTGACGAACTCGACCACGGTGATCAGCGTGCCCGACGCGTCGAGCACGCGGACGTACCGCTCGACCGACGGCTCGGCCTCCACGACGAGTTTGTACGGCGCGCGGATCAGGACGCCGCCCTTCCCCTCGTCCGGGTCGACCGTGGACGGCGCGAACACGCGGACGTCGGGCGACACGCCCCTCGCGTAATCATCGGACTCGATCGCGACGCGCTCCTCCACCCGGGCGACCAATCCCGCCGGGAGCGTCCGGTTCAGCACCCGCCGGGTCTCGGCGATGAGCGCGGCGTGCACGTCCCGCCAGTGGGGCTCGAGGTACGGGTCCATGCCGGGAAACGGGCTGGTCATCGCAAACCCATTATACACGCCGGTGATCGAGATGGTCGGGACACGAATCGAGCCCCGGCGCGGGGGCGCCGGGGCTCGTCGGGTTTGAACGTCGGCCGTGAATCCGGGCGCGAAATCAGTCCAAATTCATCGACATCAGGAACTGCGCGTTGCTCGGGACCTTCTCGAGGCGGCTCTTGAGGAGCTCGACGGCCTCGACGGGATTCATGTCGCTCAGGACGCGGCGGAGGCGGTACATGAGCTCCATTTCCTTCTTGTCGAGCAGCAGTTCCTCGCGGCGGGTGCCCGACGCGTTGATGTCGATGGCCGGGTAGACGCGGCGGTCGACTAGGCGGCGGTCCAGGTGCAGTTCGGCGTTGCCGGTGCCCTTGAACTCCTCGAAGATGGCCTCGTCCATCTTGCTGCCGGTGTCGACCAGCGCGGTCGCGAGAATCGTCAGCGAGCCGCCCTCTTCGATCGAGCGGGCGGCACCGAAGAACCGCTTGGGCTTTTGCAGCGCGTTCGCGTCGACGCCGCCGGTGAGGATCTTGCCGGAGTGCGGGACCTCGGTGTTGTACGCGCGGGCCAGGCGGGTGATCGAGTCGAGCAGGATCACCACGTCCTTGCCGAACTCGACGTACCGACGGGCCTTCTCGATCACCATCTCGGCGACCTGCACGTGGCGGCTCGACGGCTCGTCGAACGTCGAGCTGACCACCTCGGCCTTGGTGTTCCGCTCCATGTCCGTGACTTCTTCGGGGCGCTCGTCGATCAGCAGGATGATCAGGATCACTTCGGGGTGGTTGGTCGCGATCGAGTTGGCGATCTTCTGGAGCAGGACCGTCTTGCCGGTGCGCGGCGGGGCGACGATCAGCATGCGCTGGCCCTTGCCGATCGGGGTGACCATGTCGCAGATGCGCATGTTCAGCTCCTTCGGGTCGGCCTCGAGGATCAGGCGCTTGTTGGGGTGCAGCGGGGTGAGGTCCTCGAACGTCGCGGTGTTGAAGATGCGCTCGGGGTCCTCGCCGTTGATCGCCTCGACGCGGAGGAGCGCGAAGTAGCGCTCGGACTCCTTGGGCGGGCGGATCTGGCCCTGGACGACGTGGCCGTTGCGCAGCCCGAACCGGCGGATCTGGCTGGGCGAGATGTAGATGTCGTCCGGGCCGGGCAGGTAGTTGAACTCCGGGCTGCGGAGGAAGCCGAAGCCGTCGGGGAGGATCTCGAGGACGCCCTCGCCGTACATCAGGCCGTTCTGCTTGATGCGGGCGCGCAGGATCTGGAAGATCAGGTCCTGCTTCTTCATCCCGATGTAGTCCTGGATGCCGTCGGCCTTGGCCAGGTCCTGGAGCTGGTGGACCTCCATCTGCTGGAGGTCCTTGATGTAGAGCTTGCCGCCCTTGACCTGCTCGTACTTGGCGTTGGTCTCGACGTCGATCTGGGCGACGTCCTCGTGGCCGGGCTGTTGGGGGGGGCGGCTCGGGCGCTGCTGCTGCTGCTGCTGGCCGCCACCACCGCCACCACGCTGCTGGTCGCGCTGGTCGCGGTTGCCGCCGCCGCCGCCGCCGCCGCCGCCGCGGTTGTCACGGCTCTGGCGCTCGCGGCTGTCGCGGTCGTCACGCTGGGTCTCGCGGTCGCGCTCGCGGGGGGCGGCGGGCGCCTCGGTGGCGGCGGCGGCAGGCTCGGGCTGCGACTCGGGCTCGGCGGCGGGGGGGGGCTCGACGGCGGTGGCGGTCTCGGCGGCGGGCTCGTCGGCCTGGACGTCGGTCACGGGCGACTCGACCTCGGGGGCCTGCGCCTCGCTCTGGGTTTCGCGATCCTTGCCCGACGGGCGCTTTCTAGCTTTGGCCATGAGACTCTGCCTCTGAAATGAATGGGACTGAATTGTCGAAGGGATGAACGGTCGGTCGTGCGTGCGGTGATGAGTCGTGTGCGGGTGGCCTCGCTGGCGGGCGGGGCGGGCGGCGTGGCAGCGCGGTCGCTGCGGCGGGCGGGTGTTTGTGCGGGGTCCGACTGCCGGCGGTGTGGGTCGCGACGCGTGCTGGTGGGATCGCCCGACACGCTGGGCGACCGCCGCGCAAGACACGTTGTGACCGGGGGACTACGGGATCAAATCCGGAGGTGGTGGGGCTGGGTCAGGGTTTGGCGGGCCGCCGGCGCGAGGCTGGCGGCGTCAGACGAGCCGGGGGCGGTTCAACTTCGGCTAAAGCGGGTTAAACCACCGGATCGGGCCCGGAGGCCGGGTCGTGCGTCCGCCCTGCACCCATCGCACTGGCGGCGAGAACTTCCGAAAGCACGGCCTGGACTTGTGTTCGGGCAAACCCCACGTCTGCGGTGTTCTGCAGGATATATTTAGACATCCGACGCTTCTTGTCCAGTGGGGCCTGCAAATTTTCTCGGCGGGCGAGCTCGGCGTCGTTCCACCCGCGGGTGGCCCGGACGCGCGCCAATCGGTCGGCGAGCGGGGCCTCTACGAATACGATCGCGTCGCATTGGTCGTTCAACCCGACCTCGAAGAGCAGGGGGACGTCCCAGACGAACGCGATCACCGCGGGGTCGTGTGCGGCGGCGCGCATCGCGACGTCTCGGAGCCGCGCGACGATCGGGTGGACGAGCGCTTCGAGCCGCTGGCGCTGGGCAGGGTCCTGGAAGACGATCGCGGCGATCTCCTTGCGGTTCACCTGGCCGTCGGGGTGGAGAACGGCGTCGCCCCACCAGGTGCGGAGGGTCTGGCGGACGGCGGGGTCGGCGTAGGCCTGGCGGACCTGGTCGTCGGCGGCGAGGACGAGGCAGCCGAGTTCGGCGAAGAGGTTGGCGACGAACGACTTGCCACTGCCGATGCCGCCGGCGATGCCGATGATGGGTTTGCCGGCGAACATGGGGTGAGGTTACGCGAAGGGCGCGGGCGAAAAAATAGAGCGCGCCGGGGGGGGCGGATTGCGGAAGGGTTGGCCGGGGCGGGGGTTGCGCTGAAACAGGGGGGTGAAAAAACCGGGCAAAAGCGGGCAAAACCGGGACGAATCGGTACTTTTCGGTACCTTTCGGTACCGCCGTGTACCGGGTCGTTTCGACGGGTTTTCAAAGAGCGCGTTCCACTGATACGGGGGGTGTCACGCGGGCGTGGTGGGCGGCGCGCACGGGGGCGGGGTGGGGGGCGTGGATCGCGACATTTTTAGAGGGATTTGGGGCGTGGCGGGTGGCGCGGGAGTGGCGAGGAAGGCGCCCGGCAGCGCGTGGGGTGGGGCGTGCGGGGTGGGGCACACGGCGGGCGGGTCCGAGAAGATCGCGCTCGCGGCCTTGCCCGTGAGACTCGCCGAATCGGACTCGCCCGACGCCGCGCCGGAGCGTCAAGCGTTTACTCTGAACGGTCGACCGTTTGCCTCAAACGATCGACCGTTTGCCTCGAACGATCGACCGTTTGCTCCAAACGATCGACCGTTTGACCCGGACGATCGACCGTTTGCTCCAAACGATCGACCGTTTGACTCGGACGATCGATCGTTTGCTCCAAACGATCGATCATTTGCCTCGAACGATCGACCGTTTGCTCCAAACGATCGATCGTTTGGCCCGAAACGTCGTCCGCTCGGCTGGGAACTACGCCCGCCGGACTTGCGGTCCGCGCGCCGCGGGGGGAGGCGGACGGACGCCGAACGCGCCGACGGTTTTTGTCCCGCCATTATTCTCGCTGGAAGCGGCGCGAGGCCCGCGAGTATAACGGGTTGCGCGCGGCGGCCCGGGTGACGGGCCGGGGGGTTATCCGACCGGCGCAAGGATGAACGGTAGTTATCCCGCCATGGTCGCACTCATCCTTACACGCGCCGGCCTCGATGACATGCGGCCGCGCATCGACCCCGCGCGGGACGCAATATGGGTTGGTTCCGACGTGTTGAGCGCTTCGGAGGTCGCCAATTTGCAAGGGTCGGGATTCAACCTGACCGTCTTCGCCCACCCCTTGGACCCGGAGCATCTCGACGGCGACATCGGCACGGTGGTGGAGCACCATCCCGGACAGGTCCTGTGGGTGGAGACGCTGGCGGGATAACCCGCCCGCTAGAGCGGACCGCGGCGGTATACTCGATCTGCGGTCGAGACGTCGCGCGTGCGCCGCCGCGGCCGCTCAACGGCATTCCGTTATGCGTATTGGGCACTCGTGCTATGCACACCTGCTTGCTCGTCGCTGACGACGGCGACATCTACGACGTCCTCGACCGGTTTACGAATTACGACGACGAGGAACCCAAACCGGATTCGCGCTGGGACTACTTCGGTATCGGGGGTCGCTACGAGGGGGCACTGCCGCTCAAGAAGCCACGGCAACTCCGACGCTTCTTTGGCCTTATCCCCGCCGGCAGCACCAACCGCGTCTCGGTTGCTAAGAAATCTGAGATCGATCAAGAGGCCTTTCTCGCCGCTCCCCCCGTGGCTCTATTCTATCGCGGGCAGTTGTATCAGTGCCCGCTGCTCGCGGAGGGTGAAGCTCTGTCCCTCTGGCAGGCTGAGTTCAGGCGTCGGTTCGCTGAGATTCCTGATAACATCACGCTTCAGATTGTTGACGCACACAGCTGATCAATACGCCTAACCAGCCGTTTCAGCGGACCGGGCGGGCGTCATGGTCCTGTTGATCCCGAAGCTGGTCCGGCGCCCGCCCGGCCGCTGAAGGTCGGTACGTTATTCCGCCTCGGAGCACCCGCATTGCACGGCATCGCTTGGGACAGCGTCGCACAAGAGTTTGCCTTCGACGGGAGTTGGCGCGACATCTACGTTTCTGACACGGATCTTCAAGCGTGGCAGCGCGTTTTGGATCGCCTGCGGCAAGGGCCTTACAAACTCGTTTACCACGGTGCCGGTGCCGCCGCGGAATTGCCCGCCACGGCAGCAGACGCCTTCCCAGCCGAGGGCGAGGCCGATCGGGTGCTTTCGGTCTACATCGCGGGCGTTCGGGCCAACTGCCATTTCTTTACGCGCGACGAGATCGAGTTCGACATCGACCCGCGCGAGGTTCAAGGGCAGGGCCAGTTGGACGGGGTGTTGGCCTTCATGCGTTTGTTGTCCGACGCGACCGGAAAGGATGCGGTGCTGACCCCGGAGAATTGTCCGGAAATCGTGGTCTTCCGGGTGCGCCCGTGTCAGCCAACGGTCGAGTATCATGAGTTCGGCGGCTGGCGGACGGCGGAATGACCACGCAAGTCAACGGACCGGCCGGGCGGAACGGTCCCACGATTCGAGAGATGGTCGAGCGCCCGGTCGGCCGACAAATGCTGATCCGTTATGCAGCAGGGAGACCTGGTCGAAGTTCGCTTCAACTCCGAGAAGGCCAGCCGCGGCCTATTCGAAGAGCCTCAGCCCCCTCTCGAACCTCTGTCGCCGGTGATCTTGGTCCAGCGGAATGACTTCCTCGTCGGGCGGTGGGAGGAGGACTGCTTCGTCCATCCCGCGAATCAACGAGCGTTAGCGGATGCTGCAGAGAGTGCCGTCCGCGCCGCTTTCCCATCGGAGTCGTTCGCGTCGAACACGCTCCGCGTTTTCACGTGTCCCCCTCAAGTGGCGTCGCAGTTCGATTGGGACTGGTCGAAGAAATAGCGGCGGACCGGCTGCTGCATAACCCGCCAATGCAGTGGACCGAGCCGGCGCGTACGCTTCTTGTGGGTCGAGCGCCGGCTCGGCCACTGATCGGCATTACGTTGTCCCGCTTCAGAAAGACGTCATGCGACCCCTTCGGTATTCCATCAACGTGACGTTGGACGGCTGCGTCGATCATCGGGCGGGGTCTACGGACGAGGAGTTGCATCGGTTCTGGGCGGAGAAGCTTGCCCGGGCCGATGCGCTGCTCTTTGGGCGGGTGACTTACGAGATGATGCGGGGGGCGTGGCGGTGGCCGGCGGATGGGGTGCGGCCGGGGTGGATGGCGGAGTGGATGGAGCCGTTCGGGCGGACGATCGACGCGGCGAAGAAGTACGTCGTGTCGAACACCTTGGGCGAGGTCGATTGGAACGCGGAGTTGGTGCGCGGGGATCTGGCGGAGGCCGTCGGGCGGTTGAAGGGGGAGGCGGGCGAGGGGCTGTTCGTGGGGGGCGTGACGCTGCCGCTGGCGTTGGCGGAGTTGGGGTTGATCGATGAGTACGAGTTCGTGGTGCACCCGCGGGTGGCGGGGCATGGGCCGGCGTTGTTGGCGGGGTTGTCGAAGCCGCTGGACTTGAGGCTGGTGGGCCGGCGGGAGTTTGGGTCGGGGGCGGTGGCGATGCGGTATGAGGTGAGGCGGTAGTTTGGCGGCGGGACCGGGTGGGAATGGCGGGCGGTCACGTGCACCTTCGGTGCGACCGCTAAGTACGGCATTGAAGGTGGGGCGGCGGTTGCGCGAGCGTTTGCTAACGAGCGCCGTCAGGGCACGCGGGACGCGTGCACCACAAAGGTGAGGGTCAGATCGGGCGGGATTCCTGGAATTGGAGCCAGTTGCCGGCGGGGTCTTGGGTGATGATGTTGCGGAGGCCGGGGGTGAAGCCTTTTTCCCAGCGGTAGGGGTGGTTGAGGTCGAGGAGGGCGCGTTCGAGGTCGTTGAGGGAGGGGACCTCGATGCCGATGGGACGGAGGTCGTCGCGGATGATGAGCGGTTCGAGGACGTCGAAGTGGAGGTCGACGTTCTCGGCGTGGTAGGAGAGGCGGTAGTGGTCGGCGGGGTCTCGCTCGAAGCCGAGGAGGGCGACGTAGAAGGCGTCGAGGGCGCGCTCGAGGCCGGCGGCGGCGGGGAGGGTGACGTCCTCGACGGCGACCAGGCGCACGGGCAGGGGTGCGGCGAGGCGCGGGCGGCGGTCGGCGGCGTGGATGGGGGTGTTGGTGGAGGGTTCGAGTTCCATGGGCTCGGGAGAAGTCAGGAGCCAGAAGTCAGAAGCCAGAAGCGGGAAGGGGCGCTCGTTGGCATGCCCACTGAAGTGGGCACCCCGCGCCCCCCTTTGGTTTACGAGGGATGCGGGTGAGGGTTTGGGCGCGATTTGGGTTATTTCCCCTCCTGCCAGTTCTTACCCCAGCCGGCTTCGACTTTGAGGGGGACGGTCAGCTTCAACTGGTCGCCGGCGCGGATCATTTCTTCGCGGATCCAGGCGGACTCTTGTTCGACAGAGTCGGCGGGGGTTTCGAAGACGAGTTCGTCGTGGACTTGGAGGAGGAGTTTGGATTTCCAATTCTCCCGCGTCATGCGCTGGTAGACGTTGTTCATGGCGATCTTGATGAGGTCGGCGGCGGAGCCTTGGACGACGGAGTTGATGGCCATGCGTTCGGCGGCGTTGCGGAGGGCGATGACGCCGGAGGTGATGTCGGGGAGGGGGCGGCGGCGGCCGAGGATCGTTTCGACGTAGCCGAACGCCTGGGCCTGCTGGACGCACTGTTCGAGGAACTGCTTGATGGCGGGGAAGCGGGCGTTGTAGGCGTTGATGAGTTCCTGGGCGGCTTTCTGGTTGAGGCCTTCGATTCGGCGGGCGAGGCCGTAGGCGCTGACGCCGTAGATGATACCGAAGTTGACGGTCTTGGCCTGGCCGCGCTGGTCCTTGGTGACCTCATTAAGCGGGACGTGGAAGACCTCGCTGGCGACGGTGCGGTGGACGTCTTCGTCGAGCTCGAACGAGCGGAGGAGGGCGGGCTCCTGGGTGAAGTGGGCGAGCAGGCGGAGCTCGATCTGGCTGTAGTCGGCGGTGAGCAGGACGTTCCGCTCGCGGTCGCCGGGGACGAAGGCGAGGCGGATGCGGCGGCCTTCGTCGGTCCGGATGGGGATGTTCTGGAGGTTGGGGTCGGACATGGACAGGCGGCCGGTGGCGGCGCCGGTCTGGTTGAACGAGCCGTGGATGCGGTTGGTGGCCGGGTTGACGTGGGTCTTGAGGTTGTCGAGGTAGGTGTTCTTCAGCTTGATCAGGCTGCGGTACTCGAGGATGAGCTTGGGGACGACGTGGAGGTCGGCGAGCTTTTCGAGGACCTCGACGTCGGTGGAGGGGCCGGTCTTGCCGCGCTTGATGACCTTGAGGCCGAGCTTGTTGAAGAGGACGTCGGCGAGCTGCTTGGTGGAGTCGGGGTTGAAGTCGCCGACGTTGGCCTCGGTGAGGATGCGGGCGCGGAGCTCGTCGGCGCGGGCGCCGAGGACGGCCGACTGTTCGGCGAGGATCTGCTCGTCGATGGCGACGCCGTTGAACTCCATTTCCGCGAGCACGTCGATCAGCGGGGTCTCGACGTCGTCGGACAGCTTGCGGAGGGCGGGGACTTCGTCGAGGCGGGATTTGAAGAGGTCGGCCAGGCGGAGGGCGATGTCGGCGTCCTCGGCGGCGTAGCGGGTGATGGTCTGGAGGGCCACCTTGTCCATCGTGAGCTGGTCTTTGCCTTTGCCGAGCAGCTCGACCGTGGCGACCTTCTTGAAGTTGAGGACGGACAGGGCGAGCGCGTCGATGCCGTACTGGAGGCGGGAGGCGTCGGCGAGGAAGGCGGCGATCATCGAGTCGATCTCGATGCCGCGGAGGCGCACGCCGTACCGGCGCATGACGAGCATGTCGTACTTGAGGTTGTGACCGACCTTGGCGTACTGCGGGTCTTCGAGGAAGGGCTTCATGGCCGCGATGGTGGCGTCGCAGTCGAGGGCCTTCTCGTCGGCGGGGCAGCGGACGGGGAGGTAGTAGCCGGTGTTCGGGGCCCAGGAGACGGAGATGCCGACGAGGTTGGCGGTGACGGCCTCGAGGGAGTCGGTCTCGGTGTCGAAGGCGAAGCGTTTTTGCTTTTTGAGGTCGGCGACGAACTCGGCAAGGGCGTCGGGGGTGTTGACGAGCGTGTAGATGTGCACCTCGCTGGTGGCGACGCCGGCGTCGGTCGGGGCGGCCTTGGGCGCGGGGCGCATGTCGAACAACGTCTCATTGAAGCCGCTCTGGGCCTTCACGGGCGCTGCGACGGGAGGGCCGCTGGTCGTGGGGGCGGGGCGGGCGTTGCCGTTCTCGTCGGCGTTGTGGGGGGCGTATTTGCGGAGCAGGCTGGTGAAACCGCACTCGGCGAGGTGTTTGCGGAGGCCTTCGATGTTCAGGCCGGTGAACTTGCAGGCCTCGGCGTCGAAGTCGAAGTCGACGTCGGTCTTGAGCGTGACGAGCTGCCGCGCGACGGGAATGCGGTCGGCGTTCTTCTCGAAACTCTCCTTGATCTTGCCCTTGAGCTCGCCGACGTGGGCGAGGATGTTCTCCGCGGTGCCGTACTGCTGGATGAGTTTGACGGCCGTCTTCTCGCCGACGCCTGGGATGCCGGGGACGTTGTCGGTCGTGTCGCCCATCAGGGTCTGGATCTCGATGGCCTGGTCGGGGCGGTAGCCGTGCTTGGCCTCGATG
>DASPKW010000009.1:0-3638 GCA_035627895.1 Tepidisphaeraceae bacterium | reverse complement strand
GCTTGCTCAGCGGGTCCGGCTCGACGAACGCGTACCCGAAGCACTGCGTGAGCATCCGGTGCGTCCGCTCGTCGGCCCACACGTCCAGCGGCCCGCCCCGGAGCGCGTTGAACCGCCGCACGTCGTCCAGCCCCATGATGTGGTCCGCGTGCGCGTGCGTGTACACGACCGCCTCGATCCGCTCCAGCCCCACCGCCACGCACTGCAGCCGCAGCTCCGGCGACGTGTCCACCAGCACGCTCACCCCGTCATACTCCAGCGCCACGCTCGCCCGCGTCCGCTTGTCGTGGAAATCAGTACTGCGGCAGACGTCGCAGTGGCACCCGATCATCGGGACCCCCGCGCTCGTGCCGCTGCCAAGGAAAAGGAGTGAGACCGACATCGGAGGGCCGCAGCTTATCACCGCGCAACGTCGTTGGGGAGGGCGAGGCTCCGCCCGAGCAGTTCTGCAATCCGAGCATCCCAATGGTTCGCAGAGGACGCAAAGACGCAAAGACGCAGAGAAGACCGGCAGAGTGAGGGCTCAGTTTCAGATCAATGGAGCCGCGAGCCGATCAACCCACCCGTTCTTGTCTTCTCTGCGCCCTTTGCGCCTTTGCGTCCTTTGCGGGAGAATGCACCGGCGCGATTCGCCGAACGGCTCGGACGGAGCCTCGCCCTCCCGGTCCCCGCCTTTCTTCATTCGTCCTTCGAATTTCGGCCTCCGTCATTCTCTCTCTCACCCGAACAACTCCCCCAACACCCCCTTCAGCTTCTCGAAGTGCACCGGCTTCACCAGGTGCCTGACAAAACCTGCCTCCAGCGACCGGCGAATGTCCTCGTCCATCCCGAACCCCGTCAGCGCGATCGCCTTGCGCACCCGCCCGGGCGGGGCCTCGCGCAACACGTCCAGCCCGGACCCGTCCGGCAGGCCAAGGTCGCTCAGGAGCAGGTCGAATTCCGCCCCGTCCGTGCGTACCGCAGCCAGCGCCTCGGCCACCGTCTGCGCCGCCGTCACCTGATGCCCGAGGGACTTGAGCAGGCGCGTCAGCACCTGCAAGCTCGCCGCGTGATCCTCCACGAACAGGATCCGCAACGCGCGCGCATCCCGCGCCGGCGTGGCGGGCGGGGTCGGCGTCGCGACGCCCCCCGCCGTCACCGGCAGTTCCACCGTGAACGCCGACCCATGCCCGTCGCCGTCGCTCGCCGCCCGGATCGTCCCCCCGTGCATCTTCACCAGCGACTCGCAGATCGCCAGCCCCAGCCCGAGCCCGCCGAACCGCTTTCCGATCGACCCGTCCGCCTGCCGGAACGCCTCGAAGATCCCCGGCAGCGCGCCCGCGTCGATCCCGATCCCCGTGTCGTGCACTTCGATCACCAGCCGCTCCCCCGCGCCGTCGACCTCACCCACCGCCGCCACCGGAACGTTCCAAGTCGAGATCGTCACCGTGCCCCCGTCCGGCGTGAACTTCACCGCGTTCCGCAACAAGTTCCAGAACACCTGCTGCAGGCGCGTCGCGTCCGCGTGCACGATGTGCCGCGCCGCGTTCAGCCGCGCCTCCACCGCCACGTGCTTGTTGTGGCTGTCCGCCGCGCTGCTCGTCTCTGCCGCCCGCCACAGCAGCGCGTGGACGTCGACCTCCTCCCGGTGCAGTTCGAGCAGCCCGCGCGCGATGCGGGCGTGGTCCAGCAGATCGTCGATCAGCCGCGCCTCGAGCTCCACGCTCCGCTGCACCATCTCCATGTCCGCCCGCAAATGCGCCGGCAACCCCGGGTCCCGCGCCAGCGACGACGCCGTCAGCAGCACCGGCGAGAGCGGCGTGCGCAGCTCGTGGCTCAGCGACGCTAAAAATTGATCCTTCGCCCGGTTCGCCGCCTCCGCCGCCACCCGCTCCGCCTCGGCCTTCGCCCGGGCGGCCTGCGCCTGCGCCGTCGCCGCCAGCAGCTCCGCCCGCCATCGGTCGTGCTGCAGCGCCACGCCCGCCAGGTGCGCCGCCTCTTCCACGATCGCCGTCTCCTCCGCCCGCGGCCCGCGTGCCTCCCCGAAGTAACACCCGAACGTCCCCACGACCACCCCGCCGGGCCCGACGATCGGCTCGCTCCAGCACGCCCGCAGGCCGTGCGCCAGCGCCGCCGCAGCCGGCTCGCCGGCCCACCGCGGGTCCGCGGCGATATCCTCGACCACGCACCGCCGCCCGGTCGCCGCCGCCGTACCACACGACCCGCACCCGTCCGTCACCGGCAGCGACTCGAACGATTCCCAATACCCCGCCGGCAGGCTCGGCGCCACGCCCTTCACCAGCCGGCCCGCCCGCGCGGGGTCCACCACCAGCACCGCGCACCGCATTCCCGGCACCAGTTCCTCGATCGTCCCCGCCAGCGCCCCGAGCACGTCCGCCAGCGGCCGTCCCGTCGCCAGCATTTCCAGCACGCGCTTTTGCCCGGTGAGCGCCTGCTCGGTTCGCGTGCGCCGGCTCACGTCCTGCGCGCACACCACCGCGCCCGTGACCGCCCCGCCCGCCCCGCGCAGCGCCCCCACGCTCAGGCTCACGTGCACCCGCCGCCCGTCCGGCCGCACGATCACCCGCTCCGCCCGGCGCGGTTGGCCGTCGGCCAGCACCTCCGCGACCGGGTTGGGTTGCTCGCCCCTGGCGTCCCACGGGTCCGAGCCGCCCCAGCCGCGCGCCTCGGCCCCGGCTTCGGGCGTCCGCCCCCACAGCTCCGCCGCGTGCGCGTTGTACTGCCGGATGACCCCGCTCGCGTCGACGACGTACACCCCGAGCGGCATCAGTTCGATCGCTTCGGGTCGGATGACGGCCTGAAACACCTACGCGGCTCCGAACAACTCCCCCCTTTCCAAAGACTTATCGAGTGACATTCACGAGATCGCACTGAATGTCACATCAGTATTCATTGCGATGATATGGCCAGCACCAATCCGTATACGTCAAGATTGCCGGCATCGCGATCAGGGAATTGGGAAGGCCATTTATGCCTACGACAAACCGCCGCCGCCGGGCCCACCCCCACGCCCGTACCGCGACGTTTGCTTGGACACCCGCGCGACGTAACCCGGCATATCAAACCTCCGATCCAGCCCCGCCGCGTTCATGTAACGCACCGTACCGAACACCGGTCGCGCCGGCCCCCACGGCCGGTCGTGCAAGCCGAAGATCCAAGCCACGCTCGCATACGCGTTCGGCGACCGCCCGCACAGGAAGTACTTGTTGTTCAGGTACAGCGTCCGCTCGAACGCCTCCCGCGGGTCCGCCGTCCACTCGAGGATCTTCTTCCCCCAGTACATCCGCGTGTAGTTGTGCATGAACCCCGTCACCACCATCTCTCGCTGGGCCGCGTTCCAGTACTCGTCCGCCGTGCCGGCCGACTCCAGTTCCGCCAGCGAATACACGTGCGGCCGCGCGTCCGCCCGGTGGTCCTTCAGCGTCTGCTTCGCCCACCCCGGAAGCGCGTCGTACGAATCGTAGTGCTCGGTGTGCTCGCAGTAATTCACCGACAGTTCCCGGCGGACGATCAGTTCCTCCAGGTACGCCTCCCGGTCCTCCGCCGGCGCGCCCGAGTCGCGCGCCGCCAGCGCGAGTTCGACGGCCGACACGTGCCCGAAGTGCAGGTACGCCGACACGTGCGAGGTCCGATCCGCC
>DASPKW010000008.1:0-9480 GCA_035627895.1 Tepidisphaeraceae bacterium | reverse complement strand
GCAGGGGTTTCGAAAGGGATTTGGTATCGCGGGGGATGAGCCCTACGATCCGGGCCCTATGTTGATATCGCCGGAGACGAAGGGCCTCGTGTTCGACTGCGACGGGACGATCGCGGACACGATGCCGCTGCACTACCGGTGCTGGGTGGCGGCGCTGGGCCGGCATCGGGTCGAGTTCCCCGAGGCGATGTTCTACGAGATGGCGGGGATCCCGAGTGCGCGGATCATCGAGATCCTCAACGAGCGGCACGGGCACGCGATGCCGGTGCAGGTGACGGCGGATTACAAGGAAGACTTGTTCCTCGAGCTGCTCCCGCAGGTGAAGCCGATCGAGCCGGTGGTGCGGGTGATCGAGCGGTACGCGGGGAAACTGCCGATGGCCGTCGCCACGGGCGGGACGCGGGCGGTGTGCACGAAGACGCTGGCGGCGCTGGGCGTGCTGCACCACTTCAAGGCGATCGTGACGGCGGACGACGTGGCGCACGGGAAGCCGGCGCCGGACATCTTCGTCGAGGCGGCGCGGCAACTGGGGCTGGCGCCGGGCGAGTGCGTGGCGTTCGAGGACGCGGATTTGGGCGTGCAGGCGGCGACCGGGGCGGGGATGAGGGTGGTGGACGTGCGGAAGGGATTTTAGCTCGCAGCGCGCCCCGTCATCCTGATCGCAGCGAAGGATCTCGCTCCCACGACCCAGTGCGTTTGACGCTGGCGAAAGGGATTTTCGGGTTCGCGGCTAGATCCTTCGCTGCGCTCAGGATGACGGGGCGCGCGTAAGGCGTACAACAGCGGAGTTCGAACGATGGCTTGGATCTGGTTACTGCTCGCCGGCATCTGCGAAGTGTTCTGGGCGATCGGTCTGAAGAAGACCGAGGGACTGACGCGGTTCCTGACGGACCCGTCGAAGATCTGGGTGACGACGTGGACGGTCGGGCTGATGATCCTGAGCTTCGTGCTGCTGGCGCAGGCGATGCGGACGTTGCCGCTGGGGACGGCGTACGCGATCTGGACGGGGATCGGGGCCGTCGGGACGGTCGTCTACGGGATGGTGGTTCTCGGGGAGCCGCGCGACGCGGTGCGGCTCCTGTGCGTGACGATGATCGTGGCGGGGATCGTGGGGTTGAAGGCGTTCGGGCGGGAGTGATGGACCGTTGCCGACAGACGTGTTTGGGGCGACGCGCCGCATCTAGCCCGCCACTTGTGGCGGGGAGGCGCGGTTCGGGACTTTGGATTCGCGCGCTGGTTGGAATCGCCGCGGTTTCCCGCCACAAGTGGCGGGCTATATGAGGCGCGGGTCGCGCGGGCATTGAGACTTGGGGGTGCCGGTCGCGCGCGGGGTTAGGAGCGCATGTACTCGGAGGTCTTGTACCAGTCGATCCAGCGCTTGAGGCCTTCCTCGAAGAAGACCTTGGGCTTGTAGCCGATGACCTTCGCGGCGAGCGAGCAGTCGGCCCAGGAGTCCTTGACGTCGCCGACGCGCGGGGGGGCGTAGGTGGGCTTGACGTTGGTGCCGAGGAACTGGTTGGCGAGGCGGACGATGTCGTTGACGGAGACGCGCTGGCCGCAGGCGACGTTGACGACCTGACCGGCGACGCCCGTGGCGGAGGCGGCGAGCAGGTTGGCCTCGACGACGTTGTCGATGTAGCAGAAGTCGCGGGTCTGTTCGCCGTCGCCGTAGATCGTGGGGGAGATGCCCTTGACGACGCGGGAGACGATGGCGGGGATGGCGGCGCCGTAGAGGCTCTTGGGGTCCTGGTGGGGGCCGAAGACGTTGAAGTAGCGGAGGGAAATGGTCTCCATGCCGTGGAGCTTGGCGTAGACGCTGAGGTAGAGCTCGCCGACGTACTTGGCGACGGCGTAGGGGCTGATGGGCGTGGGGATTTGGTCCTCGCGCTTGGGGAGCTCGGGCTGGTCGCCGTAGGCGCTGGAGGAGGCGGCGTAGACGATCCGGCGGACGCCGAGCTTGCGGGCGGCCTCGAGGACCTTGAGGGTGCCGGTGGCGTCGATCTCCTGGTACTCAATGGGCTGTTCGACGGATTGGGGGACCGACGCCCATGCGCCGTGGTGAAAAATCACATCGACGCCGCGGACGGATTTTTCGAGGGCGTTGTCGTCGAGGATCGACCCTTCGACGAAGTCGACGCCGGCGCCGATCTCGGTGAGCCGGGTGCGGGAGCCGCGCGATAAATCGTCCAGAACGCGCACGTTACACCCGCGGGCGAGGAGCGTGCGGGCGATGTGGTGGCCGATAAACCCGGCCCCACCGGTCACGAGCGCGGTTCGAAAGGGGATCGTCATAGGGGCTGGGATGATAGCGGGGCGGTGCTGCATTCTCTAATTCGACGGGTACCATGTTGCCCGGACGTGGCGGGCGATACCGGTCGGCAGAAATCCTTATGGGGGCTATCGAGTGTGTCGGTGCGATTCGAGCCGACATTCAATTGTCGGTTGGTTTGAGGCGGATCCGGGGCGTCGCCTCAGGCTCCGCCGCCGGCTTGGCGGGGCGCGTGCAGGGTTCAGCGGTCAGTAATCGAAGGCTGTCGATATGGATTGGCTGATCGACCTGATGAACTGGTTCGCCGGCAAGCCAGCCGGGGGCGGGATGGGCTATCACCGGCTCGTGTCCTGCATGCGGGGGGACACGCTGTGGATCGTCATCACGGTCGGGCTGGACCTGGCGGTCGCGGCGGGGTACGTGGTGATCGCGCGGCACTGGTCGAAGAACCAGAAGGCGCTGCGGAACCCGCGGGCCGCCAAGTCGATGGGGCGGATCAAGAACATCTTCATCTTCTGCGGGATCTGCGGGTACGCGTTCATCCCGGTCAAGATGTTCTGGCCGGCGTGGCGGTTGTACGACATCGTGATGGCGGTGCTGGTCTATTACACGTGGCGGTACGCGCTGGACTCGCGGAACTTGTCGGTGGTGTACGGCGAATTGAACCGGTCCGATGAGCTCGCGGCGGACCTCGAGAAGAGCCGGGAGGAGTCCCGGCGCAAGACGTACTTTCTGAACGCGGTGAGCCACGACTTGCGGACGCCGCTGAACGGGCTGTCGCTGCAGGTCGATTTGGCGGCGCTCACTCTGGACGCGGGGGATACGGGGGGGGCGCGGAAGGCGCTGGTGGAGGCCCGGCAGAGCTTGGAGGCGACGGCGCGATTGGTCGGCCATTTCCTCGAGCTGGCGCACCTCGACTGGGATCAGCCCGAGCACAGCCCGACGACGTTCGGACTGACGGACGCGGTGCGGCGGTCGGCGGAGCGGTCGGCAGCGGACGCTCAAGCCAAGGGGCTGGCGCTGGCGGTGACCGGCGACGACGGATTGCGCGTGCACACCGACCAGGCCAAGCTGGAGCGGATTATCGCCCAACTGGTTTCGAACGGGGTGAAGTTTACCGTCCGGGGGGGCGTGCACGTGGACGTGCGGGCGACGGGCGGCGGGGCGACGGTCGACGTGACGGACACGGGAGTCGGGATCTGCCAAGCGGACCAGGCGCGGATGTTCGAGGAGTTCTTCCAGGGGCACAACGCGGCCCGCGACCACAGTCGGGGCGTCGGCCTGGGGCTGGCGGTCGCCAAGCGGTTGGCGGACCAACTGGGGATGGAATTGCGGGTGACGAGCGAGCCGGGTAAGGGTAGCAGGTTTACGCTCGTCATCGGGCGCGGGCGAATCGTAGACTCCGGGAATGGGAACGGTATCGACGGATCGGCCGGCGGCGACGTCGCGGTGGCAGCACGACCGGCCGCGGGTGGCGCGGGAAATCACGGAGCATCCTATGAGCCTCAAGGGGAGTCGGCCCCGTCTATTGCTGGTCGAGGATGACCGGGCGACGTACACGGCGCTGCGGGGCATCCTGAATTTGCGCGGGTGGGACGTGCGCGTGGCGACGAGCATTTCGGACGCGCGCGACGCGTTGGCGGAGCGCGTGGACGCGGTGATTTTGGACCTGATGCTGCCGGACGGGGCGGGCGAGGGGCTGATCGCCGACGTGCGCGGGCGGTTTCCCGGGATTCCGCTGGCGATCACGACGGGACTGGGGGACGGGGAGCGGATCGACGCGGTCGAGCGGATGGGCGTGACGGCCGTGCTGCGCAAGCCGATCACGCTGGCGGAGTTGTTGAAGGTGATCGGGGGGGCGTGAGGGGCGCTGGGGGGGCGACGATCCGGGGCGGCGCTTCGGGCGAAGCCCGTGCGCTATGCCCCGGCTTGTTTAGCTCGTTGGTAAGTAGGATCACCGCGTAGGGGTGAGGAGATTTCCTGCCGGGCGACTTCAGGATTCTCACTCGAACGTCCGATAAGCTTCGAGGCCTTTTTCCCCGGGCGTGTCCCGGGGGCTCGGAGCATTCATGGTCAGCAACGGCGGTAGCAAGCGCACGGTCGTCGTCACGGGGGCGGCGGGGTTCATCGGGTCGCACACGGCGCAGGCGCTGATCGGGCGCGGGTACCGGGTGATCGGGATCGACAACTTCTGCGACTTCTACGCGCGGTCGTGGAAGGAGGAGAATTTGCGGGCCGTCCAGCGCGAGGCGGGGCGGGGGGTCGAGCTTGAGGAGATGGACATCACGGACGGGCCGCGCGTGCGGCGGCTGATTGAGACGGTGCGGCCGGAGGGGATCATCCACTTGGCGGCGATGGCAGGGGTTCGGCCGTCGATCGAGCGGCCGGTGTATTACGCGCAGGTGAATTTGGAGGGGACGACGAATTTGCTCAGCGCGGCGGCCGACGCGAAGGTGTCGAAGTTCGCGTTCGCGTCGAGCTCGAGCGTGTACGGGAACAACCCGAAGGTGCCGTTCGCCGAGGCGGACGACGTGGGCGAGCCGATCAGCCCGTACGCGGCGACGAAGCGGGCGGGCGAGCTGTTGTGCCACACGTTCTGGCATTTGTACAAGATGCCGGTGAGCTGCTTGCGGTTCTTCACGGTGTACGGCCCTCGGCAACGGCCGGACCTGGCGATCCACAAGTTCGCGCGGCTGATCCACTGGGGCAAGACGATCCCGGTGTTCGGGGACGGGTCGACGAGCCGGGATTACACGTTCGTGGACGACATCGTCGCGGGCATTTTGGCGGCGTACGACCGCAACGCCGGGTACCGGATCTACAACCTGGGCGGGAGCGATCCGGTGCGGCTGGACACGCTCATTGCGGGGATCGAGCGGGCGATGGGGAAGTCGGCTGTGATCGAGCGGCGGCCGGCGCAGCCGGGGGACGTGGAGCGGACGTTCGCGGACGTGTCGCGGAGCGCGGCGGAGCTGGGGTACGCGCCGAAGGTGCGGTTGCAGGAGGGGCTGGCGCGATTCGCGCAGTGGTTGAAGGAGAACATCGAGTTGTACCGGTTGCCCGGGGAGCCGGAGCCGGTGCGGGAGCGGGTGTTGGAGTTGTCGATCGCGCCGGACGTTCGCGAGGGGCGGTTGCGCGCGGTGGGGTGAGGACGTCAGCGATCGGCCACGTTTGGTGGACGTGGGAGCCCGACTGCTGCTCAGACTGCATCCCGCGGCACGTCCTGCGCGGATATGATCATTGCATGACCGCGCCCGACGGTACCGATACGAACCGGCCTCCGGATTCCCCGCTCGAACAGGTCGTGGACGACTACGCGCCGCGGCAGGACGCGGTGGCGTGGGCGGTCGAGCAGCTCGCGGAGGGACGCCCCTTCGATGAGGTCGACCGCCAGTTACGCGAGCAGGGGTGGGACGCCGAGGGGGCGGGGTCCATCATCGAGGAGGCCCGGCAACTCACGCGCGGGCACCGCGGGGCCGTCACGCGCGACCAGGTGATGCGCGACGAACCGGCACTACCGGCGGGGGATGCGTCTCGGGTGGATGTCGGGGATGCCGACGCTGGCGTCGCTGTGGCGGTTGATCCACTCGATCGCGACGATGCGTGTGCTGCGCAGGCGGAACCGGCGATCGTAGCGCGAGTCACGGACCGGGGGAGGCCGAACGGTGGGCCCGTCCGCCCTACGCCGCGAGCAGGTCCGCCGCGGCGTTGACGGGGAGGGAGCGGAAGAGGACGGCGGTGCCGTCGGCCGTGGTGCGGATGCGGCTGAACCAGCGGAGGTTGATGACGTTGGCGAGCTCGCGGGTGAGCAGGGCGGGGCCGGCGGAGGCGGGCGCGGCGGGCGGGAGGCGGTTGGCGAAGGCGAGGGCGCGGGAGCGGACGGCGGTGAGGAGCTTGCCGCGGTAGACGCACTGTATGACGTCGACGACCTCGCCGGTGGCGATCTCCTCGAGGTTGGGGAGCAGGCGGCGGAGGAGGAAGAGGGCGGGGCGCTTCACGTCGTCGGGCAGGCGCAGGGTGTCGAGGTGCGCGGCGGCGCCGGTCAGGATGCGCTCGATCGTGCCGGGGGCGACGCGGGCGGTGAAGCGGGCGGCGGGGCCGGCGCCGTGGGCGACGTTCTTGATGCGGTCGGGGGTGCCGAGGGAGCAGTCGATGCGGAGCGGGACGCGGCCGATGCGCTCGAGCCAGTCGTCGAACGCGATGCCGACGTGGGCGACGCGGTAGGTCTGGGGCAGCGTGACCGAGGGCATCGTGTCGGCGGACGGGCGGCCCGTCGAACTGAGGCGGACGAACCGGCTGATCGCCTTGAGCGGGCGCGTGGAGCTTTGGTCGATGAAGAAGATCGCGTGGCTGACCGCCCGGCGGACGTCGGCCCCGAGCAGGCGGGCCATCGGCGTGGGGAGGCCGGCGAGTTTGAGCACGTCGTCGGGGACGATGTCGATCTCCATGTCCTGGCTGTAGACGTAGCAGTACTTGGCGACCTGGTTGGCGGCGTGGACGATCACGGCGGCGTTGCGGGCGTGCGGCGGGACGGTGTCCGGCGCGCTTTGCGGCGCGTGGTGCCAGCGGATGGCCTCGACGAGGTCGGGCGGGAGCTTCCAGTGCGTGGCGAGCATCGCGCCGATCTCGGCGTGGCCGGCGCCGAGGACGCGGCGCTCGCGGTCGAGGTAGCTTTCGTCGGGGAACTCGACCGAGCGCGTGCGGATCTTGGCGGCCGAGTCGGGGAAGTAGGAGTTGATCGCGAGCTTGCCGATGTCGTGGAGCAGGCCGAGCGTGGAGACGAAGCCGCGGTCGATCGGCCGGCCTGATTGCGGGCGGGCGCGGGCGGCGATCGCGTCGGCGGCGTAGGCGACGGCGAGGGAGTGCACCCAGAGGTCTTCGGCGTCGTAGGCGGGCTGGCCCGGGGCGGCGGGCATGAACGTCTGGAGGCGCATCCGGATGACGAGCGCGCGGACGGCAGCGTACCCGAGATAGCTGACCGCCTCGGCGACGCTGGCGATCGTGCGGCCCAGGCCCATCGCGGCGGAGTTGACGGTGCGAATGAGCTGGGCGGCCAGGGCCGGGTCCGACGCGGCGATGCGGGCGACGCTGCGGGCGCTCGACTGCGGGTCGGAGAGTTCGCGGATCAACTCGCGGACGACGTGGGGCAGCGGGGGGACTTCGGAGAGGTGCTGGAGGACGGGGTCGGGGGTGTCGCCGCGGTCATCGCGCGACGACGACTCGACGCCGACTCCTGTGGAGTCGGCTCCCCGCGGCACGCGGGGGCTTTCGTGTAGCTGCACGCCTTCGGGATGTGCGACCGCTTCCTCGTCGACTTCGACGACCGGCTCGGGATTCGGTGCGGCCGGCTCGACCGCGATCTCGAGTTCGTCGTGGTGGGCATCTCGCCGGACGCCAACGCAGCGCAGAATCCAGCCGAAGAGTCGGCGAAGCCCCCCTGGCCGCGCCGACCCGTCGGCGCGGAATCTGCTCTGGTGCGGAACAGTTCCCACGGCCCCATCATCGGCCGCGCGGGCGGCCGAGCGACAAAGAATGGGGGGACCGGGAGGGCGAGGCTTAGTCCGGGCCGTTCGGCGGATAGCGCTGGTTGAATTTGTCGCAGAGGACGCAAAGGCGCAGAGGGCGCAGAGAAGAAAAGAGAGAATGGGTGCATCGGCCGGCGACTCGTCGCGAGCGCGATTGCGAAACCAACTCTATTCCGCTGTCTTCTTTGCGTCCTCTGCGCCTTTGCGTCCTCTGCGACCAATCCGAACGGCGCCCCACGCGAACGGCTCGGGCGGAGCCTCACCCTCCCGGTCACGGCCGCGCATCAGCCGCCACCGGCTGCTCCGCCGCCGTCGCCTCCCCCGGCGGTTTGCCGACGAAGAACACCAGGAACACCGCGGCCCAGATCAGGGCGAACGCGGCGTAGTGGTTCCAGCGCATCGACTCGCCGAGGTAGAGCCAGGCGAACACGACGAACACGACGAGCGTGATCGCCTCCTGGACGATCTTGAGCGTGGCGGTGGGGTAGCCGGCGTTGGAGCCGATGCGGTTGGCGGGGACCTGGAACACGTACTCGACGCCGGCGATCAGCCAGCTGATCACGATCGCCTTCCAGAGGGGCGAGTCCTTGTGCTTGAGGTGGCCGTACCAGGCGAACGTCATGGCGACGTTGGAGACGATCAGGAGCAGGACGGTGCGGAACATAGGGTTGAGGGGAGTATCGGCAGGGGAGGGGCGGCGGGGGGAGTGGCACGCGTCCAAAGTGGACGAGGCGTCGGCGGCGGAGCGGGAGGGCGGGGGCCGGCTCCCTCTCCCGGACGCGAAGATGAATGTCGTTCGGGGGCGGGCGCGGCCACGTCTGGGAGAGGGTTAGGGGGGTGGGGTGAGGGCATGACGGCGGGGTGGCGGACGCGTGTGACGGCGGGTACGCGCGCGGGCCCGGTGGCGTTCGATGCCGAAGGTTCATGAGATAGGACTGCCGAGCGCAACGCGTACGGCCGCCCCCGCCGCACGCCGGGGCGCGGGGTGGACGTTCGGCCGGGCCTCGCCGGGCGTGCGGCGGGGTCGTTCCGGTGGACGAGGGACGGGCCCTCCCTTGTGTGCGCGCGCGCGGAGCCCCTCGGTGGGGCGGACATTCTTGTCTGCCCGGCGGCGGTCGGCCGCGTACGCCGAGGCGATTCCATCCCCGCGGAGCGCGGCCGTCTTCTTCCGTCCCCGTGTGGAGATCAGCGCGGCGCGGTGGTATCAATTGCAATTCCAAAGCGAGCTAACGAACTAATGCGGGGTGTCCCGAATCCCTTCTCGGAGGCTTCGATGGCGGCGAATCGGTGGACCTGCGTTCGGGCGGTGGGCGTGGTGCTGTTCGCGGCGATCGTCGTAGCCGGAGGCCCGGGGCGGGCCGGCGCCGCCGACGACCCGCCGCGCCTGGTCGACGCGGACAACCCGGCATACAAAGGGTGGGCCGATCGGAAGCCCGGCACCTGGCTGAAAATTCGCGGGCAATTTGGCGAAGCCGCTGACAGAAAGAATGCCACCCTCACGGAGGGGACCCACGTCCTGGCCGCAGTCACCCCGGAGAAGGTGACGTTGAAGGTCACGCAACGCCTCACCACGGCGGGCCGGGCCGGGGACGAACGTACGCGCGAGCACGACGAGCCCGCGCGCACGCAAGTGCCGTGGACCGCGGTGAAGGTTCGCCCCAAGACGGAGAAGGTGACCGTTCCCGC
>DASPKW010000007.1:0-5972 GCA_035627895.1 Tepidisphaeraceae bacterium | reverse complement strand
CATCTGGTCGGCCTCGTCGAGCACGAACGTCCGCACGTGCCGCAAGTCGACCAGCCCCTGGTTGATCAGGTCGAGTAGCCGGCCCGGCGTCGCGACGACGACGTCCACCCCGTGCCGCAGCGCCTTGACCTGCGGGTCCTGCGACACGCCGCCGAAAATGACGGCCACGCGCAGCGGCGTCCCCCGCCCGTAGGTGCGGAACGATTCCTCGATCTGCCCCGCGAGCTCGCGCGTCGGCGACAAGATCAGCGCCCGCGTCTTGCGCGCACTCTTCGAAATAAGTGATTCTGCGCTGCCCTCCGCCGCCGCTTGCGGCTTAGCGACTCCACCCTCGTGATGCCCGTCCAGCGCCGCGTGCGGCTCGACCGCCGGCGCGTGCCCGGCCGGCGCCGCCTTGCGGGTTGACGGGTCCAGCAGCCGGTGGATGATCGGCAGCGCGAACGCCGCCGTCTTCCCCGTCCCCGTCTGCGCGATCCCCAGCACGTCCCGCCCGGCGAGCACGTGCGGGATCGCCTCGGCCTGGATCGGCGTCGGCGTCTCGTACCCCTCTTCCCTCAGCGTCTTCTGAATGTTCTCCGACAATGCGAGCTTCGAAAATCCCATAACTCGATCTCTTTCCCGGGTGCGATCCCAGCGCGCGCCACATCCGGGCGCGACAATGAAAAGGACGTACCGAGCGGTCGCAGCGAAGGTGCGCCTGACCGCGCGGGTACGCCAGACCGGTCCGATCGAAACGATCGAGGCCGGTGCACCCGTGAGAGAAACCCCGCGCGGACGTCCCGCGCCGGCACCCCGAGTGCGTTTACAACTGTTTCGTGTCGATGCGGGCCGCCGGAGCACGTCCGGGGCCACGCGGAAAGGTGGGAAGAGTCGCACGGACCAAACCAAGCCTAACCGGTCGCGGGCCCCCGGCCGAAGCCGAAAACGCCCACAACGCCAGCAGTTGTCCCCCTCACGTTACCACCGGTCGTACGCCCTGTACAGGACGCGGGTTCGGTCGGGGTCGGGAGGGCGAGGCCCCGTCCGAGCCGTTCGGAGCACGCGCGGGGTGCCCCCGCGGCTCGTCGCGGGACCGAAGTCCGGGGCGAGACCGCCGCGCTCCGCGTGGTCCCGCCCGTTTACCTGCCCAACCCCCGCGCGTACCCTCGCCGCCATGTCGTACGACTTCGCCCGCACCCGGGCCGTGATCGACGAGGGGATCGCGACCGGCCTGCACATCGGCGCGCAGCTCGCCATTTACCGCGACGGTGAAGGTCTCCTCGACCTGGCCACCGGCCTCGCGCGCCCCGCCGTCCCCGAGATCGGCCAGGCCGACGCGCCGATGGCCCCCGACACCCTCGTCGTCTGGATGTCGGCCGGGAAGCCGATCACCGCCGTCCTCATCGCCCAGCTCTGGGAGCTCGGCCTGCTCGCCCTCGACGACCCGATCGCCAAGCACGTTCCCGAGTTCGCCCAGCACGGCAAAGACGCGATCACGATCCGCCACGCGCTCACGCACACCGCCCCGTTGCGCCTGGTCGACATCCGCTGGCCGCTCGAGTCGTGGGAGGAAGGCGTCGCCCGTGTCTGCGCCGCCCGACCGGAACCGCGGTTCATTTCGGGGCGCCACGCCGGTTACTCGATGCACGCGACGTGGTTCGTGCTCGGGGAGATCATCCGGAGGCTCGCGCCGCAGCTCCCCACGCGCACGTTCCAAGCCGGACGTGGAGCTGAGACCGACACGCCGGATCCGTTCGATACTGAAGACGCCGCCGCCACCGCCCTCGCCCGCCACTACCGCACCCACCTCTTCCTGCCCGCCGGGATGCCCGATTCGCACCTCGCCCTCTCCCCGGCGCAGCACGCGCACTACGCCGACCGCCTCGCCATCATGCAGGTCACCGAAAAGCACCCCGCCCCCCCCTTCCCCTACGGCACCGAAACGCCCAACGCCCTCGCCAACCCCCGCCCCAGCGGCGGCCTCCGCGGGCCCGTCCGCGAGCTCGCCAAGTTCTACGAATCCCTCGCCGCGACGCTCCGACTCGCAACTCGCAACTCGCAACTCGCAACTCCCCTGCTTCTCCCGCAAACCGCCGAAGCCCTCACCGCCCGTCACCGCGTCCACACGCCCGACAAGACGTTCGGCGCCGTCATCGACTGGGGCCTAGGCTTCATCCTCAACTCCAACACCTACGGCAACCCGGCCACCCCCTACCAGTACGGCCCCCACGCCGGCCCCCGCACGTTCGGCCACTCGGGCAACCAATCCTCCGTCGCCTTCCACGACCCGGACAATCGCGTCACCGTCGCCTGCGTGTTCAACGGCATGCCCGGTGAACGGAAACACCAAGAGCGGACGCGCGCCGTCCTCACCGCGATCTACGAAGACCTGGGGCTCGCCGAGCAATCATGACGAAGTTGCTCGCCATTTTCGCTCTGACCTGGTGGGCCGAGGTGGCGGCGGTGTTATGGCTGCTGACCTCGGACAGCCGCGCGTCGTCCGGGCCCCCGACCGCGGCGGTCGTGTTGTGGTTTGTCTACCTTCCGGGCGGCGCGGTCTGGAGTACCTGGCTCGCGCTCCGATCCTTTCGCCGGGGGACGCCGAGAAAGGCACTCACCGGGTTGCTCTGGTTCGCCGCGCCACTGGTCGTCGGCGAAATCGCGCTGCTGCTCGTTATGCCGTTCGTCGGAGTGCCGTGGGCATTTGCGATGGTGGCGATCTGCGCCGTCTTTGTTGCGCACGCGGCCACCGCCGCCCTGCTCCTGCGCAAAATGATGCGGCCGGAGCCGCATCCCGACAACAGCCGCCTGGAGAACGTCGACTGACGAAACGGAGACGAAGCCCGAACTCGCCGTTCGGGCTTCGTCATTCGTCCTACGGATTTGTTTCGTTCTTCGAGTTTCGAACTTCGTCATTCCCCCCGTCATTCCCCCGCGTGCTTCGCCGCCCCGTTGCCCGCCGCGTGTTCGCCCGGGGGGAGCTTCTTGATGTTGTCGTCCGAGAGCACCTCGCTCACGTACTGCTTGATCCGCTCGTCGTTCAGCAGTTGGCTCATCAGCACGCGCCGGTAGCTCGTCGCGCGCATCTGTTCCTTCAAACTGTCCGTCCGCTCCTGCTTGAGCTTTTCGTTCTGGCTGTAGAGCGCCTCTTCGAGGGCCTCGTTTTCCAGCAGCAGGGCGTACATCGCGTCGTTCTTCTTCGACGAGGTCGAGAACATCCCGCCCAGCCCGGCCGCCTTCTTGCGGTACTCCTCGACCCGGTGGTTCAGCAGCCGCACCTGTTCGGTCAGCTTGTCGTTGTCGGCCTTGAGCGCGTTGATCTCCTGCTCGTACAGCGTCTTAAAGCCGCGCTGGGTCGTGAAGAGCTCCTGTTCCTTCTTGTCCAACTGCCGCGACGCGCGGAGCGCCCCGAACATCCGCCCGATCCGATACCCGATGAACAGCACGACCGCCGCCACGGCGCAGTACAGGACGATCTCGAGCGTCGGATATTGAGGCAGATGAGGCATAACGACACGACTCCCAACACGCGGGTGACGGCAAATCCTATGCTCAGCAATTGGCAAAGGACAAAGCACCTTACGGACGGCGCGAAAATTATCCAACCGCCCCGATCAGGGTGTGCCAAAACGAAAAGACGAAAAACGTAAAGAGACCTTCGCCGTCTTTACGTCTTCTCGTTTTTCGTTTTCTCCTCAATCGTTCCCCCACAACTTCGCGATCCGCTCGATCAAACCCGGTTGCGTCGCCGGCTTCCTGACCTGCGCCGCCTTCACGGCCTCGAGCTCGCCCTGCGCGCGGGCGGCGGCCTGCTCGGCCTTGCTCAGCTTTTCGCGCAGCTCACCGGTCTCCTCGCCCTTGTCCTCCGCCGTCGCGATCGCGGCCTTGAGCTGCTGGGTGAGATACTCGTTGTTCGCCTGGTGGTGGGTGACCTTCGACGCGGTCCAGCCGACGGCGATGTAGACGCCGATCGCCAGCGCCGCGACCGCCGCCCACGCCAGGCGGGCCGAGATCCGCATGCGCCACGCCTCGCGCTCGAGCAGGTCGGACGTGTGTTGAAACGCCGCCAGCGCGAGCTCGGTCCGGCGGACCTTCTCGTTCGCCAGCGCGATCTCCCGCTGGGCCAGCACGATCGACGACGACGGCGACGAGGTCGGCGCGGACGTCACCGGCCCTTTCATCACCGGCTCGGGCGACGTGAACGTCGGCACCGAATCGAAGCTGGGCGGGAGGGACGGCGAGTCGATCGGGCCCATCGTGTCGGGCTCGTTCGCCTCGGCCACGGCGACCGGGTCGAACGCGGGTGGAGTGTCGGCATCCGGTTCTGGCAGACAGACCAGCACCTCGCGCCGGCCAGTTTGCAGACGGGTTTCGACTTCTCCCTTGCTGATCCGGCGGTGGAGGGTGCGGGTGGAGACGCCGAGGGTGACGGCGGCCTCCTCGACCGACTGCCAGGCATAAGGCATGGTGTACTCCGTACTTATCAGCGTCCGTGCCCCGTCCGGCTCCGCCGGGACGGCAACGCGCACCGCGCGGCGGCGGTGTGCAACCCTGTTTTACCGGGCAAAACTTCCGCCACAAGGGGTTGTCTGCCACTGTCTGACACGGATTGCCACGCCGACTCGATCAAAAACGCATTTGCCCCGATGTGACTCGAATCGTAAATCGACAGAGGCCGGTCTGCCGGGTTGGCGGGCCGGGGTGTCTCAACATGTGGCCGCAACGGGGGTTGGAGCCTGAGTCATGATGATCGCGCCCGACCGGGTAAACGAGCCGAAGTCGACCAAGAAGCCGATCGTGCGGGCGGCAGTTTCCGCCAAGGCCGCCCGCGCCCAAGGCTCGCCGGGCGGGAGCCTGCCGACGGAGGTAGAGTTCATTCTCTCCGCGCTGGAGGCGGGTGCGGGCGCGGGCACGGCCGACCGCCGACGGGGCGAGCGGATGAAATATCACGTCTGTGCGTCGCTGAAGCTGTACAGCGAGCCCGAGGCCGGACTGCCCTGGCAAATATTCGTGCGGGACGTGAATTCTCAGGGCTTGGGGTTTTTGACCCGGCACCGGTTGCCGCTGGGGTACGGCGGGATCCTCACGGTCGTGTCGCCGCAGGGCGGGGTGGCGAAGATCGACTGTACGCTGGTGCGCTGCCGGGAGGCGGTGCCGGGGTGGTTCGAGGGGTCGATGTACTTCAACCGCGAGCAGGGCGCGTTCGCGGCGACGCCTGATACGAGTGCCTAATTCCGCGCGACCAGCGATTCGGCGAGCGCGACCGCGCGGGCCGCATCCGGCGCCCAGGCCGTAGCGCCGACGCGCGCGGCCAGGTCCGGCGCGAGCAGGAACGGGCGCCCGCCGACGAGGACCGGCGTGCCCGCGGTCTGCGGGGCGCGGCGGAGGGCGCGGATCGCCTGTGCGAGCGGGTCGAGGCGGGTGGCGATCGTCGCCGACAGGCCGACGACGGTCGCCCGGCGGAGCGCGGCCTCGGCCGCCAGCGCGTCCGAGGGGGTGTCGGCCCCGCAGAAGTAGACGTCCCACCCGGCGTGCTCGAGGAGGTCGCCGACCATGCGCAGGCCCAGGTCGTGGAACTCGCCGGCGACGCACGCGGCGAGGAAGACCCGGCGCGGCGCGGCGCCCGCGCGGTCGTCGTCGTCGTCGTCGCGCGCGTCGCGCGGGACGGGGAGGGCCGCGCGGCGGTCGCGGTCGACGTTCAGGTCGGTTGTGGAAATCGGCGGCGCCGGCGCGCGGTGGCGGGGCGCGGGCGGCGCGCGGCCGGCCGACAGAAGCGCCATGACGGTCTGCGTCTCGGCGGTCAGGTAGTGCTCCTGGGCGACGGAGATGCGCCCGGCCTGCCAGAGGCGGCCGGACTCGCGCTGGGCCGGCTGGAGGATGTCGAGGTAGAGGCGGTCGAGCGGGGCGCCGGCCGCGTGGGCGGCGGCGACGAGCTCGCGGGCCGCTCGGCGGTCGCCGGCGAGGACCGCGGCGAGGTAGTCGCGCGCCGCCCG
>DASPKW010000006.1:0-7783 GCA_035627895.1 Tepidisphaeraceae bacterium | reverse complement strand
GGCCGCCTTCCCGTCGCCGCGCGCACCCTCGACGCCGGCAGGTTGCTCTGCCATGACTCTCCACTCCGTTGCCACGGACTCGACTAATCACTCGCGTGGCCGCTGGCGTGGGAATACGTTGGCAGCGGCGGTGGTCAGTAGATCGCTCAGTCGCGTTGCCACACGCTCCAGCCCGTCTCGACCCGCTCCCCCGCGGCGAGCATCTGCCGGATCGTGGCGACGTCGATCCGCAGGACACTGGCGACCTCGGAGGCTGCGTCGTCCAGGGGCACGACCTTGCGCGTGCGCCCGTCGCGCAGCCAGGCCGCGCGGACCAAAGGGTGGTTCATGTGGCCGTTGGTTTCGGTCATGTAAGTCAGTTTACCTTGCCGAATTCGGCAATCAACCTGCTGACTTCCATTTGTCCCATTGTGCGCTGAAAGTCCCATTGTGCGCGAAAAGTCCCATTATTCACACGTTGGATTGCTGAGAGGACTGGCGTTCTCTCGCGGCTTTGATCCCGCCCGCCTTCCGCCAATCTTCAACGTCGGCGGGAAGCCAGCGACTCCCCCGGTCCGTCACCGAGTACGGCCGAGGCAATAACCCCTCTGCGTCCCACCGGCTGATGGTGCGCAGGCACACGCCGAGGTGCTTGGCCACTTCCTTCCGGCCCCATAGCTTTGGTGCCTTCATTGCTGTCGCCCATCGTCACGCCGCTGTGGGTTGCCTCTTCTCCGGCCCGCCGTGAGCCGACCCGCCCACACCTTCACACCCCCGCCGCCGCCCGCCCCGCCTTCGCCGGCCGCTCTTTGCGCAGCTCAATCCCGTGGTGCGCGCACTTCTGCGACAGCTTCATCCAGAAATTCGTCCAGTCGAAAAACAGCCCCTTCCCCGCGAACCAGGACCGCTCCCTCCCCCGCACCCCCGGCTCCCGGTAGAGGACGCTCCCGGCGTTGAACCGCACGCAGAAGCGGACGACCTCCGCCACCAGGCCGTCGATGAAGCGCTCGACCAAGTCCCGCACCGCCCGCGTGATGGGGCGGATGTCCCGCTCGACGCGCTGCCGCCCGTGCCCGCGCCGCCCGTGGCCCGTGACCGCGAACCGCTCGCGGAGGGCGCGGCGGCGGGCGTCCAGCCGCAGCGCCTCCCGCTCCAGCATCGCCGCCGCCCCCAGCCCCCAGCACGCCGGGCCGCACTCGACGCGGAACGGCTTGCCGGCGTCCGGCGGCAGGGCCTCGACCACCGCCTCCCGGTTCGGGTCGAGCCCCAAGTTCACCCGCGGCTGGTGGTAGCACAGTTGCAGGAACCACGCCCCGTTGCGCTTGGCCTTCCGCCGAGACTTGCCCCGCCCCTTGCCCTCCTTGTAGACGAGGGCGCTGTCCCGCATCTTCCACTCGCCCGAGGCGACGCGGCGGAGGACGTTGCGGTTGCCCGGGGTGAGTTGGCGCGCCTCGACGCGGACAATCGCGTCGCGGGTGCCGCGGCCGGACTCCTCGGAGAACAGGCAGAAGCGGGCGACCGCCGACGAAGCGGAACAGTCCGCCACGCGCCGCGCGTCCTTCGCCGGCAGTTCCCGGCTCACCGCCCCGACGTACCCGAGCACCGTCTGGCTGTTCGGCGCCGGCACCGCGAGGCTCCGGTAGACCGTCCGCTCCACCTCCCCCGGCCCCGCCTCGTGGTTGACGATGGCCTGCCACCGGTAGGCGGAGGCGCCGTGGTGGTTCCAGGGCAGCTCCGCTTGCAGCGCCGCCCACACCGCCTTGGAGCACGACGCCATGACCGTGGCGTCCACGTCGGGGGACGCCCTCCGCCCGACGTGGTAGAGCCACGTCGCCGGGTCGATCCACGACTTGCTGCCCCGGCCGTCGCACGAGGGGCAGGGGGCGGCCGAGAGGGCGCCGGTGCCCTTGCACTTCCGGCACTTCAACTCCCGCTCCACCGGCATCCGGGCCGGCAGCGGCTGGTTGACGGGGCGCGGGCGCCCGCGGAGGAGGCAGGGGGCGCCGTCCTTCCGCGTGACGGCCCCGGGGTCGTAGCCGGGGTGGTCCTCGTGCCACCGCTCGAAGGCCCGGACCATCGCGGTTTTCGCGCGGGCGACTTGCAGCCCGACGTGCTCCAGGTCCGCCACCAGGCGGCGGGTCGGGCAGGAGAGGGCGGCGCCGAGGCGGACTTCTAACAGTCCGACGCCGCTGTCCACGGGCTGCTTCCGGTCGGATTTGGCCATCGGCGATTACCCCTTGTGTTTGTTCGTGTCGGTTGCGGTTTCGCGGGGCGGTGAGTTGATCAATAACCCCGTGTACGTCCCTCGTCTTCCACCGATTCACTCACTCTCTTGTCACCATCACGGCGGCGGCGGGGAAAGTCCCGTGCAGCGACTCTCATCAACCACCGATTCACTCACTCTCTTGTCATGCGGAGGGCATTGTCATGAGTATTGAGCAGGCGGTGCTCTCATCAACCACCGATTCACTCACTCTCTTGTCATACGACCCACCGGCTCCGCCCTGCTTGTTTCTAGCGCACTCTCATCAACCACCGATTCACTCACTCTCTTGTCATCGCGCGGTTATCCGGCGACTCCGCAGGTAGTGTCAGTCTCTCATCAACCACCGATTCACTCACTCTCTTGTCATCGCCGCGCAGATCGTCAACAACGTGCTGGGGTTTTTCTCTCATCAACCACCGATTCACTCACTCTCTTGTCATGGCCCCGGTCACTACCCCTTCCCCGCCACACCCTTCCGCCCGCCCCCGCGAGCGGCCCCGCCCCAACCGCATTCCCGCCATTCCCCATCAACATCCGCCACCCGCCCCATCCCCTTCCCCACTCGCCACATCCGCCCCCGCGAGCGGCCCCCAAGGATTTCTCCACCACCGGACCGCTCGCGGGGCGCCCACGACCGGCTCAGACCACCGCCTCCTCACTCCTCCTCTCCAGCACCCGCTCCAGTTCCTCAATCCGACCCTCCAGCCGGGCGTTGACTCGCTCCAACTCCGCGACCCGCTCGCGCAGCCGGCGGTTCTCCTCCGCCAGCCCCTCCGCGGTCTGCCGCTCCTTCTTCAGCGAGTACGTCAGTTCCTTGATCTCGTCCTTGGCCTTCGCCATGTCCTCCTTCGTCACCCGCTCCCGCTGGGCCTTCGGCTCCCGCTCCTGCCGCCCCTCCCACTCGGCCCACAGCCGCCGCAGGTTGTACTTGTGCCGCGCCCACTCCGCCTGCGGGAACTCGCGGGCCAGCGTCAGCAGTTCGTGGATCGACATGGCCTTGCCCAACTCGGGGAAGTAGTTGTCCTCCACCGCCTTGCACGCCCGGTCGTAGTCGCCGCCGTGCTCCGCGGCGACCCACGCGGCGTCCGCCAGGACTTCCGCCGCCATGCCCGCCCGCTCGTACAGCGCCGGCCCGGCCTGGTCCGCCATCGCCTTGAGTTTGTTCAGCAGCTGCTTCGTCTTGCTCAGTGACATCGGGCAGGTTCCTCCACTGGGTCAGGTACTTGGAAAATTTCCGACACTCGCCGCACAATGGCGACGTGTTCCCGTCGAACAACTCGCAGTAGCGGGGGCGGGAGAGCCGCACCGGGCGGTCGCAGCAGCGGCAGGGGAGGAGGTAGAGCATTCTCTCATTTCTCGTCTCTCGTCAACCACCAAAACCACCACTTCGTTGACACCTCTGCTGAATCGTGCTCCCCGTCCGACACTTTCGACTCTCATCTCTCATCAACCACCAAAATCACCGCTTCGCTGCCACGCAGGAGGTGGTCGCGGCCCTGCACCTGCTGGGGAAGTTCTCTCATCAACCACCAAAATCATCACTTCGTTGCCACACACCAGCTTGAGGCGGAGCCCCGGCCCCTCAGCCTGTCTCTCATCAACCACCAAAATCACCACTTCTTTGCCACCCCAGCGCGCCACCGGCACCCTGCTTGATTTCCTTCACTCTCATCAACCACCAAAATCACCACTTCGTTGCCACCATCCGCCACCTCGAGGCGAGCGACTACACGCTCGGCGCTCTCATCAACCACCAAAATCACCACTTCGTTGCCACGGCCACCCTCCAAACCCCTTCCCCCCACGCCACTTCCACCCCCTCCCGCGAGCGGCCCCACCTTTCGGCGCCGCGCCACCCCTCGCCCCGCCGCCTCCCTCTTCGCATCCCCTTCCCCTCTTCCCACTTCCGCCCCGCGAGCGGTCCCCGGGGTTTCGCCCACCGCCTCGCCGCTCGCGGGGCCTCATCACGGCAAAGATCAAACCGGGGTGGGGCTGGTGGTGACGGCCGGGGCTACAGCATATCCGGCCATTCGTTTCGGAGCCCTTCTGCGAGAGGTGTGGGGTTCCCCGCCGACGCCTGGCCGACACGGCCCCGCAGGGCAGGGCGGCGGGGTCGAACCCGCCGCTTGTCGGTTCCGCAGGCAACTGCCGGCGCTTGTCCCCCACGCTACTCGCCACTGTGGGACTGAGAGTGTCCCGATAGCGACCCCACCCCGGTTGTTCCCAATCACAGCGGAGGCCGCGGGGATCGAACCCGCGTTGACCAACTCCGGGCACCAGCCCGCCCCCGATAGACGCCCCGCCGAAGGAGATGGTCACGGCGGGGCGTCGGACCATACTGATCACTAACCGTCGAACCCCCTCCTTTCCTTTGTCAGTGTCATTCGGGACCATCACTCCCGCCGGGGACCGCCCCCGGCGGACCACACGACAGACGGACGCCTCATCAATATCCCCCGCGGGGAGGGACCAGCCGCCGCCCATCAGTCCCAGCGCGGCGACTTCAACCCGGTCACCCAACACTCCCCGCGGGGGAAGTGGTCACGACGGTGGTTGATTCCTCCGTTCTAACTCTGCGACCAACGCATCCGCGTACTCCACCGCCATCCGCGGCACGAGACTCCCCTCCTTCCCGCCCGCCAGCAACCCGCACAATGCGAACCCGGCGAAGGCGTGGCGGCTGTTGCGGGAGTATTCGGCGGACGCCGTCCGGCGGGCCTCTTCCCACGCCCGTTCCGCCGCGCTCGCCGCGTCGTAGCACAGCAGGTCGCGGGCGCCGTCCCACCACGCTTGGAAGTCCGTCATCGTTCGCCCTCCCGCTCCGCCTTCCGCCGAAGTAATGCCGCCGCCACGCGGAAGGCGTTAGCCTCCTCGAGTAGCAGCCGCTGTTCGTCGGCCGTCGCATCCTTGTACCGGTGCATGGACTCGTCCGCCTGGATGTCGAGGTCCACGGCGGTCAGCCGGGCGGCGTTGTAGTGGGGCATGGGCGGGCGCTCCTCCGGGGCGGCACAGAACGGGCATCGGACGCTTTCCCCGAAGGGCTGCACGACCCCGCTCCCGCCGCACTCGCGGCAGGCGGAGAGGTGGGAGGGCATGGATTGCTCCTCCTGGCCGAAGTGGAAGGAAAACAAGCTGATGACCACTTGCGATTTCTCCTTATCTGATTGCCACCATCTACACACCGGCTTTCTTGCACGCTTCGATTACGTCCTCGTGCCGCCGGTCTTTGGCATCATTCCACCACTGGAGGAAGTGCTTCCCGCCGATGGCACTCCGCAATCTGCTCAGCGCCGCCTCCGCCTCGGGCGTCTGATACCCGTAGATCACCTCGACGCCCCCCACCAAGCACCACCGTACCGCCCGGTCGCCCCGGGGCGTGGTGCGGATGCCGACGTCGTCCATCGCGTACTCGCCCTGGCACCAGCGGGCGGGGTCGCCGAGGAGGTCGGCGACGGTGGAGAATTTTTCGCTCATGACGTCCACTCTACCCGCGAGGAAGGTGCCGGCGTAACGCGAGTTTGGGCCGCTAAATCAAGGGGTTTTCGCGGTCGTCGGTGATCGACTCGGCACACCCCCACAGGGAGTCGAAGTGCTCCACGACCATCCGCAGCAGGCAGAGCAACGCTTCCATCGGACGTTCACCCCTTCAGCTTCTTCACTTCTTCCCCGACGCCCCCCACCTCTTTCCGCACCCGCCTGACCTTCCGCTCCCACGCCGCCAACTCCTCCGTCAGCATCAGGTTGGCGAGCGAGGTCAACTCGACGTTCATGGAGATGGCCACGTTGATGAGCCGCTGGTGGAGTTCCTTCGGCATCCGCAGCGTCACCCGGCCGGTCGCCTTGCCCGTGAGTTTTCGGCCCATCGGACGTTCACTCCCTACAGGTCGGTAGCCCCGTCGAAGTACGCCGCCTCGCTCAGTTCCGGCGTGTCCACCGCCGGGAGGACACTGACCGCCGCGGCGAGGGCGCGGGCGTGCTTACACGGGTGATTTCTGTACTTCCGATCTGGGCAGTCGCACGCGGAGGACGCCAGGTCAACGTGATACTGCGTCCGCTCCGGCCCCGCCTTGGTGAGCCGGGCAGCCTTCCGCCCCTCGCTCAGCGTCACGGCGTACTCGACGCCGTTGATCGCCAGGATGCCGACCTCGGTGTCGCGGCACGGCATGGGGCGGACGAGCCACCGGCAGGTGTCGGGGGGCTTCGAGGACTTCGGCTTTCGCTGTGTCGCGGTGGCCATTGGTCGATCACTCCCCGCTATAAGTGCCATCGGTGCCGGCTGGTGCGAGTTTTCATCCGCCACTTAGCCGGCCGAACGCGGCACCGGCACCGATGTTGTTTCAACCGGGAGTCCTCCCTGACTCCCGCACCCGGAGGGACACCACTTCACTTCGGCCTCTCCGCCCGCCGCAGCTGCCGGTCGCTCGCGGGGTAGCGTTCTTTTGTCGCCACCTCGGTGACGTAGTAAATCACGTCGCCCTCGCCCCCCTCGCCGGCCAAGCCGCTCACCGTCACCAGCGTCGGGCCGGCCTTCGCCTTGTCGAGGACGCACAGTTCGCCGTCTTCCAGCCAGCGGCGCTCGTTCCGCAGGGTTCGCTTGGCCACCATCCACCTCCCCGTGGTAAGCGGGAGGGCTCCGTCCCTCCCTGGCCACCACGAACGGCACTTACTCGCCCCTTGCCTTCGGTAGCCGCTCTCGCCGCGGCCGTCGTGTCTTTGCCTGCGACCACCCACAACCGTTGCAGTGGCGGTACGTTATTCCGGGCAGACCGCCTATGACCGCGCCGTCAACCTCTTGATGAAACGCCCCACAATTCGGACAGTTGTTGGCCCGGCGGCGGTTGGCGTTCCTGATGGCCTCCCTTTGTTCCTCATTCATCGGTGTGCGCCTCGCAACAGATGTCGCAGTCCGGGTCGTCACAGTCCGCCAGCCCCTCCTCCATCCGCTCCAGGGCGTCTACGATTGAATCGTTGCGGTATGCCGGTTCGTCGGTACGCCAGTAGACCGCCAGCGCGTGCGTGCTGCTGGCCGCCCACACCTTGCCCTGCGGGGCGTCGATGTTGTAGCTGGCGTGCTTGCCGACCACGCCGCCCTCGACCGTGGCGCCGTAGCGCCTCGCCTTGTTGCGTAAGGTCTGGACCGTGAAGCCGCGCCTGGCGTTTTGCTCATCCACGCTCGCCATGATTCATCCCTCCTTCAACGGCCACCCATTCAGAACGGCAACCCCTCGTCCATCACCTCCCACCACTCCTGTTCCGGCTCCCCGACCCGCAGCCGGTCGAACTCCGCATTCACCTCGCTCTCAATCATCTCCCGCTCCTCGTCACTGAGCGGGGCGGGCTCGCCGTCGTAGCGGCCCATCAAGTTTTCGATGGCACGGACGTAGTCGCGTTTCATGGTCGGCTTTCCTCCCCCTTGTGTCAGTCGCACTCTTGGAAAGTTGCGCCGGGCTCCCACCGGCTGCGGGGGCACTTGTGCACGCTTGGCGGCCCCCTCTGCACGCCCTCGCCCGCGGCCGTCGGCGTCCGCCCGTCGGGTCC
>DASPKW010000005.1:0-7026 GCA_035627895.1 Tepidisphaeraceae bacterium | reverse complement strand
GTCGGAAGCCCGGTCGCCCAAGGGCGAGGGGCGCGCAGCCGCGGCGGGCGCGGAGAGGGCGACGCCCGCCGAGAACGCCCGCGCGTTTTTGAAGTTCGTCGCGGTGCTGGGGTTCGTCGGGCTGTTCGCCTGGGGTTACCTGCGGATGCGGGACCACGTCGCGAAGGACGTGGCGTTCCGGAAGGACGCGCCGCGCGTCGTGCTGAAGAACCGCCCGGCGTGGATGAGCGACGGGGTGGCGGCCAAGATCGTCGCCGTCGCCCAGCCGGACGTGGCGCACTCGGCGTTCGACCACGGCCTGCTCGTGAACATCGCGTCGCTGCTGCGGAATCACCGGGACACGGCCCCTTGGATACGACAGGTCAATGCGGTGCGCCGGGCGTACGACAAGGCTCCGGGCGACATGATCGAGGTGGATTGCGACTTCCGGGCGCCGGCGGCGCTGGTGCGGTTCGGGGATTACTACTGGCTCGTGGACGGGGACGGGACGCTGCTGCCCGAGCAGTACGCCCCCGCGGAAGTTCGGCGGGTGATGTACGATGACGCGGCGCGACTCAACCTGCGGGTGATCGAGGGCGTGGCGGCGGCGCCGCCGGAGGCCGGGCAGCGGTGGCGCGGCGAGGACCTGCTGGCCGGGATCGAGATGGTGAAGCTGCTGCACGGGCGGGCGAGCGCCGACGAGGTCGAGCGGGTGAACGTCGCCAACTTCATGGGGCGGGTCGACCGGCGCGAGGCGCAGGTCGTGCTGGTGACGCGGTACAACACGCAGGTGCGGTGGGGCCGGCCGGTCGGGGCAAAGGACTTCTTCGTCGAGGTGACGCCGGCGCAGAAGCTCAAGTACATGGAAGAGCTGGTCGCCAAGTTCGGGCGAGTCGATGCGAAGCTGCCGGCGGTCGATTTGCGGTTCGACGTGGTGACGTTCCCGTCGAACACGGCGACGGTGGATACGGGGGGGGAGTAGGAGGTGGGAGGCGAGGGGGTGGGGTGATAGGGAGTTCGGTGCTGCTCGACTGTGGGGATCTGAGATTCGCGCGCGTCGGCAACGCGTTGCGTTGCAGCTAACTGTTCGCTCGCGCGGTCGCTACACTTTGCCGCATGACCGCCGCGCCCGACGTTGCGATTTCGACGCCCGTTTCGGATGCGCTTCCCGCGCGCGAGCCTACACCCTTTTGGCCCGTGCTGATCTGGGTCGGGCTTCAACTCGGATTGCTCGCGCTCGCGGCGCTTCGGGTGCCGCTGTCGGCGCGGTGGCCGGTGCCGGCGGAGCAGCTCGCGATGCACGAGATGGCGGTCGGGCAGGCGATCGGGGGGGCCCTGCTGCTGCCGATCCTGTTCCGCACGCTCACGTCGAGCGCGATGACAATCGCGCTGGCGCCGCTGTTCCTGTTGTTGGCGGCGGCGATGGGCGCGTACGCCGACACCGAGCGGCTGATCTGGTGCGCGGGCTACGTGGGGCTTTGGCTGGGCGCGTGCGCGCTGTGGGCCGGGGCGGCCGCGTCGCGGCGGGCGACGTTGTACGTGATGGCGGCCGCCCTGCTGCTCTCGGCGGGCGGGGCGATGCTCGCGTACGTGCGGCGCGAGTTCGGCCTACCGACGCAGGCGTTCGACTGGAACCAGGTCGCGGCGTTAGGCCCGGCGAGCGGGGCGATCGTCATTCTGGAGGCCGGTCCGGCATCTGGGACGATCTGGGTGGAACTGGGTGCGATCGTGTTTTCAGGCCTGATCGCGCTGCCGATCAGCCGAGTCATCGCGCGCCGGCGGCGATTGACGGCCTACGCCTGATTCGGATCCCCACCGACTCCCACCGCGGTTATCGGACCTGAAATGGAGGCCGCACAGTGCCCGCGCCAAGTCGCGCCAAGTTATCCACCGACCGTGCACTGTCGGCAGCAAATCTGCGGCGTCGGAAAGCTCATTTCAAGTCAAAGTGGAGCAGTATCGACTGCGCGCGCGGCATCACTGGAGGAAAAATATCCACCTGCGCAATTGAGCCTTGCCCCGCGTTTGAATGGTGGTAAAAGATCCCTGTCTCGCCCAGACAGTGGTTGCCGATGGAGACCGATCCCAAACCGTCCTATCGGCCGCTCTTCCTGATCGGGGAGAACGACATCACGTTGGACGACAAGTCGCGCCTGCTCGTGCCCGCCGAGTTTCGGAAGGAAATCGCCGAGGCGCGAAGCAACGAGAAGGTTCTGATCTGTCGCATCGGCGCCAATCGCAATGCATGGCTGTACCCGGAGAACTACTACCGCGAGTTGATCGCCCAGCGACGGGCAACTCTGACGCCGGGTGAGGACGAAGAGGCGTTCAACGAAGCATACTACGGCATGGTGTTTCGGCTGCAATGGGACGGACAAGGCCGAGTGCTGTTGCCCGAGAAACTGATCAAGCGGACCGGTTTGAAAAAGGAACTGACGATCGTGGGCTCCGGCGATCACCTGGTGATCTGGAATCGCGACGAATGGGAACGCCGGGCGCAGATGCGGGCCGACACGATGGGGCAGGTGACGGAGAAGGCGAAACAGACTGAGACGACGACGCCGGGTTCGGCGTAACAAAACATCGCCCGACGGGGAACGGGCGCGACGAACATTGCCGCCGCGGTGACCGACCGACCGCACATCTACACGTCGCCCGGCGGCGAGACGATCGGGAGAAGGATCCTCCCGGTCGCGGACGAGTCAGGTTGTGGGACGCGCTTCGTCAGGGAAGGACGGACACCCCGCAAAGTTGAGGATGGGTTTGACACCGGCCACGCGCCGCCGACCGCTCGGCGAGACGCGCGCGTGTGCCCCGGGCACGTTCCGCGCGCCCCGGACCGGATGGACCGTTTCGACGGCCGGCAAGGAAGCCGCAGCCGCGCGATGACGGTCCGGGTTTAGCGCGAAACGCGACTCGGACGAGACCCGACGCGCCGTTCAACGGCGTCGCGTGTCGTCCGGGCGCGCCAGACGTTCCCGGGGCGCACCGCTCGCTTCGTCGCGCACCCGCGGAGGACCCGCGGACCGGCGGCATTGGCCGGCGTGGCGTTGACCCATCTTTTCGACGCCCGAACTGGCCCGACCCGCGGCAGGAGGCTGCGGGGCGGACCGACAAGACGTACCTGACCGCGCCCCCGCAACGGGGCGCGAATCAGAATGCACGGCGGCACGGGTCATCTCACGGATGGGGCCTTGTCGCGCCTGGGATCGGATGAGGGGAACGGACGCCCGGCCCGTTGCCCGTCGTGCTACAGTCTGTAAGAGCCCGCCGAGTTTGGAGACTCGGCGGGTTCTTTTTGCGCGAGTGGAAGCCGTTCACCCGTTCAATGGCCCGTCGGGTCGCGACCGGGACAAACCGAACATTGCGCTAACCATTCTAGAGGTGGGTGGAATGGTTGCAATGAGATTGTTCGGAAGCAAGTTCTAAGGTTTTAGAACCGACCGCGACTGGCCGCGACCCCGAGGGTGGGCTAAGGCGAACCCGAAGGCGAGCGGGTTTGCGCGGTCCGCGCCGGCGCGCTCGCCTTCGGGCGGCGCTGCGCTTGCCCTTCGGGTCGCGGCTAAACGGGACCTCCGAGCATCTTGTAGTGTTGCGCTAGTAGATGTCGGGTTCGGGGGTGGGTTTGCCGTTGGTGGCGTGCAGGAACTTGAAGTCGCAGCCTTCGTGGGCCTGGGTGCACTCGGCGCAGAAGAGTTTGCCGTAGCCGCGGTCGAAGCGGGGTTCCGGGGGTTTCCATTGTTTCCGGCGGTCGGCGAGGTCGGCGTCGGAGACGCGGAGGTGGATCATGCGGGCGGGGACGTCGAGGTCGATGAGATCGCCGTCGCGCACCAAGGCGAGGGGGCCGCCGGCGGCGGATTCGGGGGAGACGTGCAGGACGCAGGTGCCGTAGGACGTGCCGGACATGCGGGCGTCGGAGATGCGGACCATGTCGCGGACGCCCTGCTTGAGGAGCTTTTTGGGGATCGGGAGCATGCCCCACTCGGGGATGCCGGGGGCGCCGACGGGGCCGGCGGATTGGAGGACGATCACGGTGTCGGCCGTGACGGGGAGGGCGTCGTCGTCGATGCGATTCTTGAGATCGGCGTAGTCTTTGAAGACGAGCGCGGGCCCGGTGTGCTTGAGCAGACGGGGCTCGGCGGCGGTGGGCTTGATGACGCACCCGTCCGGGGCGAGGTTGCCGCGGAGGACGAACGTGGCGCCGGCCTGGGCGAGGGGCTGGTCGGGCCAGAGGATGACGTCGGCGGGCGTGTCTGTGGATTGCCGATTGCCGATTGCGGATTGCGGATTGGCAGGAATTGTTGGATCAGGCGGGTTGGCGGGCGTCCGGCCTTCGACGCGGGCGCCGCGCTCGGCGATCCGGGATACGGCGTCGGGGCAGACGGCGTCGATGTTTTCGCCGAGCGTTTTGCCGGTGACGGTCAGGCAGTCGCGCTTAAGCAGGTTCGGGATGCGCGAGAGCAGTTCGGGCAAACCGCCGGCGTCGTGGAAGTCTTCCATGAGGTACTTGCCGGACGGGCGGAGGTTGGCGATGACGGGGGTGCGCTGGCTGATCTGGTCGAAGCGCTCGAGGCCGAGGTTGACGCCGGCGCGGCCGGCCATGGCGATCAGGTGGATGATCGCGTTGGTGGAGCCGCCGATCGCCATGTCGACGGTGATGGCGTTGTCGAAGGACTCGGCCGAGAGGACGTCGGTGATCTTGAGGTTTTCCCAAGCCAGATCGACGGCGCGCCGGCCCGTCGCGGTCGCCAGGCGCGAGTGACCCGAGTGGACGGCGGGGATCGAGCTGGCGCCGGTGAGGGTGAGGCCGAGGGTCTCGGCGATCGCGCCCATGGTGCTGGCGGTGCCCATGGTCATGCAGTGGCCTGGCGAGCGGGCGATGCCGTCCTCGATCTCGCGCCACTGGCACTCGTCGATGTTGCCGGCGCCGCGCTCGGCCCAGTACTTCCAGGCGTCCGTGCCGGAGCCGAGCTTCGTGCCCTTCCAGTTGCCGGCGATCATCGGGCCGCACGGGAAGAAGATGGCGGGCAGGTTGGCGCTGATCGCGCCCATGATGAGGGCGGGCGTGGTCTTGTCGCACCCGCCCATGAGGACGGCGACGTCGACCGGATGACAGCGCAGGACTTCCTCGGCCTCCATCGCGAGGAGGTTGCGGTAGAACATGCTGCTGGGCTTCATGAACGTCTCGGAGAGGGAGACGACGGGGATCTCGACGGGGAACCCCCCTGCCTGCCAGACGCCGCGCTTGACCTCCTCCACCCGCTGCTTGAAGTGGGTGTGGCAGGTGTTCATGTCGGACCAGGTGTTGAGGATGCCCACGACGGGCTTGCCGGCCCAGTCGCCCGCGGCGAAGCCCATCTGCTTCAGACGTGAGCGGTGGCCGAAGGAGCGGAGGTCGTCGGGGCCGAACCAGCGGTGGGAGCGGAGCTGTTCTGGGATCAGGCGCGGGCGCGAGGTGGACATGGGGGGAGTTTAGGGGAGGTTATCGCGAAGCAAAAGTGCGTGCCGAACCGGTTGGGGCGACGCATCCGGGGCGGCGCTCCGGGCAAAGCCCGTTCACTCTGCCCCGGCTTGTTGGAGCGCCAGGGAGCGGTGCGGCGCATGCTCCGAACCTCGCACCGTTTGGACGGCGCGCGTCGTCCCGCTATCTTTCGGACTGCGGAGCACGTCGGGCAAACATCTGAGTATCGCGCATGCGCGGAGGGTACGTGGACTATCCGGTCGTCACGCTGTTGATCGGGATGGGGATCGTCGTGGGCGGCGTGTTGGCGCTGCGGCTGCACCCGTTTTTGGCGCTGGTGGCGGGCGGGCTGGCGGTGGCGGCGCTGACGCCGGGCGGGGCGCTGTACCGGTTCGGCCTGCGCGACGGGCGATACACGATCGTGAGCACGGAAGACGCGGGACGTACCGTCGTCCTTCAGGGCAAGGGCAAGCTCGTCGAGGGCATGCCGCTGACCGTCCTGCGCGCCGGGCCCGGCGGGGAAATCAAGTCCGTCAGTGGGCTGACCGTCACCGGCGCCGCGAAGGAGAAGGGCCAGTATCGCGCGCGGGTTCCGGACGGGATCGCCGACGTCGCGGCGTCGGATTGGGTCGTCGAGCCGCGCGCCGAGGGACAGGCGAGGACGCTGTCGAACGCGTCGATCGGCGAGCGCCTGGGCCGCGGCTTCGGCGAAACGGCGATGGGCATCGGCATCCTGATCGCGATGGCGGCGATCGTCGGGCAGACGCTGCTCGAGAGCGGCGGGGCCGAGCGGATCGTCGGCAGTTTGCGGCGGGCGGTGGGCGACTCGCGCGCGGGGCTGGCGTTCCTGATCTCCGGGTTCATCCTGGGCATCCCGGTGTTCTTCGACACGGTGTTTTACCTGCTGATCCCGATCGGCAAGGTAATGGCGGCGCGGACGAAGCGGGACTACACGCTGTACGTGCTGTGCATCATCGCGGGGGCGACGATGACGCACTCGCTGGTGCCGCCCACGCCCGGGCCGCTGTTCGTCGCCAAGGAACTGAACGTCAACATGGCGACGATGATTCTGGGCGGGCTGGCGGTCGGGGCGGTAGCGTCTGCGAGCGGGTTCGCGTACGCCCTGTGGGCGAATCGGAAGTTCGGATTCGCAGTGCCGGCCGAGATGATTCAGGCCGAGGCCACGGTCGCCGACGGGCGCCCGTTGCCGGGATTGTTCATCTCGTTGATGCCGATCTTGCTGCCGGTTCTGCTGATCACGGGGGCGTCGATCCTGGAGCGTTACCCACTGGCGGCGGACGCCTCGGGCACGACGCGGCTCGCGTACGGCGCGCTGATGACGCTGGGCGAAAAGAACGTCTCGATGACGATCGCGGCGGGGATCGGGCTGCTGATGATGGTGACGAGGCGACCGGTGACGAGGCCGGGAGAAAAGCCGCGGACGGTCGGGGCGGCCGTGTCCGAGGCGCTGGCGGACGCGGGCGTGATCATCCTGATCACCAGCGCCGGCGGGGCGTTCGGGTACGTGCTGCGGCAGACGGACATCGGGGCCGTGCTTCAGCAGGCGCTGCCGGCGAACAAGGGGG
>DASPKW010000004.1:0-6654 GCA_035627895.1 Tepidisphaeraceae bacterium | reverse complement strand
GGGCCAGGACCTTGGAGGCGTAGATCGGGTTGGAGTTGACCTCGGCGACGACGCCGCCGAGCGTGAGGTATTGGCCGGTGGTCTTGCCGACGGCGGGGCGGGTGTCGGCGGGGGCGGTCGGGGGCGGGGTGAGGGCGGGGGGCGCATCACTCCCGGCGGCGGCGAGCACCTTGGGCGCGTCGGCGACGGCGGGGGGCGGGGTCGTGGGCTTGATGGGCGCGCCGGGATCGGCTTGCGCGGTCGGGGTGCGCGGGGCGGCGAACGCCTGGGGGGTGAGCTTCTGGGGCTTTTGCCTGGCGGCGCAGCCCGTGAGGGCGAAGGCGGCGGCGAGGGCGAGGCTGGCGGCGGTGAACTGGCGCGAGGTCATCGGTGGCATTTCTCCTGTCGGGCCCCCGTGTCGGCAATTTGTCGGAAAAGCCGGTCGATCGCGTGCGGGGACATGATACAGGTTATCGGACGCTTACCAAGCGGGGCGTGAAAAGAACTGCGCCAGAGCCGCGTTGACCCGAGCCTGGCTCGAAGGCGGTGGGAATTGTGGGGCGTTCAGGGCGTTGAAGTTTCTTAACGCTCGATCCGTGCTGGCGGACCGCGAATGTTCACAAGCGATGTCGCAGATTGAAGTTACGGTGAATCTCGGCGCGGCAGAAAGCGGGCAAAACCGGGCAAAAGCGGGACAAGCCGGTACTTTTCGGGACTTTTCGGTACCTCTTGGTACCGGTCGGATCGCCTGTTGGATGGCGCGCGTTCGGGGCGAACGGAGCGCGCGCCGTCCACCTTAACGGGGGGTGTCACGCGGGCGTGGTGAGGGGTGCGCACGGAGTCGCGATTGGGGGCGATGGGACGGGAAGATTTCCGGGTTTTTCGTTCCGGGGGAGTAGCGCGCTCGGGCGATCCGAGGCGTCGCGTCCGGGTTGGCGTGCGGCAGCGAGTCTACCTTGATCGCGCGGTTCAGGAAGGGCCTCCGGCGGCCCCCGTTTTCACGGGCGAGACGCCCGTGCCACCTTCAGACGCGGAAGATGGCGCCGAGTTTTTTGCCGAGGAGGAGGCTGGCGCCGAGGATGGTGGCGGCGAGGAAGGCCATGGCCCAGACGCCGAGGGCGGCGGCGACGTACTTGCCGGTGCCGATGAGTTGGAAGAGTTCGTAGATCGTCTTGGTGATCGGCCAGTAGTCCTGGCGCTGGGCGAGCATGATGCTGTCGGAGACCTCGAGCATGCTGAAGGCGAAGGCGAGCATGGCGCCGGCGATGAGGTTGGCGAGGATGAGGGGGACGGTGATGCGGCGGAGGGTGGTGGGCCAGCGGGCGCCGAGGTTGGCGGAGGCTTCCTCGAGGGTGGCGGAGGTCTGCTGGAGGCCGGCGACGGCGCTGCGGACCATGTAGGGCAGTCGGCGGACGGCGTAGGCGATCACCAGGAAGAGCGTGGGGTTGGTCTGGACGTCAAAGAGCGATTTGAGGAAGGGGCTGTCCTTGACCGCGGCGGTCTGCGTGAGGGCGGAGCTGATCGCGAGGTAGCCGAAGGCGATGACGATGCCGGGGACGGCGAGCGGGAGCATGGCGATCGTGTCGAGGGCGTGGCGGACGCGGATGGTGGAGCGGACGACGACCAGGGCGATGGCGACGCCGAGGACGATGTTGAAGAAGACGGCGAGGGTCGAGTAGAGGAGGGAGTTCTTGATGGACGAGACGGTCATGGAGTGCCCGAGGGCCTCGGCGTAGTTGGCGGTGGTGTACTGCTGGGGGAGGACGGACTGGTACCAGGAGCCGGGCCTAGCGACGGAGGTGAGGACGACGCCGAGGTGGGGGAGGAGGGCGACGAAGGTGACGAGGACGAACGGGGCGAGGACGAGGAGGCCGCGCGCGCTGGCGAGCTTGCGGGGGCCGGCGGAGACGGTGGCCTTGGTGGCGGCGGCGTAGGACTGTCGGCCGAAGGTCAGCTTGGTGAGCGCGTAGAGCCCGAGGCTGACGACGAGCATGACGAAGACGAGGGCGTAGGGGAACGGGCTGGAGCCGATCTCCTTCATGGTGTCGAAGATCTGGACCGGCGTGCACCGGTAGTAGTTCATGATGAGCGGGGTGCCGAGCTCGGTGAACGACCAGATGAAGACGATCGTCCCGCCGGCGAAGAGGCCGGGCATGATGAGGGGGAGGGTGATGCGGCGGAAGCGGGTGAGGGCGGAGGCGCCGAGGTTGGCGGCGGCGTGCTCCATGGCGGGGTCGATGTTGGCGAGGGCGGCGGAGACGTTGAGGTAGAGGATGGGGTAGAGGCCGAGGGCCTGGAGGGTGATGACGCCGAAGTAGCGGCCGTTCCCGAGCCAGTCGACGGGGCCGAGGTTGAGGGCGGTGTTGATGACGCCGTACTGCCCGAGGAGTTGTTGGAAGCCGATGGCGCCGACGAAGGGCGGGAGGATCATCGGGACCAGCACGAGGGCGGAGATCAGCTTTTTGAAGGGGAAGTCGTAGCGGGTGTTGAGGACGGCCAGTGGGACGGCGATGAGCGTGACGAGCGTGGTGGTGCCGACCGCGATCATGACGGAGTTGAGGAGGCCCTGGGCGTAGATGGGGTTGCGGAAGACCTCGGCGACGTAGCGAGTAGTGAAGCCGCCGGAGGTCGGGTCGACGAACCCGCCACGGAGGACGGTGGCGAGGGGGAAGAGGAAGAGGAGGGCGAAGGTCGCCAGGGTGAGGGAGAGGATGAGGTAGGCGTTGCGGGGGCGCATCGGTTGGGAAGGCGGCAGGGTGAAGGAAGCCGGGCGGTGCACCGCTAGAGCGGGACGAATCGAATCTGTCCGTCGAGTTCGCCTTCGAGCGAGCAGTCGATGAGGAGGAGTATGTCCTCCACAGTTCGGATCACGTGAAACGGACTGGGGATGACGATCAGACCCGACATAGCCAACCCTGCGGCGACCCGATCATTCGCAAAGCCGACGAGCGTCTGCACGTCGTGGCTCAGGATGACGAGGTCTCGCTCGGCGGCGATCTGAAGGAGGAGTGGGTCCTTGGTTCCCGCGAGGCCGGCGTCGCGGACGGTGATGAGGTCGATGCCCGGGCGTTCGCGGCGCAACGCGCGGACGAGCACGTAACTCAGGTTTTCGTCGGCGAGCAGTTTCACCGGATTCCCCCTACTTGGCCGAGACCTGCCGGGCATCGAGTTCCGCCTTGCGGGCCATCAGTCGTTCCCGCCATTGCTGATAGTCGGGCCGCGACGTGATCTCGCGTTTGATTTCCTCGGCCCGCGCGTCGTGTTCGGCGACATATGCGTCGACGGCGGCACGGTTCGTGAGGTAATAGCCGATGATCGCGTAGACGTCGCGGAGCGCGAGCGTCGGGTAGGCGTCGACGATGCCCTCGGCCGACTCGCCGCGGTTGAACGCATGGACGATCGTGTCGAGCGGGATGCGCGTGCCGGTGACGCGGTAGACGCCGCCTTCGACGGGTGTCAGGGGGACGGCCTGGGGGTCGAGTGGCAGGGTCATAACATCATTCTACGAGGTACTCGTGAAACGGGCGACGATATCGCAGCGCGAACGTCACTGGTCGCGCGGGCGAGACGCCCGCGGTACGTCAATTACCGGCGGCGCGCTTGTATTGGGCGCGGAAGGCAGCGGTCCATTCTCGGGTGTAGTCGAGGCGGTCGTAGTTTCTCGGGATGTCGGGGGCGGTGCGCCAGGTGAGGGGGACGTCGGTGGGGGGGCCGCCGGCGGTGATGATGGCGTGCCAGGCTTCGCGGAGCTCGTCGCCGGCGTCCATGCACATGACGCGGATCAGGTCGCGGTGGACGTTGAAGTGGTCGGCGGTCCAGCGCTTGTAGTAGGTGAAGGTCTGGGCGATCTGATAGGGGTCGATGTTGGGGGAGGCGAGGTCGTCGGTGGAGCGTTTGTTGTGTTCGACGTGGCGGGCGTGGAAGGTGGGGTTGGTGGAGGGGTAGAAGTCGCGGCGGACGGGGACGCGGCGGAGGGCGAATTTCTTTGGTCCACCGGGTTCACCCGGCTTGTAGCACCAGAGTTTTTGTCCGGCTTCGGAGAGGGTGAACTCGATGAAGCGGATGGCGATCTGGCGGCGCTCGGCGCGGGCCTCGGGGGTGGGGGCGCCTCCGCCCGCGCCGCGGAGGAGACTGATGGGGTCGCAGGAGACGCTGGAGCCCCCCGCCGGGGTGACGAAGACCATGCGGGGGCGGCCGTCGGCGGGGGCGGAGGATTGGGCTTGGTAGCGGCCGTAGAAGTCGATGCACATGCCGACGGCGGCGTCGCCGGCGGAGACGTCGATGGGGACTTTTTGGGCGGAGTCGGTGAAGTAGCGGGCGTTGGCGCCGATGAGTTGGACGAGGCGGACGCCGGCGAGCCAGCCGCGCTCGACGGCGGATTGGTATTCGGGGGGGACGGTCGGGGGGAGGTCGCCGCGCTTGTACTTGGGGCCTTGCGCGGATTGGTGGTCGGCGATGAGCTTTTCGTACTTCGTGATGGTGGCATCATCGAACCCGGCGGCGACGACGGTGTCGCGCATCTTCTGGTGGATGATCATCTCGAAGGCCTTGGCGACGCTGCCGGACTTGGACGGGTCGCAGGCGCCGATCTGGGCGAAGTAGGCGGGGTCGGCGAGGTCGTCCCAGCGGGCGGGGGCGCGGAGGTCGGGGCGGTTGCGCGAGCGGCGGAGGTCGTCGAGGCGGTCGGTGTTGTAGCAGAGGCCGAAGGTGGAGAGGACGTTGCCGAAGAGGGTGGGGGTGCGCCAGGTTTCGCCGGAGAGTTGGGCGGGGATGAGGATTTCGGACTGCGGAGTTGGGATTGCGGACTGAGACGTGTCGGGCACGGATTGGTGGGCGGTGCCGTCAGCAACGCGTTGCGTTGCAGCTAACTGGGGTTCGGTGAAAAGGCCTGAGGGTTCAGCGCCGGGTTTCCAGGGGGGGACTGTGAGGCCCTGGCGGAAGGCGGTGGAGTGGTCGAACTCGCCGCCGCCGAAGAGGAGGTCGATGCGGGTGGAGAAGGCGTTGGGGTCGTCGGTGGCGCGGAAGGCGTCGTAGAGGTCTTTGGCGGCAGGGTCGGCGGGCGGGCGGCCGATGAGGAGTTCTGCGCCACCGGCGGGCCAGGGATTTTTTTGGGGGCCGATCCACCAGGCGCGGACGGCGGCGCCGTACTCGCTGGCGAGGTAGCGCATGATCTCGGTGGTGCCGCCGGGGACGCGCCAGTCGATCTTGACGGGCTTGCCGTATTTTTCGTGGTGCCAGCGGGAGAAGGCCTGGCCGAACTCGTAGCGGATGGCTTCGTTGTGCGGCGTGACGACCACGAGGACGGGGTCGCCGTCGCGCCAGGTGGATTCTTCGCGCGCGGGGCGGAGGGCGAAGGGGAGGGCGATGAGGATCGCGAGGGGGAGGAGGATGAGGAGGGAGCGGGGCATGTCAGGAAGATTGAACCACGGAGGACACGGAGGGCACGGAGAGAGAACGAGGATGGAGGATGGAGGATGGAAATAGGGAGTTGCTGTAGGGACGAGCTTGCAGTTTTCCCGCTCAGTTTTTTATTCTTACTCCTCCGTGCCCTCCGTGTCCTCCGTGGTGAACTAAACCTTGAGGACGACCACGTCGCGGGGGTGGATGAAGATCTGGGCTTGTTGTTGGGTGCTGTCGCGGGCGAGAATTTGGGGGTTGAGTTCGAAGGCTTTGAGGGTGGTGGGTTGGCCGGCTTGGGTGACGGTCACCTGGTGCTGGGCGACTTCGCCGAGGTAGAGGGTGTCGTGGACGGTGACGTTGAAGGAGTTGGGGACGTCGGACTCGCCGACGATGCCGACGATGCCGACGAGGATGGCCTCGGGGCGGATGGAGAGGGTGACCTTGTCGCCTTCGCGGAGGCCTTTCGGGGCGTGGGCGCTGATCAGGCGGCCGATAGGGGTGTCGAGGCCGGTCAGGTGGACGTCGGCGGGCTGATTGGGCATGGGCGGCATGTCGGCGGTGCCGAGGAACGTGGCGGGGAGGAAGTTGGTCTCGCCCATGAAGCTGGCGACGAAGGTGCTGTCGGGCTCGCGGTAAAGGTCTTGCGGGCGGCCGACCTGCTCGACTTTGCCGTTGTTCATCACGGCCATGCGGTCGGCGATGGAGAGGGCCTCCTTCTGGTCGTGGGTGACGTAGATGGCGGTGAGGCCGGAGGCGCGGCAGATGCGGCGGATCTCGGTGCGCATCTCGAGGCGGAGCTTGGCGTCGAGATTGGACAGGGGCTCGTCGAGCAACAGGCAGTCGGGGCGGACGACGAGGGCGCGGGCGAGGGCGACGCGCTGCTGTTGGCCGCCGGAGAGCTCGTTGGGCTTGCGCTTAGCGTACGGCGTCATGCGGACGAGGTCGAGGGCCTCGGCGACGCGGGCGACTTGGTCGGATTTGCTGGCGTTGCGCACTTCGAGGCCGAAGCGGACGTTGTCCTCGACGGTCATGTGGGGCCAGAGGGCGTAGGACTGGAAGACCATGACGGCGTTGCGGCGCTCGGTGCCGAGGTCGGTGACGTCGCGGCCGGCGAACAGGACGCGGCCGGCGGTGGGCGGGAGGAGGCCGGCGATGATGCGGAGGAGGGTGGACTTGCCGCACCCGGAGGGGCCGAGGAGGAAGAAGATCTCGCCGGCGGGGATGTCGAGGGAGACGTCGTCGAGGGCGACGGTGGTGCCGAAGGACTTGGAGATG
>DASPKW010000003.1:0-3530 GCA_035627895.1 Tepidisphaeraceae bacterium | reverse complement strand
CGCCTCGACCGACCGCTGAAACTCAGCGTCCCACGTCAACTCGGCCGCGATCTCGGGCACACTCAGTCCACGGGCGGAGAACTTGCGCCGGCAGAGGTTGAAGAGCCCATGGCCCATCAGGCAGATCAACTTCTCCATATTAAAGAAGACGATGCCCATCTGGTCTTGCCGGCGGTTGTACTTGATGAGCGTGCCAATCGACGCGGCAACACTCGCGGCGTCATCGCCCATAATTCCAACGAGCGTGTCCGACATCGCCTGGAAGAAGCTGCTTTCTTTTCGTTGGCGAATCCGCGTATCGAGGTGTTCTAAGGCGGCGCGATCGTCGCGTAGGACGCCGTAGAGCGCGTTGGCAAAAAGTACGGTGGCGGGGTGCCCATCACTAAACGGCCCCGGGAAGCGACTGACGAAAGCGTTGATCAACGGCCAATCGTCAACCGCCAGGGCGCGGATCATGGCGAACACATGTCCGCAGTCGGACGACGACGACCATTCCTTTCCGCCCGCGACGATGGTCAGAAGTTGCAAGCGCGCGGCGGTGTTCACACTGGTTCGCAATGGCGCGACGTTGTCGTCGCGAAGGCGCCGGATGATTCCTCCCTCTTGAATTCGGCTCATCAATCCGAAGAACTCTCCCGCAAGTGCGAGAGGTAGCGACGAGCCCTTTGGCGAATTCCGGGCCATATCGCGGACTCGGCGCAGGCCCTCAGCCAGCATTGTCTCGGGCGGTGGCGACGAATAATGGGCATCGAGGCGCACGACTTCGTCACGGTCGCGCTTGGGAAGACGCTGGAAGCAGGTCTTGGTGGGCATGAGTGGGGCGTCGAAGAAAGCGATGGTCTCGTAAGGGAGAATGACCGATCACCGCGACCACCTTATCCCGAGTGACGCGATCGTGGAATCGACCTTACAGCTTGCCAGTGCCACCCGATTTGACCACTGCCTAGTGCCACCCACCTTTGTGAACCGCGCCCCTCGGCGTCCGTCCCGCGACAAGTCGCTCGGCTCGCTCAAACGCGAACGGCTCGGACGGAGCCTCGCCCTCCCGGCCGTGTGCGCCCGCGCTCAACCTCACCGGCCCGCTCGGGTATAACTCCCCGCCATGCCGATTCCCCTCCGCCGCGCCCTGCTCGCGTCTCTTGCGATCTCGTCCGCCTGTATCGCCGCCGACTGGCCGCAGTGGGGCGGAACGCCGGGGAAGAACATGGTGTCGGGTGAGGCGGGACTGCCGGCGGAGGTTCAGCCGGGGAAGGTGGACGAGAACACGGGGAAGCTCGACACGTCCGAGGCGAAGAATCTCCGTTGGGCGCAGCGGCTGGGGGGCCAGACGTACGGGAACCCGACCGTCGCGGGGGGGAAGATTTTCGTCGGCACGAACAACGAGGCCCCGCGCGACACCAAGTACACGCGGGCGTCGGCGGAGGACCCGAACAAGCGCGAGCCGGTGGACGTGTCGTGCCTCTACGCATTCGACGAGAAGGACGGGAAGTTTCTGTGGCAGCTCGCGGTGCCCAAGCTCACGGGCGGGAAATACGTTGACTGGGAGAACATCGGCATCTGCTCGTCGCCGGCGGTCGACGCCGCGAACAAGCGCGTGTACGTCGTGACCAACCGGTGCGACGTCGTCTGCTTGGATACCGAGGGGTTGGCGAACGGGAACGAAGGGCCGTTCATCCGCGAGGCGGAGTACGTCGCGGGCTACATCGGGGACGCGCCCAAGGCGGGCAAGCCGCAGTTGCCTGCCCCGAGCGCGACGGACGGCGACATCGTCTGGCACTTCGACATGTACAACGAGCTGGGTGTCTATCCCCACTACCAGACCGCCAGCTCTCCCCTGCTCGTCGGCGACAAGCTATTCGTCTGCACGTCCAACTCGAAGGACTGGGCCAACCACATCCCCGCCCCGCACGCGCCGACGCTCATCTGCCTCGACGCGAAGACCGGCAAGCTGCTGGGGGTCGAGAAGTCGGGCATCTCCGAGCGCACGCTGCACTCGAACTGGTCCAGCCCCGCGTACGGCAAGGTCGGCGACCGGGAGATGGTCATCTTCGGTGGCGGTGACGGGTGGTGCTACGCGTTCGACCCGAACCCCATCCCCGGCCCGGACGGCACGCCGATCCTCAAGGAGATCTGGCGGTTCGACGCCAACCCGAAGGAGCTCCGGGCGAAGAAGTACGGCGCGACCGACGGCCCGAGCGAGATCGTCGCCACGCCCGTGATCCTGGACGGCCGGGTCTACGTCTGCACCGGCCAGAATCCGGAGAACGGCGACGGCAACGGTGCGCTGTCGTGCATCGACGCCTCCAAGACCGGCGACATCACCGAATCGGGCAAGCTCTGGCAGTTCACCAAGATCGGCCGGTCGCTCTCGACGCCGGCGATTTTGCCTGACCAGAAACTTCTGTTCATCTCGGACTACGCCGGTTACCTGTTCTGCCTGAACCTCGACACCGGCGAGCAGATCTGGAAGCACGACACCGAGGGCCGGATCTGGGGCTCGTCGGTGGTCGCGGGGAAGAACCTCTACATCGGGAACGAGGCCGGCAACCTGATCTGCCTGGCGGCCTCGAAGCAAAAGAAGGTGCTCGGGACGTCGGCGTTCGACGGGCCCCTCTTCTCGACGGTGGTGCCGGCGAACGGGGCGCTGATCGTGGCGTCGGAGAAGTTCTTGTATTCGGTGAGGGCGAAGTAAGGCTCGCTTTGCGAGCGGAACCCCAATGTGGAAGCGCGTGTCGATCATTCTCGTTCTCGGCGCCGCCGCGCTACTTTGGGCGTACCTCTACGGCCCGGCGGCCCGCCAGCGGGAGGGTATCGAACAAGCCGAATCGCTGCGTACGCAGTTCGAACCTCTGCTCGCCAAGGATCCCCGGTTTGCCGACGTGACCTTGAGCTCTCGAACCAATCCGGCGTTAGTCGTGCTGGGCACAGTGCCGAACCAAGCGGCGCTCGCCGACCTTCGCAATCTCATCCCCGCCGCCCCGCCCCCCGCGGCCCGGTTCTCGATCGAGTGGCGGGTGACGGTCGCGCCGGCCAAGAGCGGACCGACTCGCGAAAAGTCTCCAGACTCCCGCGATTGAATTCGCGACCCCTCGTGTAGATCGTCGTCCCGGGCGCGGCGAAAGATCCGGCCGCCGCGGACGGGGGTGGTCAATGCCTCGCGCGTTGCGCCCCGGCGGCAGTCCTACATCCCCGCGCGGAGCAGCGCCGCGATCCGCTCGTGGTTGGCGGGGGTTTGCCGGATCACCAGCACCGTGCCGAACGCCTGCATCGACCCGACGGACCCGCCCGCGTTTCGCCAGCTGGCCGGGTCGACCGTTTCCTCCAGCCGTTTGACGACCGCGTCGAGCCGCTCGGCGGCCGTGGCGCCGGGCCCCTCCCCGCGCAGCGGCCTGGCGATCAGGGCCCGAACGGTGTAGCACCGCACGTCCGCCAGCCACCGGGCCAGGTCGTCGCCGGTCGACACGATCACGACGCCCGCCTCGCCGGTCTCGTAGGCCAGGGGGATGACGTCGTCGCCCGGGCGCGAGCGG
>DASPKW010000002.1:0-7457 GCA_035627895.1 Tepidisphaeraceae bacterium | reverse complement strand
GAAGTCGCCGCCGAACTCGACGGTAAAGCTCCGGCAGTGCGAGAGGAACAGCGGCGACGACAGCGCCGCCCCGTCCCCGTTCAGGGGGACGTTCGGCTGGGGCACGGCTTGGAACCGGTAGACCAGGCCCTTCCACCAGTTCGCGTTCTGCAACTGGTACCCCTTGATGCCGTCGAGCAGTGTCTCGGTCGACATCTGGACAAGGTCCGTGCGGGACGCTTGGATCGGGCGCTTCTGGGGGTCCGCCGACGCGTACGACCCGGCGGCGAGCGGGATCGGGTTCACGCCCGTGGAGTCGATCGCCCACTGGCGGACGTTCGACTGGTCAATCACTTCGTCGGCCAGGAGCATGACGACCCGCCCGAGCACCCAGTCGGCCGAGTAATAGTTGACCTCGTTGGCGACCGGGTCACCGTCGCCCGGGTTGTAGTAGGTCGTCCCGCCGACCTGTCCGGCTTGGGCGACGTGGCCGTACCAGACGAACGCGTCGCGGGTGCCCATGGGGGAGACGATCTGCGTGCCGCTGCCGGTCTGCTTGCGGTGGACGTTGCGGACGAACAGGCCGAGGATGTCCGTGCGGCAATTGCGGTAGTTGATCAGGGCGGGCTGGGCGTCGAGGTCCTCGCCGTCCGCAGTGGTGGCGCCGTCGGCGTTAATGTCGAGCGTCGCCGCGCGCTTGTCCGGGTCGGCCGCGACGTCATCGGAGTGAAGGTAGGCGGCCCGGCGCGTGCTCGCGATGACCATGAACGGGTCCTCGTCGCGCAGGGCGTTCTTGGCGTCGACATACATCACGCTGTGGGCCGAGCGGGCGTCGCGCGCGGCGGCCGAGAGTGCCTGACCCGTACCAACAGCGCCGGTCACGGCCCGGAACACGAATGACACGCCGAGCATGATCACTGTCAGCAACCCGATGGCGACCAGCACCTCGACGAGCGTAAAGCCGCGGGGGCTGCCGCGCTCGGGCGGGGTCGGTCGGGCGGGCGGGGCGGGGGCATTCATCGGTCAAGTCCTTTCCCCCCGGGTCGGTCCGTCGCACGGGCGGGTCATTTCACGGGAACGAACGTGGAAAACAGCGCCACGTCCTGCGCGGGACCTTCGTACGACGGACTGGTGGCGGTGTTCCGTTGGTCGGACGGGTTGATCGACCCGCGGCCCATGATCAGCGCACGGGCCCGGGCGTTCTGCGATGCGTTGGCCTTTCGCACGACCGGGATGTTCTGATTGTCGTCGGCCGTGCCCATGACCAGGTCCGCCCCAGGGCCGCCGCACCCGATCCCGCTGGGCATGTCGAACCCGGGCATCAGCTCCCACTTGTTCGGCCCCAGGTCCGGGCGGCGGGCACCGACCCGGTAAACGCGCCCGTTCGCCATGCCCTCGGCCGACCGCGTGGTCGACGAGGTCGGCGAGTAACGATAGTCGACCGCCTGCCGGTCTTCCGAGACGATTACGAATGTCCCCTCGGCGACCGCGAGCGGGGTATTGATCTTCGCCGCATTGAACGGGCCGTTGTTGGCGACGAAGAACTCGATGATGTCCGGGGCCGGCGTCCCGCCGGGGGGCGTCCCCTCGGTCAACTCGATATCGACCTCGCGAATGCGGAGGTTCGGGAAGAGGCCGGACACGTCCGCGATCGAATACGTCTCCCGGTTCCGCGCGCGGGTGACCAGCACGTACACCTGCGCGTACGACGGCGGCGACGCCTGGTTGTTCGAGTCGGCGCGGAACTCCCGGCTGTACATTGTCGTGAATGCGTACCGCGGGTCGGACGCGTAGATCATCTTCCCCTTGATCGACTGCCACGCGTACCACTTCGCGTCCGGGTCGTTCAAGTACTGTGACGTGATCTTGGTGAAATCCCCGAACGGCCACACCGGCGCCGCCGTCGCGCGGAACGCCGAGTAGATCGAGGTCGTCGACGGCATCGTCTTGTTCGTCGCCACCTGCTCGAGCACCTCGACCGCATTTTTTGCGACCTGCGACGCCGCCGTCTGGTCGACCGTTTCCTGCGTTTGGACGATCGCCGGCGGAAGCATGGCCGCGACCATGATGAACCCGATGCCCAGGATCATGATCGCGAACAGGATCTCGACGAACGAGAAAGCGGGGCGCACTTGGCGCGAGCGGGCCGGCACACCGGCAACCGGCCGGCCGGCCGGGTCCGGGGACACGTGATGGGCCGAACGTCGTTCCATTACTGGCCCCTCCCCTCGACGAGCGTCCCGCTATATCGGTTGACGAACAGCGAGCGGCCCTTCTGGTCGAGCCATCTATCCTTGTCGGCGTCCGGGATGCCCTCGTACGTTCTCCGGTTGAAGAGCGTGATGCCCAAGCTGCTGTAGCCGCTGATGTCGGCTGGGAGTTGCATCACAGTTCCGAGCTCTCCCGCTGATGCGATGGAGAACTTGCGGATGCTGATCTGCCCGTACCCGTCGAACAGTAGAAGGCCCGGAACGAAGTAACGTGGCGTACCGTTACTAATGAACCGGCAAGAGACGCCGTTCTGAAGCGGTTCAATCGGGGACCCGGGGACAAGTTCGAGTTGGGTCGGGCGCCCGGCAGGGTCGTTCTGCCAGACGGTGGCGGCGTAAATGCGCTGGTCGTCTCGTTCGAAGAAGACGACGCCGCGCGGCTTGCGAAGGGCCAGCGCTTCCTCGCGGGCCCGGCCGAGAACGGCGCCGGTCACCGATTGGGCGGCCTCGACGCTGGAATTGCCGATCATGGCATTCCATCCCCCGATCCCGATGCTGACGAGGAGACCGATGATGACGAGAACCGCGAGGATCTCGACCAGGGTGAACGCGTGCGGGCGCTGGTGGGCGAAGTCGTTCATGAGGTACAACCTTGCCGAGGCGGAAGGCCTGTGGGGAACAGGACGGCAACAGGTTCGACTGTCGATGTGCGCGGCGGTCGTGGGGGGACTGGTTAAGCCCGCCACCGGTGATCCATCTATAGTGATCAGCTACGGCCAAGTCCACAAAAATGTGTGGCTCCTATTGGGCCGCCCCGGAATTCTGTTGCAGTTTACGCGCTGTCCTGTTAACGATTAGGGAACCACCCACTTCGGCTCGGTGAACCCTTTCCGAGCCAGGCCGGACGCGACCGCGATGCGGTCGACCGTGCAGAGTCATCCGCGCCGTTAGACCTAGGAGCCCCACGGGCCGCCGATCGTTCCAAAGAGCGCGTTTCCGCGCCCCGATCCGCAAGCCTTGGGAGAGGAGAGTTTGATGCGCAAGCGTACCGTCCGCCGCAACGCGGCGTTGGTCTCGGCCGTCTCGGTGATGTCGCTGGTGCCCGCGGCGTACGGGCAGGTGCGCCCGGCGACCCAGATCGTGACCCCGGGTCAGGCGACCGGGATCACGAACGTCAACATCAACACGGTTAACACGTCGTCCTACCCGGTCCAGATCAACTCGGCCGGGACGGTCTACTTCTGGGCCGACCTGGCCGGCAGTGGCGTCACCCCGGTGAACTCCGGCGGCGTCGGCGACAGCCAGGCCGCGTTCATCGGGAGCGGGGGCGGGCTCACACTCGCGATGCGGCGCGACGCGCTGGCGCCCGGGTTCCCCGAGCCCGACCCGGAAGACCCGTTCATCACGCCCACGTTCTTCGGCAAGTCGGGGTCGTCGGCGTTCACGACGTTCGTCGGCTCGGCCAGCCCGGCAATGGACGACCTGGGCAACCTCGTGTTCCGCTCGGCGGTGCGCGGCGGGAGCGTCGTCACGGGCATCGACGACGCGATCTACTTCGGGCAGCCCGGCAGTCTCACGCGGGTCGCGCTCGAGGGCGAGGCGCTGCCCGCCTCGATCACCGCGGCGGGGGTCCCGGCCGGTTACAAGATGGGGCAGATCAACTTCAACGGCACGGCCAACAACGGGCGGACGGCCTTCATGGCCGAGAGCCTGTACAACAACCTGGACGCGGAGCTGACGAACAACGACGCGCTGTTCGTCGCGAACACGTCCGGGGCGCTGACGCTGATCGCCTTCGCGGCCCCGGCCGGCGGGACCACGATCGGCGCCGACAACATCACCGCCCTGAGCACGGGCAAGTGGACGATCGACTCGGGCGGGCAGGTGCTGTTCGGGGGCACGCTGAACGGGACCACCGCGTTCCTGGCGCGCGGGACCTCCTCGGCCGGGCTGACGATGGTCGCCAAGGTCGGGGACGCCTCGCCGATCGGCGGGGGCGTCAATTACTCGGCGCTCGACTTCACCGACCGCGCGGCGATCGGCAACTTCGTCGCCTTCCAGGCGACGCTCACCGGCACGGGCGTGGTCACGACCGGTGCGACCAAGAACGACAAGGCGTTCTTCCAGTCGGGCGGTGACGGCATCCTCAAGACGCTCGTCCGCGAGAACGACGCGCTCCCGGCGGGGTTCGCGTACTCGGCGGCCGACCTCCCGGCCGGGTCGACCGAAATGCGGTTCGCCGGCCTCGACAACATGAAGCTGTCGAGCAGCGGGTGGACGGCGTTCTCGGCCACGCTCCGCGGGAGCGCGCAGTCGACGCCCGGCACGACGTATGACGCGACCTACGTCGGGCGAATCAACCCCGGCACCGGACTACCGGAGGTCAAGAAGGTCGCCCAGGAAAACGACCGGGCCGGGTTCTCGCAGTCGGCGATCCACGTCGAGCGGGGCGACTTCGCCTGGGCCCTGGACAAGTGGAACGGGGTCGAGGCCTCGTCGAGCGGGACGAGCACGCAGGTCAACGCGAACGGGCAGGTCGTCTTCTTCGCCGGCGCGAACAGTCCCGGCAGCGTCCTGACCGAGGTCAGCGGGTACTTCTTTTACGACCCGTCGCTGGGCCGCGTGTTCCGGCTGGTCGCCCCGGGTGACGAGCTTATGCACGACCCGGACGGCCCGGGCCCCCTCCCGGCGGTCGCCAAGATCGTCGGGTCGGTGACGGCGCAGGCGGACTCCGGCGGCGGCGAGGGCGACGGCCGCGCGCACAGCTTCAACGCGAACGGCCAGTTGGCCTTCCGGGCCTCGTTCAACGACGGGACGTCCGGCGTGTTCCGCCTCGACGTCGAGGACTACGTCCCGACCAGCTTCCATGTCTGGAACCAGGCGGCGGGCGGCGAGTGGTCGACCGCCGGGAACTGGACCGGCGGGGCCGCGGACGGTATCAAGACCTACGCCGAGTTCGCCGCCGGCATCTCCGCCCCGGCGAACGTGACCGTGACCGGTCCCAAGACGGTCGGGGAGGTCTACTTCAAGAACGCGAACAAGGTCACGCTCAGCGGCGACGCCCTGACGCTCTCGGGCGTCGGCGGGCTCGCCCACCTGGGCGTCGGACAGGGCGACCACGAGATCGCCAACGACGTCGTGCTCTCGACCGACGCTAGCGTGATCGCCGACGACAGCTTCTCGTCGCCCGGCGGCGTGGCGACGTACACGCCCACGTCCCTGACGATCTCGGGCGACATTTCGGGCTCGGGCGACCTCCGCAAGGGCGGGCCGGGCGTCCTCAAGCTGACCGGCGTCAATTCGTACACCGGCGACACGCACGTCCGCGCCGGGTACGTCGAGATCGGCGCGGCCAGCGGCCTGGGGGCGACGACGAACACGACGTACCTGGACGGCGGCATCATCCGGACGACCGCCGGCCTGACCGACCCCCGCGCGATCGTCGTCACCAACGTGACCCGCGACACCAGCGACGTGAAGGGCGGCATCGACACGGGCGCCAATACGGTCACGTGGTCCGGTGCCCTCAGCTACACCGACGTCATCGGGTCGACCAGCAACGGCTACGTGTACAAGACGGGTGCGGGCAAGCTCATTCTCGGCGGCACCGGCGGCCTCGGCGGCATCGAGGCGACCACTGGAACCGTCGACGTGACCGGCACCTACGCCAACTGGGGCAACCAGACGACGCGGACCCGCGTCGGAACGGCCCTGACCGTCTTCGCCGGCGGGTCGATCACCAGCACGACCGGCGGCGGGTTCACCGCGAACGGCGGGAGCACGATGCTGTTCAACGGGTCGGTCAACACGACCGGCGGGCTGTCGGCCAGCTTCGACGCGACCAACGGCGTCAGCCTCGTCACCATCAACGCCCCGTCCTCGTTCGGGACGATGTCGACCAGCAACCGGAGCGGGGCGAACTTCCCCGGGCAGTTCTCGACGATCACCGTGAACGCGAACACGGTCGTCAGCGGGGCCGTCACCGTCAACGGAAGCGCCGGCAACGGGAGTTTCGTCAACCTGACCGGGACGGCCAACCTGTCGGGCGGCAGCTACTCGATCAGCGGCACGGTCAACGCGCCGGCGGGCACGACCCTGACGCAGACCGGCGCGACCAGCGGCCTGACGCTCAACTCGTCCGGCACGCTCAATCTGCTCGGCGCCCACTCGATCGCCGGCGACTTCACGGTCGGCGGCGTGCTGACCAAGCCGGTGAGTTACGCGATCACGGTCGGCCGCGACCTGAACGTCACCAACGGGCAGACGCTCCCGCTCGACGCGCTGACCACGGTCGGGCGCGACGTCGAGGTCACGTCGTCCACCACCGCCCTGACGGCGCTCAACGCGGGGGCGACGTCCACGCTGAACGCGACCGGCGTCCTGCGCGTGACGGGTTCGGCCACCAACGCCGCCACGATCAACGTCGCCGGCGCATCGACGGTCGGCGGCGTGGTCGCCAACGCCACGAACGGCGCCGTGAACTTCAACAACGCGACCGGCGCGACCGTCAACGGGCTCGTGCAACTCGACGTGAGCGGGAACAATCGTGCCGATACGGTGAATTTCAATGCCGGCACGACCACGTCGGTCTCGACCGAACTCCGGGCCAGCACGTCCACAACTGCGATCGCGTCGACCGCGAACCTGGTCGTGGCGAACGGGGCGACCTACACGACCGGCGACGTGACGTTCCTCGCGGCCCGGACGAGCACGGGCACCCCCGCCAACGTCCTCAACTCGCTGCTCAACCTCAACGTCGCGTCGGGCGGCACGCTTAACGCGGGGGCCGTGCTCCTGCGGCACGACCAGGGCGCCGCGGCCACGAACACGTCGACGTCGCGGTTCCAGGTCGACGGGACCGCGACCGTGAACTCGCTCCGGGTCGAATCCCGCGACGTCAACGGCTCGACGATCGTCGGGACGCGGGCGGTCCCGAACATCGGGACGTATGACGTCAAGATCGCGGGCACCCTGAACCTCAAGCCCGGCCTCGGGAACGCGAGCACCAGCGTCCTCGGCGCCGTGCCGACCTTTACCGGGACCGGGAAGATGAACATCGCGGACAGCGGGATCGTGTTCAAAGCGGCGACGTTCGCGGCCGTCAACGCGGCCGTCACGACCGGGGCAGCCGGCGGCTCCTGGGCCGGCCCGGGCATCACCAGTTCGGTCGCCCAAGCCCAGCCCAACACGTACGTCGTCGGCGTCCGCAGCAACGCGGACCTCGGGCTGACCACGTTCCGCGGCCAGACGGTCGGCGCCGGCGACGTG
>DASPKW010000001.1:0-13606 GCA_035627895.1 Tepidisphaeraceae bacterium | reverse complement strand
AGATCCTTCGCTTCGCTCAGGATGACGGCGCAGGCTTGAGAGGAATCAAAGATGAACATGACCCCAATGAACCTCTCCCGCCGCACCGCCCTCAAGTCCGGCGCCTGCGGGTTCGGCTACCTCGCCCTCGCCGGGCTCGCCTCCGAGGCCCGCGCCGCCGAAGTCGTCCGCGCGCAGCAGGCCAAAGCGCCGAACCCCCTCGCCCCGCGCACGCCCCACCACGCCCCCAAAGCCAAACGCGTCATCTTCATCTTCATGCAGGGCGGCCCGAGCCACGTCGACTCGTTCGACTACAAGCCCGAGCTGCTCAAGCGCGACGGGCAGATGATGGACTTCGAGGACGCCCGCAAGCTCGCCAACAGCGGCGCCCGCGCGTCCAACCAGCGGATCATGAAGCCGATGTGGGACTTCGCCCAACACGGCCAGACCGGCAAGTGGGCGTCGAACCTCTTCCCCGAGATCAACCGGCACGTCGACGAGCTGACGTTCATCCACTCGATGCACACCGAGGGCGTCGCCCACGGCCCGGCCACGCTGTTCCTGCACTGCGGCAGTTCGAGCCAGCTCCGCCCGAGCATGGGGGCGTGGGTGTCGTACGGCCTGGGCACCGAGAACAACAATTTGCCGGGGTTCGTGACGATCGCCCCGTCCGGTGGCAACGGCGGCCCGCGCAACTACGGCCCCGCGTTCCTCCCCGCCGTCTACCAGGGCACGCCCGTCGGCAAGGCCGGCGGTGCGTCGGCCGACCTCACGATCCGCAACATCGCAGCCGCCGGCCCGACCCAGGCCGCCCGCCGCAAGCAGTTCGACCTCCTCCAGCAGCTTAACGCCGAGCAACTCGCCGCCCGCCCCGGCGACGCCGAGCTCGAGGCCGTCGTCAACTCCTACGAGCTCGCCTGGCGCATGCAGTCCAACGCCCCCGACACGCTCGACCTCTCCAAGGAATCCGCCGAGACCCTCGCGCTCTACGGCATCGGCGCCGGCCAGAAGACCGATACCTTCGGCCGCCAGTGCCTGATGGCCCGCCGGCTCGCCGAGTCGGGCGTCCGGTACATCCAGGTCACGTACGGCGACAACAGCGCCAACCCCGCCTGGGACCAGCACTCCAACCTCGCCAAGCACGGCGACCACGCCAAGGCCGTCGACCGCCCCGTCGCCGCCCTCCTCGAAGACCTCAAGTCCCGCGGCCTGCTCGAAGACACGCTCGTCTGGTTCGGCGGCGAGTTCGGCCGCACGCCCTACGCCGAAAAGAACGGCACCGGCCGCGACCACAACCCCAACGGCTTCACCGTCTGGCTCGCCGGTGGCGGCCTCAAGCCCGGCTTCGCCCTCGGCGCCACCGACGAGTTCGGCCACAAGGCCGTCCAGGACAAGGTCCACATGCACGACCTGCACGCGACGGTGTTGCACCTGATGGGCCTCGACCACGAGCGCCTGACGTACCGCTACGCGGGCCGCGATTTCCGCCTCACGGACGTGTACGGGCGCGTCGTCAAAGAGATCATCGCGTAGGGCTCGCTTCAGCGAGCGGAATTCTGTCGCCGCCGCGAAGCGGCCTTCTCGTTCGACACCTGCCTCCCCGTCGTCCCGCTCGCTGAAGCGAGCCCTACGGCGTGCGGGCGAACGGCACTCGGCACCATGAATTCATCCATTCGCGCCACGATCGCCGCCTGCATCATGTTCGGCACGTTGGTCGTAACCTCCGCCGCCGAGCGCGACCCCTACGACCGCTCCAACGTCCCCATCGAAGAATCCGTCACCGACCCCAACCTCGCCAAGATCGTTCTGATCCCCGACAAGGCGCTGGCCCAGCCCGCCGGCATGCACGAAGGGTGGGCCGGCTCCGCCCTCTTCTACCGCATGCTCAAGCAGACCCCCGGCGTCGCGCCGGTCATGGTCGACAACGGCTGGCCCACCAAGCCCGAAACGCTCAAGGGCGCTCGCGCGGTCGTCTTCTACATGGAGGGCGGCGGCAAGCAGTCCACCATCGAGCACGCCGCCGAAATCCAGAAGCTCATGGACGCCGGCGTCGGCATCGTCCACGTCCACCAGTGCATCGACTACCCCACCGAGCCCGGCAAGCAGGCCATGAAGTGGCTCGGCGGCGTGTTCGACTCCAAGGCGGGAGGGGCACGCGGCCACTGGGACGAAACCTTCGCCACCTTCCCCGACCACCCGACCACGCGCGGCGTCGAGCCCTTCACCCTCAACGACGGCTGGATCCTCAAATCCAAGTTCGCCGAGACCGGTGTCACGCCCCTCCTCCGCACCAGCCAACTCTCCCCCAAGCCCAAGCCCGGCGAAAAGGTCGAAGGCACCCAAGGCGTCGTCTGCTGGGCCTACGAGCGCCCGGACGGCGGCCGAGCCTGGGTCCTCACCGGCGGGCACGAGCATAAGAACTGGGGCCTCCCCGGCCTCCGCCGCCTGACCATCAACGGCATCCTCTGGTCCGCCAAGGTCGACATCCCCGCCGGCGGCGCCAAGGTCGACCTCGACCCCGCCGACCTCGTCCAGAACATGGAAAAGAAGCCCGCCAAGAAGCCCGCGGCGCCGAAGGCGGCCCCGGCCGCGGCGAAGTAAACGACAATCCGAAGAAGCGTAATAGCCGCCGGCGGAAGCCTGCGGTCGTACGGACCTTCGCGATGGTGCGTTTTCCGGATCTCAATGCACCCCTCGCGCCCCGATCCGTAACCCCCCTCACGCCCCTCCCCCATCCCGCCCAAACCGATCGCCCGAACCACCGGCGTTTGTAAAACGTCTCAGATTCTGCTTCATCGTTACCGGCCGTCGGTTAAGATTCCACGCCGGGCAACGTCTTAGCCAGTCGGGGCGGGGTCGTTCGGCCCGCCGCACTCAACCGTCCGCGCACATCCGGGAAGCACGTCGGGCCAGCGACTCTCGTCGCGCCCGATCGGTCCACCGAAAATCCCACCACGGAGCTTCGCTATGCAGTCTCAGTCGGGTGTCGAGTCAGTCCGTAAGAGTCGGATCGCCCGGGCCGTCCTGGCCGTCCTCACGTCGGGCGCGTTCGCCGGCGCCGCGCTGGCCCAGAGCGCGCCCACGCCGCCCGTGCCGGTCCCCGGCGCCGCGCCGGTGCAGGCGGTCGCGTCCGTCGCCGCCACGCAGGTCGCCGAGGCCCCCAAGTGGCCCCCGTTCGAGGCGATCACGAAGGACATGCAGGCCACGCCCGGCCTGTTCACGATCTACCGCTACAACCCGTCCGACAATTCCAAGGACGCCACCCGCCTGCTCGTCCAGATCCCCAGGGCCCTGATGAAGCAGGACCTGCTCCTGGCCACGAGCATCTCGCGCGGCCCCATGGCCGGCTACCATTGGGAGGACTACCTCGTCCGCTTCGAGATGTCCGGCCGGCTCGTCCTGATGACCGTCCCGGACTCGCGGTACATCACCCGCCCCGACCAGCCCGTCGGCGACGCGGTCAGCCGCACCTACAACGACGGCTTCCTGACCGCCATGCCGATCGTGACCGTCGCCGCCAACGGCGACCCGGTCGTCGACATGGGCACGTCCCTGCTCACCCCGATCGTCAACCTCCCGCTGATGATGGGCTCGACCGGCGCCCCGTCGATGCTCGCCCCGCGGAAGGACCTGTCCAGCTTTTCCAAGATCAAGTCGTTCCCCGACAACGTCCTGATCGACGCCGACATCGCCCTGGCCGGGCGCACCGGCGCCGGCACGACGGTCGGCGTGACCTACTCGTTCCGCCGGCTCCCCGCGGTCGGCAGCTACGCCGCCCGCGTCGCCGACGAGCGCGTCGGCTACTTCACGACCGCCCGCAAGGACTGGTCGATGAAGCACAGCGTCCGCGACACGACCCTCCGGTTCATCAACCGCTGGGACGTGAAGAAGAAGGACCCGTCGCTCGAGCTCAGCCCGCCCGAGAAGCCCATCGTGTTCGTGATCGAGAAGACCGTCCCCCTCCAGTGGCGCAAGTACGTCGCCGAGGGCACGCTCGAGTGGAACAAGGCGTTCGAAAAGCTCGGCATCGTCGGCGCGATCGTCGTCCAGCAGCAGACGGATGACAACGAGTTCGCCACCGTCGACCCCGAGGACGCCCGCTACAACTTCATCCGCTGGACCGTCACCGACAAGGGCCTGGCCATGGGCCCGAGCCGCGCAGACCCGCGCACCGGCCAGATCCTCGACGCCGACATCATCTTCGACGACTCGATGCTCCGGTTCTACGTCCGCGAGTTCGAGACCTTCGGCCCCCAGGGCCTCGCGTCGATGGTCGGCCCCGAGTACGTCCAGTTCCTCGCCAACCACCCGCAGTTCGCCCCGATGGGGACCGACGTCGCCGAGCTCAAGGCCGCCGCCAAGGCCGCCGGCACAGAGCTCCTCCACGACTCGTCCGACACCGCGTCGAGCGCGGACGTCGTACCCGGCGTCCCGCGCCGCATCGCCCCCGCCCGGGCCGCCTGTAACTACGCCGACGGCATGCGCCAGCAGTTCGCCATGGCGACCATGGCCGCCGCCGCCGGGAAGAAAAAACTCCCCGACCGCTTCGTCGGCGAGGTGATCAAGGAAGTCATCGCCCACGAGGTCGGCCACACGATCGGCCTCCGCCACAACTTCAAGGCGTCCAGCTGGCTGTCCGAGGCCGAGATCAAGAAGCGCCGCGACACCGGCGACGAACCCCTCGTCGCCTCCGTCATGGACTACAACCCCCTCGTCTTTTTCGCCGGCGACGACATCGAGAAGCTCCGCCACTTCATGACCCCCACGATCGGCCCCTACGACTACTGGGCCGTCGAGTACGGCTATAAGAACCTCTCGAAGGACGAGCCGGACGGCAAGGCCCTCACGTCGAGCATCGCCGCCCAGAACACCCGCCGCGAGCTCGCGTTCGCGACCGACGAAGACGTCCTCGGGCCGTCGTCCGTCGACCCGTCGTCCAACCGGTTCGATTTGTCCGACGACCCGATCGCCTGGTCCAAGAGCCGCGTCGCCCTGTGCGACGAGCTCCTCAAGGACATCCGCAAGTGGGCCGTCAAGCCCGGCGAGCCCAACGACCAGCTCCGCGAGTCGTTCCTCTACGTCTGGTCGACCAAGATGCGGAACCTGATGTTCGTCAGCCGCGTGGTCGGCGGGCAGATCCACAACCGCAACCGCCCCGGCGACCCCGACGCCAAGCCCGCCCTGACCCTCGTCGAGCCCAAGAAGCAGCGCGAAGCCCTGGCCGTCCTCGAGTCGACCATCTTCAAGGACGACTTCCTCGCCGCCGACCCCGAGCTGTACAACGAGCTCGTCCCGTCGGGCCGCTGGCTCGACTGGGCCGGCCAGGACCCGTTCAAGCGCGCCCGCGTCGACTTCCCCGTGCACGACTACATCGGCCGCTTCCAGGCGATGAGCCTGGCCAACATCTGCTCCCCGCAGACGCTCCAGCGCGTGTACGACGCCGAGCTCAAGAGCAAGGCCGAGGACAAGTTCACCGCCGCCGAGCTCGTGTCGCGCGTCCGCACCATGGTCTGGGCGTCCGCCAAGCCGTCGACCGGCGGCAAGTACACCGACTCCAAGCCCCTGGTGAACAGCATCCGCCGGAACCTCCAGCGGCAGCACGTCCAGTACCTGCTGGCGATCGCCGAGAGCAAGCCCGGCCAGCTCGTGTCGGCCGACTTGCACTCGATGGTCTGCTACAGCCTCCGCGAGCTGTCGCAGCAGATCGGCACCGACGCCGCCGGCGCCGGCGACCGCATCGACTTCGCCAGCCGGGCCCACCTGTCCGAGACCAAGTCCCAGATCGACCGCGTGCTCAACGCCCCCTACATCCAGATGTCCCCGCCCCCCGGCGGACTGATCCTGATCGGCCAACCGACCGGCCAGCAGTAAGCATCGCGATCGCTCGCAAAACTAACGAACCCCCGGACACCAGGTGGCCGGGGGTTCTTTCGTTTACTGCCGCAAAGACGCAAAGAGCGCAAAGAGTCGGTTCAATCAACAATGCACACGCCCGACGCGACTCTCTTCTTCTTTGCGCCTCTTTGCGTCTTTGCGGCGCAATTCGAACCTTCAGCAAAACTCGGCGCCCACCTCGTACGCCCCGTTCTCCGCCTTCCGGCACGAGATGATCCGCACCTCCGATACCAGCCGCTGGTCCCCCACGCCGATCTCCATCACGTAGAACTGGCTCGTCGCCAGGGCGGCCGGGATCTCGAACGCCACCCCGTGCCGCGACAAATTGATCGCCGTCACCTCGATCTTCTCCTCCGGCCGCGTCGCGGTCGGGCTGCAGATCCACGCCTCGGCCACGTGCGGCGTCCGCAAACTCCGCCGGCGGTCGAATCCTTTAGGCTCCGGGCGCGCGGCGGACGTGGGCGAGGGGGTGCTCATACGTTTGTTCATCGGCATTCCGAGGCAATATGTTGACGCCGCCCCGCGCCGGCGCTCACGGGCGTCACAAACAAGCCGGGCAGAGCGCACGGACTCCGCCGGAAGCGCCGCCCCGGATCTGCCGAATTCCCGAGCCCCCCCGCACGCCCACGTCCGAGAAAACGTACAATCCCCTCCCCGTGCGCCTCCCCGACGACCCCACGCTCCGCGCCCAGATCCGCGACGCCGTCCGCGCCGCCGCCGCGCGTCCCGAGGTTTCCGCCACCGTCGCCGCGATTTACGCAGACGTCCAATCCGCCGTCGACGCTCGCCGGCCCAAGTGCGACATCTCGGGCCGCTGCTGCCGGTTCGAGGAGTACGGCCACCGCCTGTACGTCAGCACGATCGAACTCGCCGCGTTCGTGAGCGGCCTCACCGGCCTCCCAACAAGCCAGCGAGAAAAACTCGACGCCGCGGCAGGGGGGTGGGACGGCACCGGCTGCCCCTTCCAGATCGCCAAACTCTGCGCCGCGCACACGATCCGCCCCTTCGGCTGCCGGATCTACTTCTGCGACCCCACCGCCCAGGACTGGCAGCAGGACGTCTACGAGCAGGTCCACGCCCGCCTGAAGGCCGAGCACGAGCGACTGGGCGTCCCCTACTACTACCTCGAGTGGGGCGACGGCCTCCGCGTCGCCTTGGCGGACGAATCCAGCGGCACGCGCCTGCGCGTGCTGAACTCCGGATAGCTGCAACGCAACGCGTTGCTGACGCGCCCGACCGCCCTAATGCGCTCCCCGCGCATCCCTCCCGTACACTCCGAGTCAGTCCACCCCTGTCGATACCGCTTTTCCACTTTGACAAACGGTTGAGCAGGGCGGTAAATTCGGACCCGCAAGTCGACGGCACCAATGGATCTTCAGCACAGGAAGGCGAAGTCATGAAGAAGCTTGCACTGCTCGCGATGGCGGTCGGCGGGATGGTCGGCCTCGGGTCCCTCGGCGGGTGCTCGACCCCCGCGTACAACACCGAGGAAAACACCAGCCGCGTCCTGCGGTCCTGGGACTACGAACTCAAGCAGGGCATGGAAGACTTCATGTTCGAAGCCATGCTGATTCCCCCGAGCCACGGCACGCTGTGGAACCTGCGGTAACACGCCGCGCACGACCGCGAAACGAATTCCAGACCACCGGGCTTCGCGCCCGGTGGTCTTCTTGTTGGCCCGAACAGTCCCGGAAGACGACGCACGATGCCCGCCAAACCCGATCTCCCCCCGCTCCGCCCCATCCGCCCCGGCCGCTACCGCCACTACAAGGGCAACGCCTACGAAGTCGTCGGCGTCGCCCGCCACAGCGAAACCCTCGAAGAACTCGTCGTCTACCGCCCCCTCTACGGCCCCGGCGACCTCTGGGTCCGCCCGCGCGCGATGTTCGAGGGCGAGGTCGACGTCGACGGGCGCCGGGTCCCGCGGTTCGAATACGCCGGGGGGTGAGCGAGAGCGACCTCCGCTGGGTCGGTGCTCGCGCCGACTCCTGTGGAGCCGGATTCGCGACGAAGTCGCGGGCCCGTGTCGCACCGTCGGGAGCCCCGTGTCCCTTCCGTCAGACGTCTGCCGCTCCCGGCGTGGGACGCGTATGCCAGACGAGATCCGGTTCTATTCCACCGCCGACGAGTACGGTTGCTTCTCGAACTTCTCCCCCCACCCGATCCGCCTGGCCGGCAAGACCTGGCCCAACACCGAGCATTACTTCCAGGCGCAGAAGTTCGAAGACCCCGCCCACAGGGACGCGATCCGCAAGGCCAACTCCCCGATGATCGCCGCCCGCATGGGCCGCGACCGCAAGCGCCCGCTCAGGCGCGACTGGGAGTCGGCCAAGGTCAACGTGATGACCGACGCCGTCCGCGCCAAGTTCACCCAGCACGCCGACCTCCGCGAAACGCTTCTGGCGACCGGCGACGCCAAACTGATCGAACACACCGAGCGCGACGCCTACTGGGGCGACGGCGGCGACGGGTCGGGAAAGAACATGCTCGGGCAGATCCTGATGCGCGTCCGGGCGGAGTTGCGCGACGCCCTGGCGGGCACGGCGGGGGCCCAGTGACGTCGAATCGCGCGGCGTATCGCTCGTCCATCCCCGCGGCCGCGCGCCAGCGGGTCGTGGAACGGTACCCCGAGGGCGCTAAGAAGAATGCCGAGTACCGCTTGCGCGGAAAGCTCGTGGGCGTGCGCTGGTTCCACGAGACCGGCGAACCCGATTTCGAGTACGCCCTCCGCGACGGACAGAAGCACGGTACGCAATACCGCTGGGACGTCCCCGGACATTTGCTCTCGGCCGAGCCCTTCGAAGACGGCCTCCCGCACGGCACGGCCAGACAGTGGTCACGAGACGGCCGGCAGATCGGGACCTACCGCATGCGCCGCGGTACGGGCATCGACCTGTGGCGGCAGGAGCGCGAGGACGGCTCGGTCTACCTCGCCGAAATCCTATACAAGCGGGCGGGCCGCCCGGACGGCTTCGAATGGTGGGTGAACGAGGACCAGCGAACCGTCTACATCGAGCGCCACTGGTGCGATTGCCAGTTGCACGGCATATACCGCGAGTGGAATGACCAAGGCCGCCTCCGCCACGGCTCCCCCCAATACTTTGTGAGGTCCGAGAGGGTGACGAAGCGCCAATACCTCCGGGGGGCCGCGAACGACCCGACGCTCCCGCCGTTCCGCGCCGCCGACAACCGGCCGACGCGTAGGTTCCCGGTGGACGTCGGCCGGAGCATGAATTTGCCGGGGCGCGGGTCGAAGTAGCCGTCGGAAGGGCGCGCAGGCGGCGATCGTTGTTTGGGTCGCACGCGCGACCAGCGCATGTGGACGCGCTCGCAAGCAAGGCGGCCACGAGAACCAATCGGGCGTTTCCGCGGCGCGCGGCTCGGACGGGGCCTCGCCCTCCGCTCCCCTCACGCCGCCTTCTTCGGATCCTTCTTCTCCTCCCCACCCAACTTCTTCAGAATCTCCCCCGCCTGCTTCTTGTGCCCGTCGTTCTTGGAGACCGCCCGCACCTTCTCCAGCGTCGACCTCGTCAGCGCCTTGTCCTTGTCCGCGTACTTGTCGGCGACCTTCAGCGCCGCGGCCGCCGCCTCGTTCACCAGGGCCGCGTCGTCGAGCAGGGGGGCGATCGCCGTCAGCGCCTTCACGTCCTTGATGTCGCCCAGGCCGCCCAGGACCTGCTTCTTCTCGTCCGGCCGCTTGCACGCCGCCAACGCCGCGCCGAACAGCTTGAGGTTCTCCTCCACTTTGCGCTTATCGCGGTTGATCCCGAGCAGCCGGATGTGCCCGCGGAGCGAGAGGATCGCCAGGTTCTCCTTCTTCTCTTCCTTCGCCAGCGCCAGCAGGTCCTTCAGCGGCGCATCGTCCGTCCAGTTCGTCAGGGCCCGGACGGCGGCCTCGTGCGTCTTCTCGTCCGTCGACTTCACCGCCTCCCGCACCGCCGCCAGCGCCGGCGCGCCGCCCACCTGCCCGAGCACCGCCAGGAACGCCGCCTTCGCCTCGGGCGCCGCCGCGGCCTTCATCGCGTCCACCACGGGCGTCAGCCGCGCCGCCAGGTCGTCGTTCTTCCGCACCAGCGCCGCCAGCGCCTTGCCCGCGCCGTCGCGGTCGGCGTCTTCCTTCGCCCCCTCGACCAGCTTGATCACCTGAGGCACCGCCGCGTAATCGCCCAGCAACCCGATCGACCGGTACGCCTCGTTCCGCACCGTCTGCTCGGCGTCGGCACCCGCGGCCGCGACGATCGACCCCAGCGCCGCCTTCGCGTTCCGCGCCCCCAGCGCCCGCACCGCCTCGATGCGCTCGGCCGTCGACCCCTTCGCCACAAGCGGCATCAACCCCTTATCGATCTCCTCACCCGGCAAGTTCTCCAACGCCATCCGCGCCATCACCTGCTCGTCGCCCTTCGCCTGCGCGCTCTTGAGCAGTAGCGGCAGCGCCGACGCATCCCCGGCCACGCCCAGCGCCCGCACCGCCTGGATCCGCAGCGCCTCGTCCGGGTCCGATGCCGCCGCCACGAACACCGGCAGGTGTTCCTTCCCGCCCTGGTCCGCCAGTGCCCGGATCAGCCACGGCTTGGCTTGCGCATCGGCCCCCTTCACCTTTTCCGCGATCGCGGCGGCCACCAGCTTGTCCTTGTGCCGCGCCAGCACCGAAAGCGCCGCCCCGCGTGCCTCGACGTCCGTGTGCCCCAGCAGGTCCACGAACGGACCCATCTCGCTCGCCCGCGACGTCCGCCCCAGCCCGATGATCCCCGCGTACCGGTACGGCGCGGGGCTCGTCAGGTACTCGCGGTAGATCGACGCCGCCGCGTCCTTGTCCGTCGGCGTCAGCCGGTCGGCCATGAGCAGGTACGCGTCGTTCGCCGCATGCTTAATGACCGGCGATCGATCCATCCGCGCGTCGGCCAGCGTCTTGGCCGCCGTCGCGTCCCCGGTCCGCGCCAGCGCCAACAGCGCCGGCACGCGCACCGCGTCCGGCTCGTTCGCCGTCGTCACCAGCTTCGCGAAATACGCCGCATCGCCCGGCTCGCGCCGGTACTCCAGCGCCCCGACCAGCGCGCCCTTCCACGCCGGGTCGGTCGCCTTGTCGATCGCCGCCCGCAGCGTATCGCCGGCCTCCTTCGACGGGTTCCCCGCCAGCGCCCGCCGCGCGCTCTCGCGCACGTTCGCGTCCGCGTCGCCGAGCAACCCCGCCACCGCTTGCACGACCTCCGCTCGCCCGATGCGCTGCACGTGGCGCAGCAGCACGAGTTTCAAATCCACCGGCGCGTCGGCCGTCAGCTTCCCCGCCAAGACTTTCCCCAGCGCCGCCCGCTCGACCTCGGCCCCCGGCCGCGACGCGTGGAACGCCACGTTCTGCAGCGCCAGGTCGTCCGTCGTCACCTTGTCGAGCAGCGCCGGCAGGGCCGTCGTGTACGCCGTCTCGAATTCCGCCGCCGTCTTCGCCGTCAGTGGTGTCTTGCCCTTCCCCTGCAGCTGCGCAACGAGCTCCGCCTGCGCCCCACCGCCGGCGGGCGGGTCCGCCGCGAAAACGGGCCGGCCGAACACGAGTGCAGTACCGAGAATCGCGGCGGTGAGTCGGTTCATGGGGATCACAGTTCGCGTGCGAAGTGAAGTGGAGCCCGGGTCTCCGCAGGCCCGGCGACGTGTCCGCTAGATTAGCCGAAACGCCGGCGCGCGGGAATACGGCGCGCGCTTCTCCGTCGGACGGCGAGCGGCGCCATCAGCCTCTTGTAGCCGCCCCGCTTGCGGGGCGCGTCCCGAGGCGCTGCCGTGGCGATTAGGTTCCGGACTACGAGGTGCCGCTAGACGCGCCCCGCAAGCGGGGCGGATACAAGACGTCAACGCGATCTCCCGCAAATCGATCGGCTCGGACGGAGCCTCGCCCTCCCGCAGTCGCCCTCCTTGGCGTCCCGCCCTCCTCGGTTTAACATTCCTGATCTTCCGTCGTACTGCACACTCTCACATCCGACCATCACACCGCGCGGAGGCGCCTCCCACCCCATGGCCGACCAGCCCACCCCCAGCAGCACCGGGATCGAATCCACGATGACCGAGGATCGGGTCTTCAACCCGCCCGCCGCCACCGTCGCCAAGGCCTGGATCAACTCGCGCGAGCAGTACGACCAGATGTACCGCCAGTCGATCACCGAGCCCGAGATCTTCTGGGCCAAGTGTGCGTCCGAGCTCTCGTGGTTCGCCCGCTGGGAAAAGGTCGTTGAGTGGAACCTGCCGGATGCGAAGTGGTTCGTCGGCGGCAAGACCAACGTCGCCTACAACTGCCTCGACCACCAGATCGCCCAGGGCCGCGGCGATAAGGTCGCGATCCTCTTCGAAGGCGAGCCCGAGCAGGGGGGCCAGAAGGGCAACTACGCCGTCCGCCGGATCACCTACAACCAGCTCAAGAACGACGTCTGCCAGTTCGCTAACGGCCTGAAGACGCTGGGCCTGAAGAAGGGCGACCGCGTCACGATCTACATGCCCATGATCCCCGAGGCCGCCGTCGCCATGCTCGCCTGCGCGCGGCTCGGCGTCGCCCACAGCGTGATCTTCGGCGGCTTCTCCTCCCAAGCCATCGTCGACCGCGTCGAGGACGCCGAGTCCAACGTCATCATCACCGCCGATGGCGGCTACCGCCGCGGCAGCGTCGTCCCGCTCAAGAAGAACGTCGACGAGGCCCTCACCAAGACCCAGCGCGTCAAGACCGTCGTCGTCCTCAAGCACGCCGGCAACGACGTCACCATGACCGCCGGCCGCGACGTCCTCTGGTCCGACCTGATCGCCGGCCAATCGACCGACTGCCCCGCCGAGCACATGGACGCCGAGGACCTCCTCTTCATCCTCTACACGTCCGGCTCCACCGGCAAACCCAAGGGCATCATCCACACGACCGGCGGGTACATGGTCGGCACCTACCTGACCACCAAGTACGTCTTCGACATGCACGATGAGGACGTCTACTGGTGCACCGCGGACGTCGGCTGGATCACCGGCCACTCCTACGTCGTCTACGGCCCGCTCGCCAACGGCGCGACCACCCTCATGTACGAGGGCGCCCCCAACTACCCCGACTTCAGCCGCTTCTGGGACATCATCGAGCGCCACAAGGTCACGCTCTTCTATACCGCCCCGACCGCGATCCGCGCGTTCATGCGCGCCGGCCGCGAGCTCGTCGACAAGCACGACCTCTCTTCCTTGCGCCTGCTCGGCTCCGTCGGCGAGCCGATCAATCCCGAGGCCTGGATGTGGTACCACCAGGTGATCGGCCACGGCCGCTGCCCGATCGTCGACACCTGGTGGCAGACCGAGACCGGCGCGATCATGATCACCCCGCTCGCCGGCGTCACCCCCACCAAGCCCGGCTCCGCCACACTCCCGTTCTTCGGCATCGACGCCGCCATCGTCGACAAGGACGGCAAGGAGCTCGGCCCCAACCAGGGCGGCCTGCTCGTCATCCGCAAGCCCTGGCCCTCCATGCTCCGCGGAATCTTCAACGACCCCGATCGCTACGTGAAACAATACTGGTCCGACGTCCCCGGCATGTATTTCACCGGCGACGGCGCCCGGCGCGACCAAGACGGCTACTTCTGGATCATGGGCCGAGTCGACGACGTGATCAACGTCTCCGGCCACCGGCTGGGGACGATGGAGATCGAAAGTGCCCTGGTCGCCCACGACGCGGTGGCCGAGGCGGCGGTGGTGGGGATGCCCCACGAAATCAAGGGCCAGGGGATCG